>JBJEUD010000075.1:0-17764 GCA_051883655.1 Candidatus Faecivicinus sp. | reverse complement strand
AGAAGCCGATCACGTGGCCGCCCAGCTCGTACATCGCGGCCTCAAAGCTCAGGCGTGTGCGGGTGGAGGGCTCGAAGAACAGCGTCGCCAGCTTCTTGCTCTCGCACTTGTGCGCATAGGCGTCGGGATGGGCGATGATATCGTTGGCCGTCGCGATCAGTTCGTCAATCTCAGCGGGACTGAGATCGAGGATGTCGATCAGATGTCTCATGCCTTTGCGCCTCCGATCCAGCTCTCATCAGAGGGATTGTTGCGGAAGGCGATCAGGCGCTGAATGTCCTCGGGCTGAATGTATCCTTCCTCGGCAGCGGCTTCGGCCATGGCGTCGAAGTTGGTCAGGGAGACGTTCCTGACATCGGCAGCGGCAAGGCGGTCGAGGCCCTTCTTCATGCCATAGGTGAAGATGGAGACGATGCCCAGCACCTCCGCGCCCGCTTCGCGCAGCACGTTGACGACGTCGATGGCACTGCCACCCGTGGAGATCAGATCCTCGACGACCACGACCTTCTGTCCGGGCAGCAGGCGGCCTTCGATCTGGTTCTTGCGGCCGTGATCCTTCGCGCCGGAGCGGACATAGCCCATGGGCAGGTTCATCAGATGGCCGACGATGGCAGCGTGGGCAATGCCGGCGGTGGAGGTGCCCATCAGCACCTCGACGTCGGGATAATTCCTGCGGATGGTCTCGGCCAGTCCCTCTTCGATCTGCGTGCGCACCTCGGGGGCGGTCAGGGTCAGGCGATTGTCGCAGTACACGGGACTCTTGATGCCGCTGGCCCAGGTGAAGGGCTCGTCGGGGCGGAAGATGACGGCTTTGATGCTCAGAAGGGCCTTTGCGATTTTCTTTTCCATGATAGAATCATCCTTTCGTGTGAATCAGCCGACGAACTCTGCGACGGCCTTGCGATAGGCGGCTACCGGATCCTCCGCGGCGGTGATGGGGCGGCCGACGACGATGAAGTCGGAGCCGATCTCGCGGGCCTTTGCGGGCGTGGTGACGCGCACCTGGTCGCCCACTTCGCCGCCGGCAAAGCGCACGCCGGGGGTGACGGTCAGGAACTCGTCGCCGCAGGCCTCGTGCACAACCCTGGACTCCAGCGGAGAGCAGACCACGCCGTCCAGTCCGGCTTTTTTGGCGTTCTGCGCATAGTGAATGACGACCTCGGGCAGGGGCTTGTCGATCAGCAGGTCGCGCTTCATGCGCTCCTCGGAGGTGGAGGTCAGCTGGGTGACGGCGATCAGCAGCGGGCGGGTGCCGTCGGGGCGGGTCAGGCCCTTCAGCGCGGCCTCCATCATTTCGATGGTGCCGAAGGCGTGAAGGTTGCACATGTCGACGTCCAGCCGGCTGAGCACCGCCATGGCCTTCTGCACGGTATTGGGAATGTCGCACAGCTTCAGATCGAGAAAGATCTTGTGGCCGCGGCGCTTGATCTCACGGACGATTTCGGGGCCTTCCGCATAGAACAGCTCCATGCCGATTTTTACAAAGGGCTTTTCCTCGGTGAACTTGTCCAGAAAATCCAGGGTTTGCTCGCGGCTGGCAAAGTCGCAGGCGATGATGACGTCTCGATTCATGCGTGTGCGCCTCCTATGATGTCGGTGAGGGAAGTGATGCTGTATTGTTCCATGGCGCGGGGAAGATCTTCCACCACGTCGCGGCAGACAAACGGGTTGATCAGGTTGGCTGCGCCGATCTGAACGGCTGTCGCGCCGGCGAGCATCATCTCGATCACGTCCTCCGCGCAGCTCACACCGCCGATGCCGATGATCGGGATCTTCACAGCTTCGTAAACCTGATAGACCATGCGCAGGGCCACGGGGAAGACGGCGCTTCCGGAGAAGCCGCCCATGGTGTTGGCGATGACGGGCTTTTTGCGGCGCAGATCGATGCGCATGCCCAGCATGGTGTTGATCATGCTGATGCCGTCCGCGCCGGCCTCTTCGCAGGCTCTGGCGATGGAGACGATGTCGGTGACGTTGGGCGTCAGCTTGACGTACACCGGCTTTCTGCAGGCGTCTTTGACGGCCTGCGTAACCTCCGCCGCAGCCTCCGGGCAGGTGCCGAAGCTCATGCCGCCGCCGTGAACGTTGGGACAGGAGACGTTGACCTCGATCAGGCCCACCTGTTCTTCGACGTCCAGTCTTTTCGCAGTCTGTACGTATTCATCCACGGAGAAGCCGCTGACGTTGGCGATGACCTTTTTATGAAAGCACTGCTTCAGCTTCGGAAGCTCCTCGGCGATCACCTTTTCCACGCCGGGATTCTGAAGTCCCACCGCGTTGATTATGCCCGAGGGACACTCTGCAATGCGGGGCGTGGGGTTGCCGAAGCGGGGATGCAGCGTGGTGCCCTTGAAGGAAAACGTGCCCAGGCAGTTGATGTCGTACAACTCGGCAAACTCATAGCCGTAGCCGAAGGTGCCGCTGGCGGGAATCACGGGATTGTCCAGCGTCCAGCCGGACAGACAGACGCGGGTATCTACCATAGGATCTCCTCCTTCGTGAGCACGGGGCCGTCCTTGCAGATGCGCTTGCTGCCGTATTTCGTCTTGCAGCTGCAGCCCATGCAGGCGCCGAAGCCACAGCCCATGCGCTCCTCAAAGCTGTACTGGCCGTCGGTTTCGGAGAGGTTGTACACGGCCTTGAGCATCGGCTCCGGGCCGCAGGCGAAGGTATAGGTATAGCTGCCGGCGGCCTTCATGCCGTCCGTAACGAAGCCCTTCACGCCGACGCTGCCGTCCGCCGTGCAGACGATCGTCTCGATGCCCAGCGCTTTGAATTCGTCCACATAGAACAGCTCGCTGGCCCTGTTGAAGCCCAGAATCGCCACGGGCTTCACGCCTTTTGCAAGCAGATGCTTTGCCAGCCAGTACATGGGCGGCACGCCTGCGCCGCCGCCGATGAGCAGCGGGCGGTCGCCGCTGTTGTCCAGCGAGTAGCCGTTGCCCAGGCCGGTCAGCAGGTCGAGCTTCGTCTTCCGCGCAAGCTCAGACATGACCTTTGTGCCCTTGCCGACCGCCTTGTAGACGATCGTCAGGCGATTGTTGATGCAGTCGCACACGGAAATCGGGCGGCGGAGAAAGAATCCGTCCAGCTTGATATTCACGAACTGGCCCGGCGCGGTGATGGCCGAGCAGTCGCCCGAAAGCACCATCTCAAAAGTGCCGGGAGCCAGCTCGCGGTTGGAAATGATTTCAAAGATCCCTTGTTTCATATTGTGCTCCTAGAAATATTGCAAACACAGTGACTGTTTGTTCCATACTTGGGACAGGCCTCGTCTTTTTCACAATGCCCCGAAAATCCCAGGAAGATTTTGAGCCGCCGTCCGGCTCAAAATCGGTGCAAATGCCTGCATTCCACAAGAAACGCATCCCAGGAGACAAGCCGCGACCACCGCGGCGCAGTCTCCGGGGCATAAAGGCGGCAGTAGATGTCAGCGGTCACTGACCGCCGTCGATGGTGGAGATGGTCATGGTCATCTCTTCGAGGACGTCGAGGAGGACGCGAACGGTGTCCAGCGCCGTAAAGACCGTGATGTTGTTCTCGGAGGCGCAGCGGCGAATGGCATAGCCATCGGAGACCTCATTGGAGGAATCGTATTCGCGGGTGTTGATGACGTAGGTCACGTAGCCCTTGCGGATGCCCTCGAGGATCTCGTCGCTGCCGTCGCTGAGCTTGCGCTTTACGCGGGTGCGGATGCCGTTCTCCTTCAGGAAGCGCGCCGTGCCGCGGGTGGCCTCGATGTTGAAGCCCATGTTGTAGAAGCGGCGGATCAGCGGCAGGGCCTCCTCCTTGTCGCCGTCGGCGATGGTCACGAAGATGGTGCCGTAGTTGGCCAGCTTCATGCCGGAGGCAGTCAGTGCCTTGTGCAGCGCGCGGGTCAGCGAGTTGTCATAACCGATGGCTTCGCCGGTGGACTTCATCTCCGGAGAGAGATAGTTGTCCATGCCGGAGAGCTTCGAGAAGGAGAAGGCGGGAACCTTGCAGTACCAGCGCTTCTTCTCCTGGGGATACATCTCAAACAGCCCCTGCTCCTTGAGCGACTTGCCCAGAATGGTCATCGTCGCGATATCCGCCAGCGAGTAGCCCGTGGCCTTGGAGAGGAAGGGCACGGTTCGGGACGAGCGGGGATTGACCTCGATGACGTAGACATTTTCATTCTTGTCGACGATGAACTGGATGTTGTACAGGCCGACGATGCCGATGCCCAGGCCCAGCTTCTTTGTGTACTCCAGAATCGTGCCCTTGACCTTGCCGGAGACCGAGAAAGTGGGGTAGACGCTGATGGAGTCGCCGGAGTGAATGCCGGTGCGCTCGACCAGCTCCATGATGCCGGGGATGAACACATCGCGCCCGTCGCAGACGGCGTCCACCTCGAGCTCCTTGCCGATGATGTACTTGTCGACGAGCACAGGCTGATCCTCGTTGATCTGAACCGCGTTTTTCAGGTAGGTGCGCAGCGCGCCTTCCCCTGCGACAATCTGCATCGCGCGGCCGCCCAGCACGTAGCTGGGGCGAACCAGAACCGGATAGCCGATCTCCGCAGCCACGCGCACGCCGTCCTCGATGTTGGTCACGGCTTCGCCGCGGGGCTGAGGAATCTTCAGGTCGAGCAGAACCTTTTCGAAGGCGTCGCGGTTCTCGGCCTTTTCAATGGCGGCCATGTCGGTGCCGATGATCTTCACGCCGCGCCGGGTCAGCGGGCCGGCCAGGTTGATGGCCGTCTGTCCGCCCAGGGAGGCGATCACGCCGTCGGGCTGCTCCAGCTCGATGATGTTCATCACGTCCTCAACGGTCAGCGGCTCAAAGTAGAGCTTGTCCGAGGTGGTGTAGTCGGTGGAGACCGTCTCGGGATTGTTGTTGATGATGATGGCCTCATAGCCGGAGGACTTGATGGTCTTGATGGCATGAACGGTGGAGTAATCGAACTCAACGCCCTGGCCGATGCGGATCGGGCCCGAACCCAGCACGATGATCTTTTTGCGATCGGAGACGATGGATTCGTTTTCATCCTCATAGGTGGCGTAGAAGTAGGGAATGTAGCTTTCAAACTCGCTGGCGCAGGTGTCGATCATCTTGTAGACCGGGAACATGCGCTCGCGCTTTCGCAGTGCGAAGATCTCGTCCTCGCTCGCGTGCCACAGATCCGCGACAGCCCGGTCGGAGAAGCCCATGCGCTTGGCGTGATACAGCGCGCTCAGGTCGCCGGGACGGTCGGCGAGCATGCGCTCGCACTGGACGATGTTTTTCACCTTGTCCAGGAACAGCATGTCGATCTTCGTCCGCTCATTGATCAGGCTCAGGGAGACGTTCCGGCGGATCAGTTCAGCGATGGCGAAGATGCGGTCGTCGGTGCCGATGGCGATGTAATCCAGCAGCGCCTCCGCTGCGGTTTCGTCGAACTTCTTCATGTGCAGGTGCGTCACGCCGATCTCCAGAGAGCGCACCGCCTTGAGCAGGCTCTCCTCGATGGTGCGGCCCACGCTCATGACCTCGCCGGTGGCCTTCATCTGGGTGGACAGGTGGTTGGAGGCATTGGCGAACTTGTCGAAGGGGAAGCGCGCCATCTTGGTGACCACATAGTCCAGCGTCGGCTCAAAGCTGGCGGGGGTGTTGGCGATCTGGATCTCGTCCAGAGTCATGCCCGTAGCGATCTTTGCAGATACGCGGGCAATGGGATAGCCGCTGGCCTTGCTCGCCAGTGCGGACGAGCGGGACACGCGGGGATTGACCTCGATCAGATAGTATTTGAAGGATTCGGGGTCCAGCGCGAACTGAACGTTGCAGCCGCCTTCGATCTTGAGCGCGCGGATGATCTTGAGCGCGCTGTCGCGCAGCATGTGGTATTCCTTGTTGGTCAGGGTCTGGCTGGGCGCGACGACGATGGAGTCGCCCGTGTGGATGCCCACGGGATCGATGTTCTCCATGTTGCAGATGACGATGGCCGTGTCGTTTTTGTCGCGCATGACCTCATACTCGATCTCCTTGAATCCCTTGATGCTCTTTTCCACGAGCACCTGACCCACGGGAGAGAGCTTCAGCGCGTTCTTCATGATCTCGCGCAGCTCAGTCTCGTCATCGGCGAAGCCGCCGCCCGTGCCGCCCAGGGTGAAGGCCGGACGCAGCACCACGGGATAGCCGATCTCGTTGGCCGCGGCGATGCCTTCCTCGATGGAATGGGTGATGACCGAGGGCAGCACAGGCTCGCCCAGCTGTTCGCACAGCTCCTTGAACTTCTCGCGGTCTTCAGCCATTTCGATGGATTCGCTGGACGTGCCCAGCAGCTCCACCTGGCACTCGTCCAGCACGCCCTTTTTCTCCAGCTGAATCGCCAGGTTCAGACCGGTCTGGCCGCCAATGCCGGGGACGACGGCGTCCGGGCGCTCGTAGCGGCAGATCTTGGACAGGAACTCCAGCGTCAGGGGCTCCATGTAAACCTTGTCAGCGATGGAGGTGTCGGTCATGATGGTGGCGGGGTTGGAGTTGACGAGGATGACCTCGTAGCCCTCCTCCTTGAGCGCCAGACAGGCCTGCGTGCCGGCGTAGTCAAACTCGGCGGCCTGGCCGATGACGATCGGGCCGGAGCCGATGACCAGAATTTTGTGAATGTCGGTGCGCTTAGGCATGGAGCTTCGCCTCCTTCATCAGGCTTACAAATTTATCGAACAGATAGGCGCTGTCCTGCGGGCCGGGCGCGCTTTCCGGGTGGTACTGCACGCTGAAGATGCGGTCGGCGGCGCACTCGAGTCCCTCGACGGTGTTGTCCAGCAGGTTGACGTGGGTCACGGTCAGGCCGGTGCCCTCCACGCTGTCGGCATCCACGGCATAGCTGTGGTTCTGACTGGTGATCTCCAGCTTTCCGGTGGCCAGATTCTTCACGGGATGGTTGCCGCCGCGGTGGCCGAACTTGAGCTTGTAGGTCCTGGCGCCCGCCGCCAGCGCGATCATCTGGTGTCCCAGGCAGATGCCGAAGATGGGATAGCGGCCGCGCAGCCTTCGGACCAGCTCGATGACCGGGGTGACGTCCTCCGGGTCGCCGGGGCCGTTGGACAGGAACACGCCGTCGGGATTCATGGCCTCGATGGTTTCTGCGGTGGTATTGTAGGGGACGACGGTGACGTTGCATCCGCGGGCGTTCAGGCTGCGGATGATGTTGAGCTTGATGCCGCAGTCCACGGCCACCACATTGTACTTGTGGTTGGAAGTCCGGGAGTACCAGCGCTTGCGGCAGGAGACCAGCGAAACGGCGTCGTGGGGGATGGCCGTCTCGGCGATGATGCGAAGGCCGTCCTCCACCTTGGTGTCCGCGCTGGTGATCAGCACCCGCCGGGAGCCCAGATCGCGGATCGACCGGGTCAGCTTGCGGGTGTCGATGCCCGAGATGGCGGGAACGTGGTATTCCTCCAGCACCTCGCCCAAGGTCTTGGTGTAGCGGAAGTTGGAGGGCTGGTCGTTGTATTCGCGCACGATCAGCGCGCCGATGGTCGGCGTGCGGGTTTCGAAGTCGTCGTCGGCGATGCCGTAGTTGCCGATCAGCGGGTAGGTCATAACAACAGCCTGATAGGTATAGGATGGATCGGAGACGATCTCCTGATAGCCCACCATGGAGGTGTTGAACACGATTTCACACACGCGGTCTTCCTCCGCGCCGAAGCCATAGCCGTAGTATTCCTCGCCGGTTTCGAGGATCAGTTTTCTGTTGAACTGCTCAACCATGCGATCTTTCCTCCTGCAATCGTCATTTTGCATCTGCCGTAGACCTGTTCGCCCTCAAACGGCGTGCTTTGTCCCATGGTCAGGAACTCGGCGGGGCGGATAACATAGGATTCATTGAGATCGAAGGCGGTGAAATTCTCCGCCGGATCCATCTTGAGGCCGAAGCGCCTGCACGGATTGTCGTGCAGCAGCTGGACGAGCTTTTCCAGGGTGAGTATCCCCGTTCGGACCAGCCGGGTGTACAGGACCGGGAACGCCGTCTCCAGTCCAACGACGCCCATCAGGCTCTTTTCCAGTCCGCGGGATTTCTCCTCGGCGGAGTGGGGCGCGTGGTCGGTGGCGATCATGTCAATGGTGCCGTCCAGCAGGCCTTCAATCAGCGCGTCGCGGTCGGCAGCAGAGCGCAGCGGCGGATTCATTTTGAAGCGGCCATTCTCCTGAAGATCCATGTCCGTCAGCGTCAGATAGTGCGGGCCTGTCTCGCAGGTCACGTCCAGTCCCGATCGCTTGGCCTCGCGGATCAGGGCGACGGACTCGCGGGTGGAGATGTGGCAGACATGGTAGCCGCAGCCCGTCTCCCGGACCAGCTCCAGATCCCGGGCAATCTGCCGCCATTCGCTCTCGGAGCAGATGCCCCGATGGCCGTGCAGGCGGGCGTATTCGCCGTCGTGGATGTAGCCGCCGCGCAGCAGGGAGTTGTCCTCGCAGTGCGCGCAGATCAGCTTGCCCAGCGACTTTGCCTTTTTCATGGCAGCGCGCATCATGTCATCGGATTGAACGCCGCGCCCGTCGTCGGAGAAGCCGCACACGTAAGGCGCCATGGCTTCCATGTCCGACAGAGAGGCGCCGTTTTCGCCCTTCGTGATGGCGCCATAGGGAATGACCTGCACGCAGGCGTCCCGCTGAATGATTTCGAGCTGTATCTGAAGTGTTTCCAGACTGTCGGGCACGGGATTCAGGTTGGGCATGGTGCACACTGCGCAGTAGCCGCCGCGGGCAGCGGCACGGCTGCCGGTTTGAATCGTCTCCTTATAGGAAAAACCCGGCTCGCGGAAGTGAACATGCACATCCGCGAAACCGGGCAGAATATGGAGTGAATCAAACGCTGCCGCGCCGTTGCGCGCGGTGAATGAGAAATCACGGGAAGTGAAGCGACCGCCTTCGTAAACAATGGCATTTCGGACGAAGCTGTTCATGGCGTCATTGCACTCCTTTCGACGGCGATAAAAATTCGACCTTGCCTTGGCAAGATCGAACATACGGAATAGGACGCAGTGCGCCCTCGGCCTCTATCATCGTCTTGCCGGTCTCTCAGTACCGCCTTAAAGATCGCTTTTCAGATATTGTACTACGCAGGGCGCGGTCTGTCAACGAATATGGGTTAAGTTTCCCGTTGAAGCTCCGTTAAGAAAGCTCGGAAGACGGCGCGGCGTCTTCCGAGCTTTTGAAAAATCAATCGGGAATGGCCAGGTTCAGCGCCTGGTCCAGGTCGGCAATGAGCGTATTTACATTTTCAAGGCCGACGTGGATGCGCACCAGATTTTCGGGCTGGCCGTGCGCAAGAGTCTCCTCATTGCTGCCCAGCAGCACGCACAGGCTCTCGAAGCCGCCCCAGCTGCAGCCGTTCTGGAAGAAGTGCAGCGAGCGGACGAATTTGGAGACCTGCTCAGCCGTGCCCGCGGGGACGAAACTCATCAGGCCGTTGGTGCCGGTGAGGTATTTTTTGAACAGCTCGGGCTGGGTATACGTCTTGGAGCCGGGGTAGAACACCTGCCTGATCTTGGGATGATTTTCCAGATATTCCGCCACCTTCATCGCGTTCTCGCCATGCTGCTTCAGGCGGAGCGGCATGGTGCGCAGGCCGCGGATGAGCAGCCATGCCTGGTGGGGATCCATATTGTTGCCGTACAGGGCGCGCTCTTTGTTCTGAAGGCTTTCAATGATCTCCCGGTTCGCTGCCAGCGCGCCGGCCACGATGTCGCTGTGGCCGCCCATGTACTTGGACGCGGTGTGGCAGGTGATGTCGATGCCGTGCTTCAGCGGCTGCTGGTGCAGCGGCGTGGCGTAGGTATTGTCGATCACGGTGCCGATGCCGCGCGGTCTGGCGATGGCGGCGATGGCGTCCAGGTCCTGCATTTTGAAGACCAGGCTGGACGGGCTTTCCAGATAGATCAGGGTGGTATTCGGGCGCAGCGCCGCCTCGATTTCCTCTACGGAATCGCCATTGACCAGCGTGTACTCGATGTTCAGCCGGTCGTGGAGGTAGTTTTTCACGAAGTCCATGGTGCAGCCATAGGACGTGGCGACCAGTACGATGTGGCAGTTCGCGCGCACAAAGTGCATGATGGCGCTGCTGATTGCACCCATGCCCGAAGAGAAGCACAGCGCGCCGTCCGCGCCCTCCAGTGCGGCGATCTTGCGCTCGGCAATGTCAATGGTCGGATTGCTGACGCGGGTATAGGCATATCCGTGTTCGGTCACGCCGTTGACATCCGTGGGATGCACAAACAGGGAGTTCTGGAAGATCGGCGGAACGATTGCGCCGCTGAATTTGCCGTACTCATCGCCCAGATGGGTGCAGATATCCTCAGGGGTGCGATACATTTTGTCCTGTTCAGTCAAGAGAGCCATTGTAAGGGGACCTCCTTTGAATGTAGAAATTCCTTTTGTTTATTTCCGAAGCTCGCGGTGCGCCCTTTGCACAAGGGCATGAATTGCGTCCGCGGAGGGGGAGAGAACGCTGCAGCTGCCGTCTGCAGCGAAGTCACCGAGAAATTCGAGGTTGCCGGCGGTGCCGGTGATGGGCGAGAAGTCGAGCGCGCGCACCTTCCATCCCAGCGAGGGCGTGAAATCGACGATGCGGCGAAGCACTTCTTCATGTACGCGGGGATCGCTGACGATGCCCTTCTTGCCAATGTTCTTCGGGCCGGCTTCAAACTGCGGCTTGATCAGCGAGATCATGCGCCCGTGCGGGCCGAGCACGCGGAAAGCGGCGGGCAGGATCAGCTGAATGGAGATAAAGGACACGTCCATCACGGCCAGGGTGGGCGGCTCAGAAAACAGTTCTCCGGAGAGCTCCCGTGCGTTTGTGTGCTCCATGGAGGTGACGCGCGGGTCGGCTGCGAGCTTTGCATCCAGCTGACCGGTTCCCACGTCGATGGCATACACGCGCTTTGCGCCGTTCTGCAGCAGCACATCCGTGAACCCGCCGGTGGATGCGCCGATGTCCATGCACACGCACCCCGCCGGATCCACCTGAAAGACCTTCAATGCCTTTTCTAGCTTGAATCCGCCGCGGCTGACATAGGGGAGGTCATCGCCGGTGATCTCCAGCCGATCGTCGTCGAGCACCTTCGCGGAGCTCTTCAAAAGGAGCTTGCCGTTCAGCGTCACCAATCCACTGGAAATGAGGCCCTGCGCCCGCTCGCGGCTCGCGGCGAGCCCGCGCGCAACCAGCGCAACATCTGCGCGGATTGCTCTGCCGTTTTCCATAGACCTACACCTCCCAGGAAAGTATACACAATTTATGTCCGGAGTGCCAGCAGAAAATCATGCTTTCTGGTAATTTATGGAAATAGCACAAAAACTGTTGACGAATCCACACATAAAGTATAAAATAACTGTGAAATATATTTCAAATGTATTACGAATGGAGCTGAAACACAGATGAAAATGAAGAAGATGCTGTTGATGGTGCTGGCCGCGTGCCTCCTGCTCGCGCAGACGGCCATGGCCGGGAGCGGACTTTCCGCGACGCTGTCCGGTGAGAAGCTGACGATTCGCTGGAATGCCGAGGGCGCTTGCGTATTGACTGTCTATCGGAATGATTGGCCGATCACGGTCTGCAATGTGGACGGCGCTTCCGGCGGCACGGTGATCTCCGTTCAGCGGGGCGGGCGATATGCTGTGCGCCTGAGAACTTCGACCGGCTGCGAAAAGGTGAATGCGATTGTCGTCGAATCCTCGGCGAATCCAACGGAAAAGCCCACTCAGAAACCGACCCAGATTCCCGCAACTCCGGCGCCGACGCAGGCTCCGTCAACTCCCGCGCCCACGCAGAGTCCGGCGACTCCCGTGCCCACGCAGAATCCGGCAACGCCTGCTCCGACGCAGGTCCCTGCAACCCCGGTTCCAACGCAGGCTCCCGCGACGCCGGTTCCGACGGCGAAGCCCACTGCGGCGCCCACTGCAACGGCTGCGCCCGACCAGGGCGGACAATCGATGACCAGCATGGCTGCGGAGGTCATCAGCATGGTGAACGAAGAGCGCGCCAGGTACGGCCTGCCCGCGCTGAGCGTGGATGCGCAGCTGACCAGCGCCGCCTGCGTGCGCGCCAGCGAAATCGTGGAGCTGTTCAGCCATACCCGTCCGGATGGATCGAGCTGGTCGACAGTCTCCAGCGCTGCGAGGGGTGAGAACATCGCGAAGGGTCAATCCTCCGCCGAGCGCGTCATGGCGGCATGGATGTCGTCCGAGGGCCATCGCGCGAATATTCTGCGCGAGAGCTTCGGCAGCATCGGCGTGTGCGCGCTGAAGGTGAACGGCGTGATTTACTGGGTACAGCTGTTCGGCAAATAATCATGAAAAGGGCCGCCGCACGCTGCGGCGGCCCTTCTGTTCATTCGACGACGATGTTGTGAATCCAGATTCCCTTTTTTACAAGGATGAATCCGATAATGCACTTGATCAGGTCGGCGAGCTGCACCAGCAGATAGGCGGCGACGATGTGCAGGTCTGTAAACTGTACCAGCGCGTAGGCGATGGGAATGCTGACAGCCCAGGAAAACACGCAGTCAAACATGAACGTGACCAATGTTTTTCCGCCGGAGCGCAGAATGAAATAGCACGAGTTTGTGAACGAACACAGCGGCATGCACGCGGCGCTGACCAGCAGCAGCTGGGTTGCCAGGGAGCGGATCTGGGGCTCGGTGTTGTAGATCATGGGGATGAAGGGCGAGGCGATGCACAAAAGCACCGCGGTAATGGCGCAGCAGAACAGGCTGAACGCGGTCAGCTTCCAGGATTCGTCCTTGGCGCGGCCGATCTCCCCAGCGCCCAGCGCCTGTCCGATGATGATCGATATGGCATTGCCCATGGACAGGAAGACCACATTGAACAGGTTCGAAACGGTGCTGGAAATGTTCAGCGCGGCAACGACATCCAGACCGCGCAGGGAATAGCAGCGGCTGAGCATGGCGACGCCCAGCGACCAGAGCGCCTCGTTGACCAGCAGCGGCATGCCCTTTACGGTAATCTGGCGAACCAGAGGAATCGGAATGCGAAGCGTGCGGAACGCGCCGGAGATGAAGCGGAATTTTTCAGGATGCCTGTGCGTGGTCGCCACCAGAATGGCCAGCTCGATATAGCGGGAAATGACGGTTGCGCAGGCCGCGCCGCGCACGCCCAGCGCAGGCGCGCCAAACTTGCCGTAGATCAGGACATAGTTCAGAACCAGGTTGACGAGAACGCCGGAAATGGCCGCGCGCATGGGAAGCGCCGTTTCGCCGGTCTCGCGCAGCGTGCTGGCATAGGCCTGAGAAAGCGCAAAGGGAGGAATTCCCCACAGCATCAGATGCAGGTATTCCAGACCGCAGCCCAGCGTGCGCGCTATGCGCTCCGCAGCATCGCTTTCGTTCAGATAGAGGGAGATCAGCGACCGGCCGAAAACGCCAAAAAGAAGCGTGGCGACTGCCGTCAGAATCACGCTCAGCCAGATTTTATAGCGAAAACAATGCTGCACGCCAATGGGGTTCGCCGCGCCGTGATACTGTGCGGCAAAGATTCCCGCCCCCGACATGCCGCCAAAGACGCACAGATTCGAGACGAACAGCAGCTGGTTGGCGATGGACACGCCGGCCATCTGGTCCGTGCCGATCTTTCCGACCATGATGTTATCCAGAAGGTTGACGAAATTGGTGATGGCATTTTGGACGATGATGGGTACGACGATTGCCAGCACCATTGCATAAAAGGCGCGGCTGCCGATGAGCGTTCGGCGCGCTCTTTTCAGGAGCGAGTTGGAAGTCTGCATACAGTGATTCTCCTTTGAATCCTTTGAAACTATCATAGCACAATTCCTGTCACTCCGCAACAAACACAGCGGGAAATTTGCGTTGACCATGCTGGAAGAATGTGCTATAATGAGAAAAAGGGGATTTGTATGGCAAATGACTTTCGATCCGCGCGCTTTTGGGCGCGGGAAATGATAGAGGGCGCGCTGTTTGCAGGAGCACATGCGATTGACGCCACCATGGGAAATGGACACGATACCCAGTGGCTGTGCGAGCGGGTCGGAGAGACCGGCGACGTATGTGCCTTCGATATTCAGCCCGAGGCGGTGGAGCATACCCGGCGGCGACTGGCGGAGGCCGGTCTGGCCGACCGGGCTCATTTATTCTGCGCTGGCCACGAGCACATGGCGGAGTATGTCCGCGAACCTGTCGATGCGATTGTGTTCAACCTGGGCTGGCTGCCGGGCGCAGAGCACGGCGTGACCACCCGCGTGGAGACGACGCTGCAGGCGGTGAACGCCGCACTGGAGCTGCTCAGGGAGGACGGGTTGATGACGATCTGCATCTATCCCGGCCACGAGGAGGGCGAAAGAGAACTGAACGCCCTGCTGGAATGGGGATCGAAGCTGGACGACCGCCGTTGGGATGTGCTGCTGAAGACCTATCTCAACCAGCCAAACGACCCGCCGCGAATGCTGGCGGTGCGAAAGAAGAGGGTCCGGCAGCGAAAGGAGAGGTAGCGCATGGAATTTCGACAGCACTCATCCGATCGCGATGAACAGCAGGGAGCCCGTTGCAAAGCTGCTAATGCAGGCTTCTGAAGAAGGCCGGCTTCGGAGAGGTTGATGCCCGTCCCATCGAAAACAGCAATTATTGCCTCATCTCTGCCAGAAAGCCCGAACGATGATGACCACGAAGGGCACGAAAAACGGGAGGATTTTCAGCTTGCTGAAAATCCTCCCGTTTGAATCTGTCAGGCTTCCTTCGTATACATCTCGTACAGGCTTGCGTACACGCCATGCTTTTCGATGAGCGCCTTGTGCGTGCCCTGCTCGACGATGCCTTCGTCGGTGAGGACGAGGATGGTGTTGGCATTGCGGATGGTGGTCAGTCGATGGGCGATCGTGAAGGTTGTGCGGCCCTTCATCAGCTTCTCCAGCGACTGCTGCACCAGATGCTCGGACTCGTTGTCCAGCGCGCTGGTGGCCTCGTCGAGGATCAGAATCGGCGGGTTCTTCAGGAACACGCGGGCGATGGAAATGCGCTGCTTCTGACCGCCGGAAAGGCGCACGCCGCGCTCGCCGACATAGGTGTCGTAGCCATTCTCAAGGCCGAGGATGAACTCGTGCGCTCCGGCCAGCTTTGCGGCCTCGATGATCTCCTCGCGGGAGGCGCCGGGACGGCCGTATTCGATGTTGTCGGCAATGGAGCCGGAGAACATGTACACGTCCTGCTGAACCACGCCGATGTGGTTGCGCAGAGAGTGCAGCGTGAATTCGCGGATGTCGGCCCCGTCAATGCGGATGGCGCCGCCGGTGACCTCGTAAAAGCGGGGAATCAGGCTGCACATGGTGGTCTTGCCGCCGCCGGAGGGCCCGACCAGCGCAATGCTCTCGCCGGCGCGAACGTGCAGATTGATGTCGGTCAGCACGTTCTTCAGCCCGGAGTTGTAGGTGAAGGACACGTGGTCGAAGTCGATCTCGCCGCGAACGTCGCCCATTTCACGGGCGTTGGGGCGGTCGGCGATGGCCACGGGCTCGTTCATGACCTCAGTGAAGCGCTCAATGCCAGTGATGCCGCGCTGGAACTGCTCCATGAATTCGACGATGCGGCGGATGGAGGCCAGCAGCGTGGTGACGTACAGGAGATATGCCACCAGGTCGGCGGCGCTGATGCTGCCATCGATCATGAACAGCGCGCCGAGGACCACGACCAGGATGTACATCACGCCGTCGAACAGTCGGGTGACGGAGTGGAAGCCGGCCATGTTGTGATACATGCCGTATTTGATCTTCAGGAAACGGGCGTTGTTGTCCGCGAACTTCTCCTTTTCCAGCTCCTCATTGGCGAAGGATTTCACCACGCGGATGCCGGAAAGGCTGTCCTCCACGCGCGCGTTCAGTTCGCCCAGATGATAGCGGGAGTCCTTGAAGCTCTGGCGCATCTTCTTGGAAAAGTGGTTGGAGCAGCCCACCATCAGCGGCAGCGCCGCAAAGATGATCAGCGTCAGCAGCACATTGGTCTGGCAGAGAATGCAGAAGGCGGCCACGATCTTGATGACGGCGATGAACAGCTCCTCCGGGAAGTGGTGGGCGAACTCGGTAATGTCGTTCAGGTCGGTGGTGATGCGGGACATCAGCTGGCCGATCTTCGTGTTGTCATAGTAGGAATGGGAGAGATCCTGCAGGTGGGAGAACAGATCGCGTCGCATGTCCGCCTCGATGTGCGCGCCCATGATGTGGCCGATGGATTGCATATAGTAGTTGGCCGCAGTGTCGATAATGCGAAGCACCACATAGACAAGGCCCACCTTCAGAACGGTGGAGACCAGCAGAACGGTTCCGTCCTGAGCCGCACCGGTAATATAGCGCACAATCAGCGGCAGGACCAGGTCGCAGATCGTCGTCAGCGAGGCGCAGAAGAGGTCGAGCGCCATGACCGCGAAGTGCGGCCTGAAATAGGGCAGAAACGCGCCAAAGAGCGAAAATGTCTGCGTCAGGGTTGGCTTTTTCTTTGAATTTTGCATTTGTGCGCCTCCTGAATGAAGTGATTATTTTTTATCATATGAAATGCGGTGAATTTTGTCAACCCTCCTGCAGTAAATTTCCGCGCCCCTTGACAACCGGGTGGGGAGCGTCTACAATAATCAGTATTGGCAGGTGATTTGCATGGCGTCAGGGCTGCGCGCAAAGCTTAAAGCGATGGGAGCGGCTTCCGACGCGCCCAAACGGGAGGCGCGTCGGGGCGGCCTGATCACCTATGCCGAGCGGCGGGATATCGAACCCGGACTGCTGTCGCTTTCCGGCACGGGGCTGCGCAGAATCGGATGGGACGGGCGCGCCTTCGATGTGCGAAGGTGCCTGTTCCTCGATACCGAGACAACCGGCCTCTCCGGAGGCGCGGGCACGGTGGCATTTCTGGTGGGGGTTGGCTTCATCGAGGGCGATGCATTTGTGATCGAGCAGTATCTGATGCGGGATTATTCCGATGAACCGGAGCTGATTGACCGCCTGGCAAACCGCGCGGAAAGGTTTGAGAGCGTGTGCACCTTCAACGGCAGGACCTTTGACATGCCGCTGCTGGAGGCGCGGTTTACGATGTGCCGCATGCGCCATCGCTGGCGCGAATTGAAGAACCTCGATCTGCTGTATCCATCGAGGAGAACGTGGAAGCTCCGGCTCGGCAGCTGCCGGCTGAGCCACCTCGAGGAAGCGGTTCTCGGCATGCCGCGGGAGGACGATCTCCCGGGCAAGGAGGTGCCTCAGCGGTACTTCGATTTTCTGAAGACAGGGGATATGTCGCTGCTGGAGGATATCGTCCGACACAACCGGCAGGATATTGCGACGCTGGCCGTGCTGCTGGTCAGGCTGTGCGAAATCTATGGGGAGCCGGAGCAGCTGACGGATCGGAAGGACCTGTTCAGTGTCGGAAAGGCGCTCGAACGGCAGGGCGAGCTGCGGCCGGCGAGAGAGCTGTATCGCGTCTCCGCCATCCCGGCGCCCGCGGGAACGCTGTCTGCGCTGACCGGGGAGAGAATCGCCGGAATGGCCAACTGGCGCATCTATCAGATCGAGCGCCGCTCCCGGAACGAGGAGGGCATGAGGGCAATTCTCGAGCAAATGCTGGCGCGCGGGCAGATGCCCTGTCAGGTTCATACAGAGCTCTCCAAGCTCTACGAGCACCGCCTTGGAAACTGCCGGGTAGCACTCAGGCATGCGCAGGAGGCGCGCAAAATCTGTACATCTGACGAGGCGGAGGCGCTGGACAGGCGCATCGCCCGACTTGAAAAGAAGCTGGAAAGGCAATGATTTGGAGGAGAG
>JBJEUD010000074.1:0-18087 GCA_051883655.1 Candidatus Faecivicinus sp. | reverse complement strand
AGTTCTTCTCCTTCGGCACCAACGACCTGACCCAGATGACCTTCGGCTTCAGCCGCGACGACGCCGCCAAGTTCCTGGGCGCCTACTACGATCACAAGATCTACGAGTTCGATCCCTTCGCCAAGCTGGACCAGGTCGGCGTCGGCGGACTGATCAAGATGGCCGCCGAGAAGGGCCGCGCCACCCGCCCCGACATCAAGCTGGGCATCTGCGGCGAGCACGGCGGCGACCCGTCGTCCATCGAGTTCTGCCACAAGATCGGCCTGAACTACGTGTCCTGCTCTCCCTTCCGCGTCCCGATCGCCCGTCTGGCTGCCGCTCACGCCGCGATCAACGCTGAAAAGGCGTAAGGTACCGCTGTTCCGGGGAGCACATCCCTGTCCCGTCCGGTGCAAGGATGTGTTCCCCATCACAACACAAAATTTGACCTTGGAGGATTCGTCCTCCAAGGTCTTTTTCTGTGTATCCGAACCTTTCACCCAAACTGCCGGAAAGGAATGCCCTCGCGTTCGAAGACGTCGGTGAAAAAGTGCGGACTGCGGCCGTCCTCGAAGTCGGGGGGATCCCATCGTGCCTGCGCGCTGCGCGCAGATGCGAAATCGCCTGATTGGGCGCTGGGCCTTGCTTTTCAGCGGAAAAAATGCTATACTCTAACCGACAGCAAGCCCCTTTCCGGGGCGGTTCCGCAGAGCGCTTCCGCGCTGTAATCCGGCTGTGTCGGCCGCGCGCCCGAAGCGACGCGCGGCGGGCCGGATTTCCCCGCAGCTCGCGCTTTAAGAAGGGCGCGGCGGGAACGGATGGATGACCGTCAGCCCGCGGCTGAGGCCCCGCGCGGCGACCAAAGGCCTTCGCGCCGAGCCCTGTCTGTGCGGAAAAGGTGCCGGAGCTTCTTGAACAACAGGAGGAAATGAAGATGAGCGCACGTCATGTGGTCGTCGTGTCCGTGGACGCGATGGTCTACGAGGATCTGGAAATTCTGTCGAAGCTATATACCTTTGAGGCCATCTGGGATCGCACCGCCCGGGTGGACCGCGTAAAGAGCGTCTACCCCACCATTACCTATCCCTGCCACTCCACCATGATGACCGGCGTCTACCCGGAAACCCATGGCATTGTGAACAACGAGCTGCCCGAGGTGTGCGTAAAGAGCAGTCTGTGGCAGCACGAGCGCAGCATGGTCAAGGCGAAGAGCATCTTCGACTACGCCCATGAGGCGGGGCTGACCACCGCCGCGGTGTTCTGGCCCGTGACCGGCAACGACAAAAGCATCGACTATCTGGTCAACGAATACTGGCCGCAGCACGGCGAGAGCGACGAACAGTGCTTCCGCGATTCCGGCTCCAGCGAAGAGGTGATGGAGAAGGTCGTCAGGCCGAATCTCAAGTGGGTGGCGAACCGCCACCGCAAGCACCCCTGGTGCGACGCCTTCGTGATGGCCTGCGCCTGCGACATGCTGCTGAACTTCAAGCCCAATCTGCTGATGGTGCATCCCGCCAACGTGGACGCCTATCGCCACGAGACCGGACTGTTCACGCCGAAGGTGGAGGCGGGCCTGTATGAGACGAACCTGTGGATCGGCCAGCTCATCAAGGCCGCCGACGACGCGGGCATCCTGGCCGATACCGACTTCTTCATCGTCAGCGATCACGGACAGCTCTCCATCCGCCGCTGCGTCGCCCTCAACGCGCTGCTGGCGGAGCGGGGACTGATCGACGTGGATGAGAGCGGCAATATCCGCGACTGGACGGCGTTTGCCAAGTCCGGCGGCCTGTCCGCGCTGGTCTATCTGAAGGACCCGGCGTCCCGCGAGGACTGGGCGCGCACGAGGGAAGTGCTGGAATCCCTGAAGCGCGAGGAAATCATGGGCGTCGGCGACGTGTTCACCGAAGAGGAGGCCCGCCGGCAGCACCATCTGGGCGGCAAATTCTCCTTCGTGGTGGAGACCGACGGCTACACGACCTTCGCCAACGACTGGACGCGCCCGCTGGTGCGCCCGCAGGACAACCGCAACTATCGCTTTGGCCGCGCCACCCACGGCCATCTGCCCGAAAAGGGCCCCCAGCCCACGCTGATCGCATTCGGCCCCTCGATGAAGCCCGGCGCGGTGCTGGAGAACGCCTGTCTGGTGGACGAAGCCCCCACCTTCGCCCATGCGCTGGGGCTGAAGATGGAGAACATCGACGGCCGCGTGCTGACGGAGCTGTTCCGCGAATAATCAATCATGAAAAAGAAATCTCCGGGAGACGGCGAATGCTCCCGGAGATTTCTTTGATCGATTGGAACGGGGGAACCGCCCGCCGTGCGCGCGGATTCCCGTCTCCCGGCCGCCCTTCCCGGGGCCGGCGTCCTCTGTTTACTCGTTGGCCACCTGATAGAGGTAGTCGGCGAACTCGTCCGTCAGCCCCAGATCCCACAGGAAGGAGCAGGACAGGTACTTGTCGCGGATGTCGCGGGAGCCGATGAAGGCGTCCACGGTGTCCTCCAGCGAGATGCCCAGGTCCGCGGGCGTCATGGGCATGCCGGTGGCGGCCATCAGGCTGTGCAGCGCGTCGTAGTCGGGCAGTTCCTCGTCGATGACCTTCAGGATCTCGTCCCAGTGGCTGATGAGCTTCTCCAGGCGCGCCGCGTGGCGGGCGGGATCATTCTTCTTCGACTTGTCCTCGATGGCGATGATCTCATCCGCGGTCTTGCCGAAGATGCGGCGAATCTGCTGCTCCCAGGCGTCGCGGTCGTAGCGCTTCATCCAAGCCTCGGCCCTTGCGCGGTCGGGGCGCACCTCGCGGATCTTCCGGTACAGCTTCATGGTCAGCACCGTGCCCACGCCCACCTGAATGCCGTGGAGGTCATAGGGCTTGCCGCGCTCCAGCGCCATCATCTCCCACATGTGGGAAAAGTAGTGCTCCAGGCCGGAGGCCGGGCGGGAAATCTCCGCATACGCCATGCCCACGCCGGCGATGATCAGACCCTCGGCGATGGACTGAATGGCGTCCGGGTCGCGCCGGGTGATGCCGTCGGACGCGTCGACGATCTTCTTCACCGCCGCGCGCATCAGCTGGGCGATGTGCTCGCAGTAGAACTCGCCGGTGACGATGTTGGAGATCCGCCACTCGCAGATGGCCACGTACTTCGCCACCATGTCGCCCAGGCCGGCCCACAGCATCCGCATGGGCGCCTGCGCCAGAATTTCGGAGTCCAGAATGATGCCCACGGGCGCATGATTGTAGAGGGAGACCTTGACGTGGTTGACCTCCATGGACGCGGAATTGGACGCATAGCCGTCCATGCTGGGGGCCGTGCCCACGATGGCGCTCGGCACGCCCGCCGCGTGGGCGACCACCTTGCAGGTGTCGTTGATCACGCCGCTGCCCACGCCCAGGAGCATATCGCAGCTGGGATCGTAGTGCATCACCACGCTGCCCGCCTCCCACTCCGCGGGCGCGATGCGATCGCCGGGGATGACATAGCACACATGGGGGATCTTCGCGGCGGTCAGAATTTCGCAGACCCGCTCGCCGGCCACCGCATAGGTGTTCCTGTCGCAGACCACAAAGGGCTTCTTCCGGCCCATGGCGGCGATCATCTCGGGAACAGCTTCGATGGCGCCCTTGCCAATCTTCAGATAGTCCAGCGCACAGACGTGGTGCTTTCCGCAATCGCAGTCGTAGCCCTCCGGGCAGACCAGTTCTTCCAGAGTCATTTTGTCGAAATCAGCCATGGTAATCAACCCGCCTTTGTTTTATTTTCCTCGCTGTCGCCCGCATTGCCCTTTTCCGCCTGACGGATCTGCTTCTGGAACAGCGTGTACATTCGCTTTGAAATCAGCCATACCGCCAGCGGCACGTCGATGAGAATCAGCGGCGGAAAGAGATACAGCGTCGCCATGCTCAGCGCCCAGATGATGATCAGAAACAGCAGCGTGCTGGGCAGGCGCCCGAACGCCATCATGATCGCCGCGCCGATGCACTGCCCCGTGGTCTGCCTGAACATCGCCAGCAGGGCGGCGGTATAGAGCATAATACTTCCGTAGACCAGGCACACGGTCAGCAGCGCGGGATAATATTTTCCGCCGTCAATCGAGAAATCCGCCGGCTGAAACAGTCCCTGCCGGCACAGCGAAAAGCCGACCAGAAACACATCCAGCGCCGCAAACAGATACAGCAGCCAGATGAACGTGGCCTGCTTCAGATTTTCTTTGAACGATTTGATGTACATCTGCCACAGCTTGCCCTCGTTCTTCTGGCGAAGCCGGAAGCACACATAAAACAGCGCCGTGGTAGACGCGCCGATGGTCACGATGGGCCAGCTCGTCGCAACCCAGTACACCATCAGCAAAAACAGATCCGCCAGCCTCCCGAAGAACCGCCACAGCGGCCCATTGAAGGGCGTGTCCGGCTCAACGCTTGGCGCGGCGTCCTGCTCCCTGAGCTTTTTCTTCCACATGGAGTTCTCCCATTTCAATCCAAATCCGGCGTCGCCCAATGCGCGCCGCCGGCATATGCAAAAACCTGAGATGTCCGAAGGCCCTGTGAAGAGCCTTCGGACATGAATGTCACTAGGGATTACTTGTCGTTGGCGTCGGCCAGCTTCTCGTTCACAACGGGCTCCATGATATCCCACTGCTCGGTGACGTCTTCCAGATCATAGAACACGGCGTCCATGAAGGTCATGATCTCGCTGGAGATGTCGCTCTCGCCGGTGATGCGATGGTTGTTGTTGACGTTGCCGATGAAGTTGTAGGCGTTGGCATAGTTGGTGTTGTCGGCCATCTTCTGCTGGATCAGCGCGGTGTTCTTCACGGTGTTGGTGCAGGCCAGGTAGCCGGAGTAGTAGTCGAAGTAGGCCAGGCCGTCCTCGGAGGTGTAGATCCACTTCACGAACTCCCAGCACTCATCCTTGTGCTCGGAAGACTCGAGGATCGCCAGGGAGTTGCCGCCGGAGGGCACGGAGTTCACGGTCTTGCCGGGCACGCCGGAGACGACCAGCTCGTAGCCGCCCTCAGCCGCGTTGTTCTCCTGAGTGGCCAGGCCGCCGATGGAGTTGATGTAGAACGCCATGCGCTGGGTGGTCATCAGCTGGTTGATCACGGTGGAGGCGTCGGTCGCCGGGGCCGGGAAGAACACCTTGGACTCGATCATGCTCTTGTAGAACTCGAAGGCCTCGATGCCGGACTCGCGGCAGGCCAGGGTCAGGCCGTCCTCAGAGAAGATCTCGGTGCCGGTGTAGTTGGGGATCAGCATCCAGAAGTACCAGGAGTCGCGGGGCTGGCAGAAGCCGTAGTCCACCAGATCCGCCTCGATCAGCTTGGTGCAAACCTCGACCATCTCGTCCCAGGTGGTGGGGATTTCCAGGCCAGCCTGGTCCAGCAGGGTCTTGTTGCAGTACAGCACGGGGGTGGAGCAGCCCATGGGCAGCGCGGCCAGATAGTCGGTGCCGTCCTCGAGGGTCATGCGATAGGAATCGATAAAGCCGGGCACGAAGTCCTCGTACCACACACCCTGGTCTTCGCCGATGAAGTCCAGCATGTTGGCCACAACGCCTTCCTCATCGGAGAGCATGCGGACCTGGTCGGAGCCGGTCTGGATCAGGTCGGGGCCGGTGCCGGTGGCGACGGCCATGACCGCGTTGGCGATGGAGGTGTAGTAGTCGCCCTGGAAGGTGGCAACCACTTCGATCTTGTCCTGGGACTCGTTAAAGGTGGCGACCATGTGGTCGATAGAGTCGGCATTGGTGCCGGACATGGAATGCCAGAACTGAATGGTGACCTTTTCACCCTCAGCAAAGGCCGCGCCCACGCTGAGAACCAGCATCAGCGCAAGAAGCATTGCAACGAGTTTCTTCATGGGAATTTCCTCCTTTTATTTTATGGAGCCTTTCGGGCCCCATAATCTCACTTGATTCCGGAATAGGCGAAGGAATTGATGATGTACTTGGAGCAGAACAGGTACATGATCAGAATCGGGCCCACCAGGAACATATTGCCGGCCATGATGACGTTCCACTGGTCGTTGCCCTCGGTGTCCTTCAGGCGCTGAACGCCGATGGAGATGGGGCGGACCTCGTCGCTGTTGGTCATGATCAGCGGCCAGAAGTAGTCGTTCCAGTGGCCGATGAAGCTCAGCAGCGCGATGGCGGAGATGCCCGGCTTGGACATGGGCAGCATGATGCGCGCCAGCACCTGCACCTCGCTGGCATTGTCCAGCCGCGCCGCCTCGATCAGCTCATCGGGCACCTGCATGAAATACTGCCTGAGCAGGAAGATGCCGAAGGCGTTGGTCATGGAGGGAATAATCTGCGGAAGCAGCGTATTCGTCCAGCCGAAGTCGGCCATCATGTAGTAAATCGGAATGAAGGTGACCTGAATGGGCATCATGAACGCGATGAGGATGATGCCGAACAGCACGCCCTTGCCCCGGAAGTCGAACTTCGCGAACGCGTAGGCCGCCGGCACCATCACCACGGTCTGCAGCACGATGACCGAGATGATGATCACAATCGAATTGCGGAAGTACTTCCCGAACGGCGCCAGCTTCCACGCGCGCGCAAAGTTCTCCAGCGTCGGTGAAGACGGGATGAACGTCAGCCTGGCGATCTCCTGATCCGTCTGCAGCGCCAGGGAAATCATCCACAGGAAGGGAAATATGAAGATTGCGGAGACGATGAGCTTCATCAGGATGCCCACGCCGCTGCTCGCTTTTTTCTGAACTGAATAGTTCCGCACGACCTATGGACCTCCTTATTGATAATGAACCTTGCGCGCCAGCATCTTGAAATAGACCACCGTCAGAATGCCGACGCAGACGAGCAGGATGACGCTCGCCGCACAGGCGCGGCCCACGTTGGAATCCCAGAACACCGTCTTGTAGATGTAATACACGATGGTGGACGTGGCGTTGTTCGGGCCGCCGTCGGTCATCAGGCGCACGGTGTCGAACACCTTGAAGGAGCCGATGGTCATGACGATCAGCGTGAAGAACAGCTGCGGCGAGATCATCGGAATCGTGATCTTCCTCAGCGTCCGGAGCTGGCCGGCGTTGTCCAGCGCGGCCGCCTCATAGATGCTGGGCGAGATGCTCTGCAGCGCGCCGATGATGATCAGCGAATAATAGCCGATGCTCTTCCACGTCGCCACGAAGATCACGGACGCCATGGCCGTATCCGAGCTCTGCAGGAACTGGCAGGTGGGCAGGCCGAGCTTCTGAAGCATTGCGTTGAGCAGGCCGATCTGCGGGTTCATCATCTGGGAGAACACCATGGCGATGGTGACCATCGAGGTGATGTGCGGGGTGAACGCCGCCGCCTGGGTGAAGTAGGTCAGCTTGTCCTGCTTCTTGGAGAGCCAGACCGCCAGCACGATGGCGATCAGCAGGATGATGACCACCGTCCACAGCGTGTACACGCCGGTGTTCTTCAGCGTCTTCAGAAAGTTCTTGTTCGTCAGCAGATAGGTGAAGTTGTCGATGCCGACGAACTTCGTCTTGCCGGGGTTGAGCTGATTGACCTTGAAAAGGCTCCAGTAGATCACCTTCAGGGTCGGATAGATCGTGAACATTCCGATGCCGATGAAGGCGGGAAGCAGGAGCAGATAGGGCTTGAGCTTGTCGATCTTCCTCGTTTTCATTACAGCCTCCTAACCGCATCCAGCAGCGCCTGATACTCCGGCGCGCCTTCGCGAATGCGCTGCTCCCTGCCGTCGAAGAGATAGATGTTCTTCAGCGTGCACCCGACCCACACCTTCTGAGCCATGGAGAAGCTCTCGTCGTCCGTGCTGACGATATAGACGTTGTCGTCCTTGTCGCGCACGGAATAGTTGGTCACGCTGCCCAGCAGCTCGCGGGCGATGATCGTGCCCTCCACGGCATAGGCGGCGTTCTCCGGCCGGCCTGCGGCGATCAGGCCCTTCTCCGGGCGGAAGCCCAGGGTGTTGCCCTTCTGGTCGAACACGCGGATGTTCATCGCGGGGGAGCCGATGAACCGCGCCGTGAACAGGTTGTCCGGGTCGCGGTACATCACGGACGGGCTCGCCATCTGCATGATCTTGCCGTCGTTCATCAGCACGATGGTGTCCGCCATGGACATGGCCTCCACCTGGTCGTGCGTGACGTAGACGAACGTGGTCTTCAGCTTGTGGTGCAGCTCGATCAGCTCCACGCGCATCTGCACGCGCAGCTTGGCGTCCAGGTTGGACAGCGGCTCGTCCATCAGGAACACGCTGGGGTTCTTCACGATGGCGCGCGCCAGCGCGATTCTCTGGCGCTGGCCGCCGGAGAGCGTGCCGGGCTTGCGGTCGAGATAGTCCAGCATGCCCACCTTTTCGCAGGCCTCGCGCACCAGCCTTTCGCGCTCCGCCTTGGGCACGCGGTTGTTCTTCAGGCCGAACTCGATGTTGTCGCGCACGGTCATGGTGGGATAGATGGCGTAGTTCTGGAAGACCATCGCCACGCCGCGCTTGCCGGGCGCAATCTCCGTCACGTCCTGATCGTCGATCAGCACGCGGCCGCTGGTCTGGGGGCCGATGCCGGCGATCATGCGCAGCAGGGTGGTCTTGCCGCAGCCGGAGGGGCCGACCAGCACCGTAAAGGAGCCGTCCTCGATCTGGAGATCCAAATCGCCGATGACGGTATTGTTGCCGAACTTTTTGGTCACTTTATCGAACTTTATTGACGCCATTTTCACACCTCATTCTGATTCGCAGCAATCGCCAATGCCCTCAAAAAAGAAACACCTTTGTTATAAATGAGCACATTTTTCATTCACAAAATTCCGGCGGCAGCCTCCGCCGCGGCCTTTCGGATTCGCACGGAATCCGCCGCCCGCGCCCTTCGGCTGTGCTCCTGACCCAAAACGCTTGCCCAAATCGCACCTATATGGTATAATCTCATTGTTATGATAGTATAAAACAGAGCAAAAATCAATATTTCATCGAAAGGTTGCTCAGAGAATAACCACTCGGTCATGATTGATCATTGTTGAGCAAAATCTGCCAGTATGCTTGAATACAATCGCCTCTCCCAGATTCTGAAGATCCTCTCGGAAAAGAAGTCCTGCTCGGTGCAGCTACTCGCCCACCAGCTCTACGTCAGCGAATCCACGGTGCGCCGCGACCTGAACACGCTGGAGCGCCAGGGGCATGTCCGCCGGGTGTTCGGCGGCGTGATCCTCCTGGAAAACGACCAGAAGGACCTGCCCTTCTACGGCCACACCTCCCAGGAGACCAGCAAGGAGATCATGGCCCAGAAGGCCGTGAACCTGATTCAGAACGGCGACGTGATCATGCTGGACGCCTCCAGCACCGTCAACGCGCTCATCCGCTATCTGAACCGCTTCAAGGGCCTGACCATCATCACCAATTCCGCGATGACCGCCGGAGGCCTGCAGGAGCTGGACGCCCAGGTGTACGTCACCGGCGGCTATATGCCCCGCAATTCCCAGGGCTTCATCGGCAACTTTGCCGAGGACATGATCCGCTGCTACAACGCCGACGTGCTGTTCTTCTCCTGCGGCGCGCTGTCCATGTCCGGGCAGGTCTCGGACACCGCCAGCGGGGAGATGTCCATCCGCCGCGTGATGCTGCGCCAGGCCCGCAAGCGGGTGCTGATGTGTGACTCCACAAAGTTCGGCCGCAGCCTTTGCTTTAATCTATGCAGCATGGATGACGTCGATGTACTCGTCAGCGATGCTCCCTTCACCGGCACGGGCAAGGAAAAGCAGCTTCTGTAAATCCGTGAAAAAAGAGCGGGTGGACGGCTCCGGCCGCCTCACCCGCTCTTTTCATTTATTCTTCCGCGCGGCAGAACGCGGCGGACATGCGCCGCAGCCGCTCGCCGCGCCGGCGAACCCGGGCATACTCCCCGCGGTGCGCCGCATCCGGCAGAAAGCGCGCGAAGCTGTGCACGCCCATCCGCGCATGAGCCGCCTCCAGGTCGGGGTGCAGTTCCGCCGCGACTGCGGCGAAAATCGCCGAGCCCATGGCGGGTCCCTCCGCGACCTGGCCCACCTCCACCGGAAGGTTCAGCAGGCTGGCATACTGCTCCATCAGCAGCGGGTTTTTCCCCGCGATGCCGCCGGAAATGCGCAGCCGCTCCACCCGAACGCCGTGTTCGCCGCAGCGGTCGAGGATCGCGCCCGTGCCGCAGACGATGGCCTGCAGAAGCGCCAGATAGATTTCCTCCGGCCGCGTGTCCACGGTCAGCCCCGCCAGCGTGCCGGTCAGGCTCAGGTCGCACGGCGCGTTTCTGCTGCCATTGAACCAGTCCACCGCCGTGACGCGGCTCTCCCAGGGGCGTTCGATCCGCTCTGCCAGCAGCTGATGGGGCGAGATATGCCTCGCCTCCGCCTCCCGGAGCACCTCCGCGGGCAGGGCGCTGCCCATGTACCACTCCAGCATGTCCCCCACGCAGTTCTGTCCGGAATCGATGCAGTACAAGCCGGGAATCTGTCCGTCCAGCGCGATGCCGCAGATGCCCTCGATTTCGCAAAGCGACCCGGCCGGCACCGCCAGCACGGAGGACGTGCCCAGCACCAGCGTGGCGTCTCCCGGCTTCAGCGCGCCCATGGCGGCCATCGCCGTGTGGCCGTCCAGCAGCCCCGCCGCAACGGTCACATCCCGCCCCAGGCCCAGCCGGCTGCACAGCTCCGGCCGCAGGGTTCCCGCGCGGTCGCCGGGGCGGAGCACGGGGCCCCTCAGCATGTGCGCGTATTCCTCCGCCAGTCCGGCGCGGAGTCCGTTCAGAAATTCCCCGGAGGGAAAGCCCAGGTCCCTCGCCCACAGGCCCTTGTAGCTCATGCTGCCCGCGCTGCGCGCCAGGGTTCCCGTCAGGCGGTACGTCAGAAATTCACACAGGTCCATGGCCAGATCGATGTGTCCGTACACCTCCGGGTCCGCGTCCCGGATTTCCATGAGCTTCGGCAGCGTCCACTCGCAGGAGATCGTCCCGCCCGTGCGGCCGAGGAAGCGCTCCCCCAGCGATCGGGCCAGGGCGAGGGCCTCGTCCGCCTGCGGCTGCGCAGCGTGGCGCTTCCACAGCTTGATCTGCGCCTGTTCCCGGTCCTCAAAGCCGGGGATCCGGGACAGCGCCCGCCCCTCCCGGTCCAGGCAGACCAGCGTCAGCGACGTGGCGTCCGCGCAGATTCCCTTCACCTGGCCGCGGTCCGCGCCCGCGAGCACCTCTTCCAGCAGCAGAATCAGCGCCTGCTCGTAGTCCTCCGCGCTCGCCAGGTCCCCCGGCAGAACGCCATGCGGATAGCGCATGGCGCAGCTTTTCAGAACCTCGCCCGTTCCGGCGTCCATCAGCACGGCGCGCGCCGACTGGGTGCCGAAATCCAGGCCGATGGTCGCGCTCATCCTTCCGCCTCTCCGAGGAGCTCCCGGAAGCGCCGGACGTTCTGCTGCACATCCGCGCCCCTGCGGAAGATGCTGGACGTGCCGCAGACGAGCATGTCCGCCCCCGCCGCGCGCATCTTCACGCCGTTTTCAAAGCTGACGTTGCCGTCCACCTCGATGCGCACCTCCGGAAGTCCGGCGTCGTCCAGCATCCTTCGAAGCCTCGCGATCTTGCCGATCGTCTGCGGAACGAGCGCCTGCCCCGCATAGCCGGGATTCACCGTCATCAGCAGCACCGCCTCCACGTCCGGGAGCACATCCTCGACCATGCACAGCGGCGTGCCGGGGTTCAGCGCGGCGACGGGGCGGGCGCCCAGTTCCCGGATTCTCGCCAGGGCGCGCTGGAGATGGCGGGTGCTCTCCGCATGCACGGACACGTATTCCCCGGGCTGAATGTCGAACCAGCCCAGCTTGTCCTCGGGCCGTTCAATCATCAAATGAATGTCCAGCGGAAGGCCGCCCAGCCTGCGAAGCTGCCGGATGCTCTCGGTGCCCAGCATCAGATTGGGCACAAATTCGCCGTCCATCACGTCGGCATGGAGCAGCTCCACCCCGCTGCGCTTCAGCGCCCTCAGATCGTCCATACCGTCCCACGCATTGACGCACATCACCGACGCGGACAACAACAAACTGTTCATACCTGATATCCTCCTGATGATGCGAGAAGAGGCCGCCAAACGGACCTCCGGCGGTCTTCTCTTCGCTGAAATCACTTTTTGTTGAAATTACCTCTCCGCCAGCTCCAGCGGATCCCGGCCGTTCCAGCGGCACAGGCGCACCTTGGTGAAATGCCTGCCGTCCTGCCTGCCCTCGTAGGACACGTAGTAGAGCCCGTCTCCCAGCGCGATCAGTCCCGTGCTGCCGTAGGCGTAATCCCAGCCGACGCCGCCGGGGGATTTCACCAGCCGGAGATACTTCCGGCCGTCCTCGCCCGCCTGCGGGGCGATGTGGCCGTCCACGATGTACATCGGCTTGTTCTCGAAGCCGGGCTTCTTGCCCACGTACACCGCCATGAGCATGTTTCCGGTGTAGGGATCGTACTCCAGGTTCTGCACGCCGTAGGTGGTGTTTCCCGTGTGCACAAACAGCTTTTCCAGGGGCTTCGCCGGGCCGCTGGTGTGCATGCTCTCCTGCGACAGCGGCCGGGCGTACCGGTCCCAGTCCTCCACATCGTAGCAGAGCATCACCTGGTCGTCGTTGTCGCTGCGCTCCAGGTCGCTGTAAATGCCGTAGCAGACGAACAGATACTTCTTTTCATCGGCGCTGCCCGGCATGGGGGCGAAGGTGGTGCCGTCGATTCCGCTGCAGCCGTAGCGGTGCTTCACGGTTCTGCCGTCGCACTCCACCTCGGCCAGATAGTCGTCGACCACCTCCCGCAGATACACGCACTTCATCACGCCGTCCGCGCAGGCGTCCATGCCCGTCCGGTCGATCCTGTCCACGTCAAACACCGCCATGTAAAACGCGTCCTGCACCGCGCCCTCGTGGCCCACCTTTTCCAGGATTCCCCGCCCGATGGCGTCGTTTTTGTACTCCAGCGAGCCATAGAGCTTTCCGTCGGCATCGTTGAAGGCGATGCAGCCCAGATGCCCCAGCAGTCCGGTGACCGTGCCGATCAGCCTTCCCTGCAGATCGGTCTTCACCAGCGCGGTGGTGAAGGAATAATAGATGTACTCGCGCCCGGTATCCACGGCGATTCCCTGGCAATGGCCATACTCCCAGCAGCCGGAATCAATTTCAAATGGCAACATGGTGACCCTCCCATTCTCCTGATTGCAAAGAATCCCTCCGGTCTCCTTCCGCGCAAAATCCGGCAGGAAGGGAACGCCGGCAAGGATTCCCGCCACAGCGCAGAAGAGCAGCAGCCACGCGGCCATTGCTGAGAACTTTCCCTTCATTCGACGCTTCCGCATTCCCCAGCAGCTCCCCCGGCGCATTTTTGCATGTAGAGTATAGCACAAATTTCCGGAAAAATATACCCTCACCTTCATTTTTGCGCAGTTTTCCGAAGGGCCCGGCGCGGAATCCGGGGCAGGGCGGAGCCGCCCGGGGAACTTTTTCCGACGGTCTTCGTCAAAATACATAAGGATAATATTTTTCAGAGGAGGCATGGCTATGAATCGTGCGCTGGTACTGGGCGGAGGCGGCTCCCGCGGGGCCTATGAAATCGGCGTCTGGCAGGCGCTGGAGGAGCTGGGCATCCGGTTCGACGGCGTGTACGGCACGTCCATCGGCGCGATGAACGCCGCGCTGGTGGCCCAGGGCGATCTGGACGCCGCCTGCGCGCTGTGGGAGAACATCAATCTCAAGCAGATCATGGACTCGGACGACGAGGAGTTTTCGATGGACCACATGGTCTCGCGCAAGCGGGACGTGATCCCCTTTCTGCTGGAGAACGCCAAACATCTGCGAATGGACATCACGCCGCTGGAAAACCTGACGCGCAGCCATCTGGACGAGGGCCGCGTGCGCGCGTCGGGCATGGAGCTGGGCGTGATGACGGTGCGGATGCCGCAGCTGCAGCCCGCGCCGATGCGCCTGCGGGACATCCCCGAGGGGCAGTTGGCGGACTGGGTGCTGGCGTCGGCGTCGTGCTTCCCGGTGTTCCCCATGCGCAGAATCGACGGCGAGCGCTATGTGGACGGCGGCTATTTCGACAACCTGCCCATCGACATGGCCATCGCCGACGGCGCGGAGGAGATCGTGGCCGTGGACGTGCATCCCCAGCCCATCCACGCCGAGTACGCCCACATGCCGTTTCTGAAGATGATCCACCCGCTGCACAGCCTGGGCGGCTTTCTGGACTTCAACCCCAGATTGCTCAATCGCGCCCGGCGGATGGGCTATTACGACGCGATGAAGGCCTACGGCGCGTTCGACGGCATCCGGTACACCTTCACCCACCGCAGCGAGCTGAAGACCGCCGCCGCCGCGCGGAAATACATGCGCGCCGTGGCCGCCTTCGACGCGGAGGCCATCACCCGGCGGGCCCTCGCTTCCTCCCAGGAGATGGACGCGCCGCTGATCTCCGCGCTCAGCGCGGAGACGCCGCTCAGGGACCTGAGCTGGAAGGAGGTCTATCTGCGCGGGCTGGAGCTGTGCGCCCAGGCGATGGCCTTCCGCGAGGACGCGATCTACGACCCCGACGTGCTCATCCCGCGGATGCTCCGCTTCGCCCAGACCGGCGAGAAGGTGACCGGGCTGACCCGCGCCGGCATCCTGGAAATCTCCGCCATGGGCAGCCGCGAGCTGATCTCCCATCTGTACCGCGCGCTGCGGGATCTCGGCGGCTTCCCCAGCGACTGCGTGGAGTGCCTCGCCGGCTTCCCCGCGGAAACCGCCGCCGCGCTCTGGCTGATCAACGCCTGACGCCCTTCCCCGCCGCGATTTTTCCGGCGGGGATTTTTCGCGCCAAAGCAGACAAAAATTTCCGGCCGCAGCCGCCCGCGCGGCAAGTTTTGCCCAAAAATGAATAAATCGCCGCCGGACTGCCGACGATAGGAATGAACCTCCATCGATGGAAAAACAGGAAAGAATGGAGTGAAACGTTCTGATTCGTCGACTTTTTTGTTTTCTCGCGGCCGTGCTGATCGGACTGTCCGCGCCCGCGAGCGCGGAAGGAACCCCCTCCGGGGACGTCTCCGCTTACAACAGCCTCGATCAATCGCTGTCCCAAATCGCCGCGCAGACCTCTGCCGACGGGCTCGTCCGGCTGCACGTCGTCGCCGGGGACGATTCCGACGCGGCCCAGCAGCTGAAGCTCACCGTGCGCGACGCGGTGCTGGACTGCGCCCGGTCGCTGCTGGCCGACTGCACCGACGCCGACGCCGCCTACGCCCGCCTGACCGCCTGCCTGCCGGCGCTGGAGCAGGTCGCCGCCTACGCCGCCGGCCCCGATCACGCCGTCCGCGCAGAGACCGGCGTGTTTCCCTTTCCCGACCGGGACTACGCCGGCGTGACCGTGCCCGCGGGCGACTACCGTGCGCTGCGCATCGTGATCGACGGGGGCGCGGGCCGCAACTGGTGGTGCATCCTGTTCCCCACGCTCTGCACGACCACCGACGGCCATTCCGCCCTGGCCGACTGGCTGGGCGAACTCTTTGGAGGTGATCCATCGTGAAAAAGGCGCTCTCCCTTGCGCTCGCGCTGGTTCTCTCGCTGACGCTACTCGCGCCGGACGCGCTGGCGGCCACCATTCTGGAGGTGGGCTCCAGCGGCAGCGACGTGACCAAGGTTCAGAACAAGCTGATCCAGTACGGTTACATGACCGGCATCGCCGACGGCCGCTATGGCGAAAAGACCCGCGACGCGGTCATCTGGTTTCAGCAGCGCAACGGCCTGACCGTGGACGGCAGGGTCGGGCCCAAGACCGCCGCCGCGCTGGGCATCACCCTCAGCGGCAGCAGCTCCGCCGCCGCGACGGCCTCCTCCGGCTCGGCGAGCATCGTCTCCGCCGACCACCGGCTGCTGGCCAAGCTGGTCTACGCCGAGGCCCGGGGCGAGCCCTACAAGGGCCAGGTCGCCGTGGCCGCCGTGGTGCTCAACCGCGTGCGCAGCTCGTCGTTCCCCAACACCATCTCCGGCGTGATCTACCAGCGCAACGCCTTCACCTGCGTCAACAACGGCTCCATCAACAACACGCCCGACAGCTCCTGCATCCGCGCGGCGCTGGACGCGCTCAACGGCTGGGACCCCACCGGCGGCTGCCTGTACTACTACAATCCCGCCACCGCCACCGACAGCTGGATCCGCACCCGCACCACCCAGACCGTCATCGGCCGCCACCACTTCTGCACCTGAGGAGGCCCCACCATGCAAACCGAAAAAAAGCGTCTCTCCGACCGGGACTGGCCCCGGGCCATCGCCGCCGCCATGACCGCGCTGGCCGTGGCGCTGCTGGCCATGGGCTGGGCGCAGAGCGCAAAGCTCAGCGAGGCCTACGCCCGCATCAACGCCTCCGTCCAGAAGGCCTTCTACGAGACCTGTGAGCTCACCGAGGCCATGAGCGTCAACCTGCGCAAGCTGCTGGTGGCCGGCGACGGCGGCCAGATGCAGCAGCTGCTCAACGAGATCTCCCAGCAGGCCCAGGGCGCCTCCGGCAACCTGGCCATGCTGCCCATGGGCGAGGAGACCATCTCCGCCACGATCAAGTTCATCAACCAGGTGGGCGACTTCTCCGAGGCCCTGTCCGTGCGCCTGGCCGCCGGCGGCGCCATCGGCACCGAGGACTATCAGAACATCTCCACCCTGTCCGAAAGCGCCGCGGCGTTCTCCGTGGGCATGGCGCGGCTGCTGGCGCGGGTGGAGAGCGGCGAGGCCGTGCTGGACAGCGCCGCCGCCTCGGGCAGCGAATCCCTCTATCCCCTGACCAACCCCGCCGCCGAATATCCCACGCTGCTCTACGACGGCCCGTTCTCCGACGGCATCGTGGGCGATGACTTCAAGGCCCTGGCCGGACTTCCCGACGTGACCGCCGAGGAGGCCCAGCAGAGCCTGACCGCCTTCCTGGGCAGCGTCGGCGAGATCAGCCTGACCGGCGAGGCCGCCGTGCCCGTGGACTGCTACGAGTTCTCGCTGACCGCCAACGGCTATTCCCTGTCCGCCGGCGTGACGAAGCAGGGCGGCAAGGTGCTCTACGTGCTGTCCAACGCCGACGTGACCGAGGGCGGCTTCACCGTGGGCCAGCTGCTGGACGCGGGCGAAGCGTTCCTGCTCTCCCGGGGCTTCGGCAGCATGGAGATGAGCTATTACAGCCTCTATGACGGCATTCTCACCGTGAACTACGCCGCGGTGCAGAACGGCGTGATCCTCTATCCCGACCTGATCAAGCTGCAGCTGAGCGCGCGCGACGGCGCTGTGATCGGCCTGGAGGCCGCCCACTACTGGATGAACCACGTGGAGCGCACGCTGGAGCTGCCCGCCCTCAGCGAGGAGGATGCGCTGTCCCGGCTGGCCGCGAATCTCACCGCCCAGAGCGTGCGCCTGAGCGTGATCCCGGTCAACGCCGGCGAGGCGCTGTGCTACGAGATCCGCGCCACCGACGGCGTGGACGTGTTCCTGGTGTATATCGACGCGGCCACCGGCGCGGAGCGCGAGCTGATGCAGGTGGTCAGCGACGCGAGCGGCTCGCTGGTGATGTGAGGTGAAAGCATGACGGAAACCACCTATTCACGCCCCGCACCCCTTCCGCATAGGCTGAATCAGACCATCTATGCGGAGCGTGATCCCATGATATCGAGGGGAGACCTGTTCAGCGCTTGTCTCGATCCCGTCGTCGGATCCGAACAGGGAGGCATCCGCCCCGTGCTGGTCATACAAAACGACGTCGGGAACCGATACAGCCCCACGGTCATCGTACTGGCCGTCACCGGCCAGGTCAACAAGGCGCGGCTGCCCACCCATGTTCCCGTCAACGCCGAGGGCACCGGATTGCAAAAGGACAGTGTCATTCTGGCAGAACAGATCCGAACGCTGGATAAGCGAAGATTGCGCGAGCGCATCGGCGCCCTCAAGCCGGAGACCATGGATAAGGTCAGCGCCGCACTGAAGATCTCGCTGGGCGTGTGAGCGCCCGGTTCGAAGAAATCAAAGGGGGACTGTCCGCATGGAACAGTCCCCCTCATGTTTTGCTCCGTCCGCGCAGCGCTTGATACAGCGCCGCGCCCAGCAGCGCGCCCAGCGCGTTGAGCAGCACGTCGTCCACGTCG
>JBJEUD010000073.1:0-18168 GCA_051883655.1 Candidatus Faecivicinus sp. | reverse complement strand
TCATCACGCCCAGGCCGATGGCGAAGTCCGTATAGTCGTCGATGTTCAGCTTGCCGACGGTCACCCTGCCCTTGAGCTCAGCCGCCAGCTCCTCCACCACGGGCGCCAGCATCCTGCACGGGCCGCACCAGCTGGCCCACAGATCCACCAGCACCAGGCCCTTGCCCTTGAGGTTCTCCTTCGAAAGCGCCTCTGCAGTAAAAATGATTACGTTTTCAGACATCGTTGATCGCTCCTTTATTCTCTATTTGCCTGTATCAAGCATTTCATTCAAAATTTTCAACAGCGTGCGCTTCGCGCCGCTCCCGGCCGTCGCGCCCACGCAGCTGGGGCATCCGTCGGCACAGGGACAGGCCACCAGCATCTCCCGTGCGCGCTCCAGCAACGCGCGGTCCATTTCGTAAATCCGGTCGGACAGCCCGATGCCGCCCGGGACGGAATCGTACAGATAGATGGTGGGCTTTCCAGTGAAGGGATCCCTCACGTGATAGACCACGTTGATGTCCTGCGGCGCGCACATCAGGTGCATCGGCGCGATGTGCCGGATCAGATGCGCCAGGCCAATCATGGCGTTCTTCAGCGGCTCGCGCTCGTAATGTGCCTCCAGTTCGTCCGGCAGCGTCCACCAGCAGGCGGTGGTCTGCATCTCCAGCTCCGGCAGCGTCACAGGGCCCCAGCCGAGGTTTTCATGGGTGTCAAATTTGATCTTCTTGAACACGGTCACGATGGACGACACCAGCACCTCGCCCCGCGACCGCATCCAGGGGCCGGATGCCTCGGAATCGAACTCGTCGAGCACCTTCAGGCTGGTCGTCAAATCCGCGTCGGTATAGTATCCCACGTCGACGCGCCGGACATAACCCTTTTTGTCGTCAAAATCCAGCTTTTCCACCTGATACTGGGTGCCCTCGTGCATGTAGATGGCGTACTGGTGCAGCAGCATCGGCACGGTGAAGCGGTCCATCTCGCCGATCACGCGGTGCTTCTTGGGATCGGTGATGTCGATGATCAGGAAGTTCTGATCCGAGGCCGAGCGCAAATTGATGCCCGCCTGGGGGAACTCCTCCGCCATCCAGTAGTATCGCCCGCCCACCCGGCGCAGAATTGACTGATCCTCCAGATAGCCCAGCAGCTCCGGCGTGTCCTCCAGCCCGGCGAATTTCTCATTCTCCTCGAACGGCAGCTCGTAGGCCGCGCACTTGACGTGGTTGAGCAGGATGTAGAGATTGTCGGGATTGATCAGCGCCTGCTCTGCGGACTGTTCAAAGAAATAGTCCGGGTGGTTGATGATATACTGATCCAGCGGGCTGGAACTCGCGACGACAATCAGCAGCGACACGCTGCCGCGCCGACCCGCGCGGCCCGCCTGCTGCCAGGTGCTGGCGATCGTGCCCGGATATCCGCAAAGCACGCAGGCGTCCAGCTGGCCGATGTCGATGCCCAGCTCCAGCGCGTTGGTGGAGACCACCGTGGTGATGTTTCCGGCGCGCAGCTCCCGCTCGATCTCGCGCCGCTGGGTGGCCAGATAGCCGCCGCGATAGCCGCGCACCTTTCCGGCATTCCCCAGAGGATCGCGCACCATGTCCTTCAGATAGCGCACCAGCACCTCCACAGTCAGGCGCGCCCGGGCGAACACGATGTTCTGAATGCCGCACTTGAGCAGCGAAGCCGCGATGTTCCGCGTCTCCGGAATCGATCCCGCGCGGATGCCCAGCTGCGCATTGATCACGGGCGGGTTGTAGAAGATCACATGCCGTTCGCCCGCAGGCGCGCCGTTCTGGTCGATCAGGCGCATCTCGCGGCCGGTCATGGTCTCGGCCAGCTCCTTCGGGTTGCGGATGGTCGCGCTGCAGCAGATGAACGTCGGTTCCGAGCCGTAGAACGCGCAGATACGCTTCAGCCGCCGGATCACGTTGGCCAGATTGGAGCCGAACACGCCGCGATAGGCGTGGATCTCGTCGATGACCACATAGCGCAGGTTTTCAAACAGTTTCACCCACTTGGCGTGGTGCGGCAGGATGCCCTGATGGAGCATGTCGGGGTTGGTGACCACCACGTGCCCGGCCTGGCGGATCGCGGAGCGCGCGGACGCGGGCGTATCTCCATCATAAGTATAGGCCTTGACGTCGGCGCCCATGTCCTCGATCATCGAATACAGCTCCGCCACCTGATCGCTGGAGAGCGCCTTTGTGGGGAACAGATACAGCGCCCGCGCGGACTCGTCCTTCAGAATCGCGTCCAGCACCGGCACGTTGTAGCACAGCGTCTTGCCCGACGCCGTGGGCGTGACCACGACAAAATCCTGCCGTGCGATCGCCGCCTCGATGGCCTGACACTGGTGGATGTATGGCCGGTCGATTCCCTTGCGGCGCAGCACGTCGATCACCCGGGGATCCAGTGAAGCGGGAAAGCTGCCGTAGCACGCCTTCCGCTCGGGCACGACGCGCCAAGCCGTCACATTCTTCATGAAGGCCGGGTTGTTCTTCAGGCGCTCGATGTATTCGCTGATGGTCATGACTTGCTCCTTTGAAAAGGCGGCACGCAACGTGATTTTCCGCCGCGTGCCGCCAGGTCGTTCGTCAGACGAACTCCACTTCCGTATTTTCGACTGCCTCGTTCACGAGGGCCTCGATATCCAGCTTGCGCTCTGCATCCGGCATCGTCGCCAGCTTCGGCTTGGTCACGGGATGGCGCGGCGTAAACACCGTGCAGCAGTCCTCGTAGGGCAGAATCGACGTGGCATAGGTGCCGATCTTCTCGGCGATCTCCATGATCTCCACCTTGTCCATGCCGATCAGCGGGCGGAACACCGGCATATTGACCACCGCGTCGGTGCAGCCCAGCGCCTCCATCGTCTGGGAGGCCACCTGGCCCAGGCTCTCGCCGGTGATCAGCGCCTGCGCGCCGAACTGCTGCGCCAGCCGCTCCGCGATGCGCATCATGAACCGGCGCGTGATCAGCGTGCCCAGTCCGTCCGCACACTTCTCGTGAATCTCCAGCTGGCACTTGGTGAACGGCACGAGATAGACCTTCATGCCGCCGCTGTACGCCGCCAGCTGCTTCGCCAGCTGCATGACCTTGTCGCGGGCCAACTCACCGGTATACGGCGGGCTCTGGAAGTGAATCGCACAGCAGCGCACGCCGCGCTTCATCAGCTGATAGCCGGCCACGGGCGAATCGATGCCGCCGGAGAGCAGCAGCGCGGCCTTGCCGCCGGTGCCCATGGGCATGCCGCCCACCGCCCTGACCTCCTCGACGCAAAGATACGCATTGTCGCGAATCTCCACGTTCATGCGATGCGTCGGCTTGTGCACGTCCACCCACAGCTTCGGATTGGAATCCAGAATGCGGCCGCCGATTTCCTGGCCGATCTCCATGGAGTTCAGCGGGAACTTCTTGTCCGAGCGGCGCGCAAAGACCTTAAACGAGCCCTCGTAGTCCTTCAGCATCTCGCAGCACTTGGCGGCGATGGCGTCGAAGTCCTTCTCCATCTCCACCGCAGGGCTGACGGAATACACACCGAAGACCTTCGTCACGCGGGAGATGCACTCCTGCAGGTCCTCAAAATCGGAAACATAGATGCGGGAATCGGACAGCCACACGCGGCCGCCGATGGGTTTGACCGCCTTTTTGACGTTGTCGGTCAGCACCTTCAAAAAATGCGGGCGATTGGCGCCCTTCAAAAACACTTCTCCGTATCGGACAAGCAATACGTCGCGCATGAACCTCTATCTCCTTTTGAAACGCTTGAGCGTGGCATAGATCGCGCCCAGCTTCTCCGCCGCGTCGTCGATCTCCTCGATCGTGGTATGCGGACTCAGGCTGAAGCGCAGCGCCCACTCCGCCCGATCGGGGCGAATGCCCATGGCAGTCAGCACGCCGCTGACCTTCAGCTTTTTCGAAGAGCACGCGGAACCCGTCGAGGCATACACGCTCTCCGCCTCGAGGGCATGCAGCATCACCTCGCCGCGAACGCCGGGGAAGCTGATGTTGACGATGTGCGGCGCGGCCTGCTCCGGCTCGGGGCCATTGATCAGCAGCTCGGGCACCGCCCTGCGAAATGCTTCGATCAGATGCAGCTTTTTCTGCATGAGCTCCGCCCCCAGCGTGGACTGAATCTGGATCAGTTCCTCTGCTGCGGCGCGCAGTCCGGCAATGCCGGGCGTGTTCTCCGTGCCGGAGCGCATGCCGCTCTCCTGGCCGCCGCCGATCTGACGGGGTGCCAGGCGAACGCCCTTCTTCACGATCAGCGCGCCGATTCCCTTCGGGCCGTGGATCTTGTGCCCGCTCAGGGTATACATATCGGCATACTTCATCTCAAACGGCACGCGCAAAAAGCCCTGCACGCCGTCGACATGGATCAGCGCACGGCCATTCACCGTTCGATGCAGGCGCGCGGCATCCAGCAGCGCACCGGTTTCATTGTTGACCTGCATGCAGCTGACGAGGGATGCGCCGTCGTCCAGCGCCCTCTCCAGCTGTTCCCAGTTCAGCGCCCCCTGCGGATCGACACCGATTACGCGCACGTCGTGGCCCTCCGCGCGCAGCTGTTCAAATGCCTCGCGCACCGAAGGGTGCTCCACAGCGGACACGGCGACCACCTGCGGCCCGCGCATGCGATGCACCGCGCCCAGGATCGCCAGATTATTGGCCTCCGTTCCGCCGGAGGTAAAGATCAGATCGCAGTTCTCGCCGTGCACCGCGCGCAACAGCAGCTCGCGGCACTCGCGCAGCGCGCGGAATGCGTCCACGGCGGGGCGATAGACGCTGGAGGGATTGTAGAAGCCCTCTCGCATGCATCGAACCATCGCGTCAATGGCCGATGCGCACGGCTGTGTGGTAGCGCTGTTGTCAAGATACGCCATAGCTCGTCTTCCCATCCTCGCCCGTCCAGACGCCGCGCTGCAGATAGCTCTTGCTGCGGATCATCTCAACCATCTCATCCGTCAGCTCGACCACCGCCAGATGCTTGACGTTGTTCTTGACAAAGTAGAAGTAGTAGAGCTTCGCGTCGCGATTCAGGAACCAGTTGTGCTTCTTCAGGCCGGGCTCGTTCAGCGTCTTCTGGAACGCGGGGCCCTGGGCGGGGCCGCAGCGAACGACGTCCTTCATGTCCAGCGCAGTCAGATACCTTCTGCGCTTGTTGTTCAGCACCTGGGAGACGTCCAGCGTGCCGTTGGTGAAGGAATAGTCATACTCCATGCGGCAATAGTCCGCACGGCGCCAGCAGAGGAAGGCAATTCCGCCAAAAACCACTGCAAAAATCAGTGCGATGAAATTAAAGCGGATGCCGTTCTCGTCCGCACCGATGACGGACATCAGGTTCATCAGCGCAATGAGGCCGCTGAGCACAATGACAATCCACATGAACACATAAAGCAGCGTATACAGACCCTGCTTTCTTCGCATTGCAACCTGCTCGAGAAAATCGTCCATAAGACACCTCCGTATAACTCGTCACATTCTATTATAGCACATAATTCTGAAAAGTCGAGAGCAAACTTGCATCTCTGCCCAACATTTCCTCCGCCCATAAAAAGCGCACCTCTTCCGCAGCAGCAAATCGGCTGTACTGCGGGAGGGGTGCGGCGCAATCCGAATGAGAAATTACTTTTTCTTCATGAAGCTGGGGACGTCCGGAGTGAAGCCGCGGCGGGACTGGGTGCGGCTCTCCTGATAGTCGTCCTGATAGACGCGCGGACGGCGCTGCTGCGTCGAGCTCTGGCGGCGCTCCGGCTGATAGGGCTCGTCGCTCTCGCGAACGCGATCGCGCACGGGACGGGAGCTGGGGCGTCGCTGCTCGAAGATGGGCGAGACGGGCTCGTCATCCTCATAGGCGCGGCTGGGACGGCGCTCTTCAACGGGCTCCTCGCTCTTCTCCTCATAGCTGTAGGAAGGCGCGGAAGCCGTGGAAGCGGACGCGGAGGCCGCAGGCTTCTGAGCGGTGAAGGGCGTCTTTTCGAAGCCGGTGGCGATGACGGTGATCTTGACCTCATCCTTCAGCTCCTCGTCAATGCCCGCACCGAAGATGATGTTGGCTTCGGGATCCGCGGCAGCGGTGATCAGCTGCGCAGCCTCGTTGATGTCGATGATGGAGGTATCCGGGCCGCCGGTGATGTTGATCAGCACCGCGCGCGCGCCATCGATGGAGGTCTCCAGCATCGGGCTGGAAACGGCCTGCTTGGCGGCGTCCACCATGCGGTTTTCGCCCTTGCCGATGCCGATGCCCATGTGAGCAAGGCCGCGGGACTGCATGACCGTGCGGACGTCCGCGAAGTCCAGGTTGATCAGGGACGGAACCGCGATCAAGTCGGAAATGCCCTGAATGCCCTGACGCAGCGTATCATCCGCAATGCGGAAGGCTTCGGTCATCGTGGTGCCCTTGGTGACAACGGACAGCAGGCGGTCGTTGGGAACGACGACCAGCGTATCCACGCTCGCCTTCAGGCGCTCGATGCCAGCCTCGGCGTTCTTCATGCGCTGACGGCCCTCAAACAGGAAGGGCTTGGAAACCACGCCGATGGTGAGAATGCCCAGATCGCGCGCGATCTCGGCAATGACCGGTGCAGCGCCCGTGCCGGTGCCGCCGCCCATGCCGCAGGTGACAAACACGAGGTCCGATCCCTTGACGGTATTGGCAATCTCTTCGCGGCTCTCTTCAGCCGCCTTCTGGCCGACGTCGGGATTTGCGCCCGCGCCCAGGCCCTTGGTGAGCTTGTCGCCGATCTGGATCTTCTTGGGGGCCTTGGACAGCGCCAGTGCCTGACTATCCGTATTGATCGCGATGAACTCCACGCCCTTCAATCCGGCCTCGACCATGCGGTTGACCGCATTGGTGCCGGCGCCGCCGACGCCGATTACACGGATCGCAGCAAAATTGTTGTCTCTTTCCATTTCTTCAAACTCAAGCACAAGGCATCCCCCTCGTCAGTATAGTGAATCGTTATCCTTTTTTGCTCCTAAAGAAGTTCCGAACCTTGCCGCCAAGCCGCTCCTCTTCCTCCTGATGCTGCTCGATGGAATCGAAGATCAGATCGGCAAGGCCGAGCGCGGAGGCGTAGACCGGGCTGTTCATCTTCGAAGACTTCGCCGCCGCAACCTTCACAGGCCGGCCGATCTGCGCGGAGAGGTATTCCCGTCCGCCGCGCATCAGCGCAAGGCCGCCGCCGGTCAGGAAAACCTGGCTGCGCGAGCCGAGATACTGCGCCGCATCGTTCTTGATGGTCAGGTCGATCATGTCCATCAGCTCATTGACGCTGGCTTCCACGATCTCGCTGATCACCTCCCGCGGGAAGGTCATTCGATTGCCCGACGCGTCAAAGACCTCGGAGAAGGAATCCCGGTCGAACTCGTCAGGGTTGAACACGTAGTTTCTCTTGATCTCTTCCGCAGCCCGCATGGGAATGCGCAGCTCCGTGGCGAGATCCGCCGTGATATGTCCGCCGCCGCGCGGCAGCATGGCATGGTAGACGATGGCGTCCCCCTCCACCACGCTGATCTCGGTGTTCAGATATCCGCAGTCGATCAGCAGGGAGGCGCGGTCGCGATCGTCGAGGGAGAGCAGCAGCAGGCTCTCGCCGAGCGACGGGGAGAGGAAACCGAGGATTGTGATGTTCAGAACCCTGAGCATCTCGCTGACATCCTCGATGAATACGGACTCAGCCACGATGAACGTCACCAGTGCGCGCAGCTTGTTTCCACGTCCGTAGGGAGACATCGTCTTCTTGCCGTCGTCCACGATGTACCATGCCGGCGTGCGATGCAGCACCATGCAGTTCCCCTCCGAGAGTTTGAGGTAATCTGCCGCGGCATCCTGAACGGCGTTGACGACATTGTCGTCGATCTCGCCATCGGGCACGTCCACCTCGGCCTCGCAGGAGCACACGTGAATGTACTCGCCCGGGATGCCGACGTAGAGCTCGCTGACCTTGATTCCGGCCTCCATCTCAGCGGCTGCAATCGAATCGCGAACGCGCTGCACCATCTGCCGGGGCGTATTCCAATCGCCATCAGAATAGCCATCGTAGGGAACCGTTCCCGATCCGACGATGTCAAGGCGATCCAGCCCGCTGTTCTGGGCAATCATCGTGACGATCTTAGAGGTTCCGAATTCGATGGCAGCTATCTGTCTTTTCATGAATTGACCGACCACCTTATTCTTCAGTGCATACAATAAGCGCTAACATAAGTGTATTATACATGGATTTTCGGTCAGATGCAAATCGGAAATGCCCCAAAAATGCGTTTTTCGGAATATGTCAAAATACTTTCAAATTCTCGGCCAGAACGCGTCACAGGTCGCGTTAATTCCATAATGTGTTTTTTATTTTTTCCCAAAAGACAGGCGGCGATTCACATCGCCGCCTGCATGATTATGGCATATAGTCCGCGCGCGCGCCGCTGGAGACGTCCAGCGTTCCGCGAATCTCCCCCCTGGCCTCAAGGTCGATCACCGCCGCGCGCATCCAGAGGATCTTTTCATCCATATTCTCCGTGCCGCCCAGATCGACGCGCAGACCGGTCCGGGTCGTCATCCACAGCTGTGCAGTCTCGGACAGGTCCAGATCGGAGACGTACTCCATCGCATTCTGCTCGCGGAGCGCGTCCAGCACACGCTTCATCGCCAGCAGCCGATCCTCCGGCGCGGCGATCCTGCCGCCGATGCGATAGGCCGTCGCACCGAGTCCATAGACATACACCCCTCCGTCCTCCGGCAGCGTGGTGGAGGTCGCAATGACATAGCCGTCGGAATCCATCACCAGATATTGACCGCCGTTGAGCACAGTTGCATCCCTCGTGCGCTGCCGCACGCTGAGCACCACCGTGTTGGGATAGCGCACCGTCACATCGTCCAGCGCATAGACGCCCGTGCTCTCCAGATTGGCGCGCAGCTTTTCAGCGTCCACCTTCGCAATGCTCGCGCCGAACGCGATCTTCGTAGCCCGGATGATCTCCTCCTGCGGAATGTCCGCCGCCCCTTCAATGACCACGTTGCGCACCACAAACAGCTTCAGCCACAGCAATCCTGCAGCGATGGCCAGCAGCACCAGCAGCGCCGCAATCAACGCGATCACTCTCTTTGAAATGCGCCGCATGGCATTCCTCCTCTTATTTCTGGTTTTCGGACGCAGAGATGTTCATCAATACCGCAACCGCGCACATCAGGATGGATATGGATGTGCCTCCGGCGCTGAAAAAGGGAAGCGGCAGCCCGGTCGTGGGCATCATCCCGATGACGACTGCCACATTCAGCACGCATTGAACGCCGATCATGCACGTGATTCCGCCCGCCAGCAGGCTGCCGAAGCGATCTTCGCAGCGAATCGCCACTCTGAGCCCGAAGAATATGAACGCTGCAAACAGCGACAGCACTGAAATGCAGCCAATCAGACCCAGGTCCTCGCCGACGACGGCGAAAATGAAATCCGATTCCGGGTAGGGCAAAAAGGCGTACTTCTGCCTGCCCATGCCCAGCCCCATGCCGAACAGCCCGCCCGAACCAAAGGCCAGCAGCGATTGCGAGAGCTGATAGCCCTCGTTCGTCATGTAATCAAAGGGATTCCGAAAGGACATCAGCCGCGCGCGGCGATAGTCCTCCGACATCGCGTAAAACGCGCCGAGCACCAGTCCCGCCGCGCCCACCAGTCCCAGATGGAGCCATCGAGCGCCGGCGATCATCACCATGACCGCAGAGACGATCAGTATGCTGCCCGCCGTGGACAGGTTCGGCTGCATGAGGATCAGCAGAAACATCGCGCCCGGAATGATGAACAGCGGCGCCAGTCCGGTAATGAATCGTCTGAGGTTCCTGGACTTCATGCTCAGCGCCCGCGCCAGAAACAAAATCGACGCGTACTTCGCCAGCTCTGACGGCTGAAAGCTGACCGGTCCCAGCCGAAGCCACCTCCGCGATCCATTGAGCATCTTGCCGACGCCGGGAATCGCCACCAGAATCAGCAGCACAAAGCTGACCGCCAGCAGCGGGATGCAAATTTTTGCGCTGGCCAGAATCCGATAGTCGATCTGCAGAATGAAAATCATGCCCGCCAGTCCGACGGCAATGCCCAGCAGCTGGGAATAGACCTCCGACAGCGAGCTGCCGGAATCCTGCGCATTGTAGTAGCTGGCGGCGTAGAGCACCACCAGCCCGGAGGCCAGCAGCAGTGCAAACGTCACCATCAGCCCGCAGTCGATGCGCAGGAGCCGGCTTCTCTTGCGCGCCTGCTGGCGCGCATCCTTCGCCCCGGTTTCGGGACGAAGCATCAACCCTGCTTGCTCTCCAGGCGGCCGACGATCTCCTTGAAGATGCGTCCGCGGGATTCATAGTCGGTAAACATGTCGAAGCTCGCGCAGCTGGGCGAAAACAGCACGTTCCAACCCGGTCCGGCCAGCTCGAAGCAGCGGCGGATGGCGGCCTCGAAATCGGTGCCGCAGTGTTCATAGGCCGTATAGCCGCATCGATCCAGCGTATCGGCAATCTGCCTGGCCGTCGCGCCGATGAGCACGATCTTCTCAATGGGATTCTCCTTGATGATCTCCACCAGCGGCGTGAAATCGCAGTGCTTGTCGTAGCCGCCGAGAATGAGCACGGTGGGCTGCTTCATGGCGCGCACCGCCTGGATGGTGGAATCCACGTTGGTTCCCTTGGAATCGTTGATAAAGCGCACGCCGTCCAGCTCCCGCACAAATTCGATGCGGTGCTCGACGCCCTGGAAGGTGCGCAGCGTGTGGCGAATCACCGGCGCGGGGATGCCCGCCACCGTGGCCATGGCCGCCGCGGCCAGCGCGTTCTTCAGGTTGTGCTCGCCGGGAATGTAAATCTCGTCCGCAGCGCAAATCTGCTGGAAGGAATCCGGCGTGCCGAACACCATCATGCCGTCGCGGACAAACGCGCCGTAGGGCACGGGATTGCGCGAGGAGAACCAGACCACCTTGCACGCCGCACGGTTCGCCATGTCGCGGGTCACCGGGTCGTCGTAGTTGAGAATCACGAAATCGTCCGCGCCGCTGTTCTCAAAAATGCGCTCCTTGAGCTGGATATAGCGCTCCATCGTGTGATGGCGGTCCATATGATCCTCGGAGATATTCAGCACGGCGGAAATGGCCGGATGGAACTCGCTGGAGGTCTCCATCATGAAGGAAGAAATCTCGCAGACCGTCACGTCCCCCGGACGCATCTCCGGCACCGCGCCGGAATAGGGCGTGCCAATGTTGCCGACGACATAGGTCTTCCGGCCGGCATTTTTGAAGATCTCGCCCAGCAGCGTGACCGTGGTCGTCTTTCCGTTGGTGCCGGTCACCGCCAGCAGCAGGCCGGTGGACTCGCGATAGGCATATTCGATCTCGCCGACCACCTCCACGCCCAGCGCCTTCGCGCGCTCAATGGCGGGATGCTCAATGCGGATGCCCGGGCTGACCACCAGCAGGTCGAGTCCCTCGAGATGCTCTTCCGGGTGCTTTTCCTCGAGGAGCAGATGCGCGCCGTTCTTTTCCAGCTCGTCCAGCGCGCCGTTGAAGTCTGCCTTCTTCTTTGTGTCGCAGACCCATACCTCCGCGCCGCGCAGCTGAAGCAGCTTTGCCGCCGCAATGCCGCTGCGCGCCATCCCCAATACCATTGCCTTTTTCACGTTCATTGTCGTTTCCTCCCCTGAATGGACGCTCGTTTTATGAATTGCAGGTGGCTGTGCATACAGCCACCTGGCGTCATTTTGTCCTTATGCCACAAAGCCCAGCAGCGCGACCAGGCACAGCACCACAGTCACGATATAGTACATCGCCACCACCTGAGTCTCGGGCATGCCGCCCAGCTCGAAGTGATAGTGCATCGGCGCCATTCTGAAGATGCGCTTGCCGGTACCGGTCTTCTTGCGGGTATATTTGAAGTACGAAATCTGAATGATATCGGAGATGCTGGACATCATCATCGCCAGCGCGATGATCGGCAGCAGCAGCGAAAGCCGCGTCACGACGCAGATGCCCACCAGCGCGCCGCCGATGAAGAACGAGCCGACGTCGCCCATGAACACCCTCGCGGGATTCGAATTAAAGCGCAGGAAGCCCATCAGCGCGCCGACCATCGCGCCCGCGAAAATCGTCACATTCAGCAGATTGGAGGGATCCTCCGCGCCCGCCGCCAGTGCCAGGCAGATCAGCGCCATGGTGGCAAAGTCGAACAGCGAGCAGCCGCCCAGCAGGCCGTCCATGCCATCCAGCAGATTGGCGGAATTCACCGTGCCAACCAGCACAAAAATCATCACCGGGATGTAGAACCATCCGAGGTTCCACTCCACATTCACAAACGGAACCGTGAGGCTCGGACCGATCTCCGGATGAAAATAGGCCCAGAATGCCACGATCACCGACAGCACGAGCTGCGGAATGATCTTCTGCATGGGCGTCAGTCCCAGCGAGCGCTTGAGCTTGACCTTGATAAAATCGTCCACAAAGCCCACCGCGCCAAAGCCGAGGGCGCAGACCAGCGCAATCAGCAAAAAATCAAACCGGGAGTCCTTGTACGAAAATGCCAGCGCCGCCACCGGAGCCGCAATGGCGAAGATGATGCCGCCCATTGTCGCGGTGCCCTGCTTTTTCTGATGGCTCTGCGGGCCGAGCTCATAGATCGTCTGGCCAAACTTCAGCTTCTTCAGCCAGGTGATGATAAACGGCGCGATCACCATGGTAATCGCAAACGAAGCCAGGATCGTCCAAATCAGTCTCTGCATCTTCTGTTCCCTCCAAATTGTACGCTATCCGGGCATCAATCGGCGAGCTCCGCCAGCAGCTCCGCCACGACGATCTTCTCATCGAAGGGATGCTTCACGCCGCAGATCTCCTGATAGGTCTCATGTCCCTTGCCCGCCAGCACGATCACGTCGCTGGGCTGCGCATGCTTCAGCGCATAGCGAATGGCCTCGCGGCGATTCTCGATCACCACATATTCGCAGCCGGTGTGCCGGATCCCCTCTTCGATTTCTCCAAGAATGGCCATCGGGTCCTCGTTGCGCGGATTGTCGCTGGTCAGCACGCAGAAGTCCGCCAGCTCGCCGGCGATCTCGCCCATGATCGGGCGCTTCGCCGAATCGCGGTTGCCTCCGCAGCCGAACAGCGCGATCATCCGGCCGCGCGTGGTCTGGCGCACCGCCTTCAGGATATTCTCCAGACTGTCCGGCGAATGGGCATAGTCCAGAATCACGCGATAGGGCGTGCCGGTCTCCAGCAGCTCGATTCTGCCGGGCACCGCGCGCACATCCTCCAGTCCGCGCCGGATGGCCTCCGGGCCGACGCCCGCGCAGATGCAGACGCCCGCCGCCAGCAGCGCGTTGTACACGTTGAAGATGCCCGCCAGCTTCAGCGAAATGGAGATGCGGAACTGCTTGTGCCAGGTCATCAGGAAGCTGCATCCCCGCTCGGAGATCTCGATGTCGTTGGCATAGACATCGCTGCTCTCGCGGATGCCGATGCGCATGGCCTCGCGGTTCAGCGAACGGATGCCCTCCGCCACGCGCTCGTCATCCACGTTATAGACGATGTTTTCCACCATCGCCGGATCGAAGAAGCGCATCTTGGCGGCGAAATAAGCGTTCATGTCCTTGAAATAATCCAGGTGATCCTGGGAGAAGTTGGTGAACGCGCCGATATCGAACTTCATGCCCGCCAGGCGATGCATCGCCAGTGCATGTGCGGAAACCTCCATCACTACGCACTCGCAGCCCGCCTCCACCATGCGATGCAGCAGCGTCTGCGTCACGATGGGATCGGGCGTGGTCAGGTTGGCGGGAATGACCTCTTCGCCGATCATGGAGCATACGGTGCCGATCAGGCCGGTCTTCTTGCCCGCCTCCTCCAGGATGGACTTGATCAGAAAGCTGGAAGTCGTCTTGCCCTTCGTGCCCGTGATGCCAATCAGCAGGAGCTTTCGTGCGGGGTTGTCGAAGAATTCGGAAGCGACATATGAGATGGCCATGCGCACATCCTCCACCAACACCTGCGGCACATCAATCGGCAGCTCGCGCTCCACAACCAGGGCCGCAGCGCCGCGCTCCACAGCCTGCGGGGCGAAGTCGTGCGCGTCCATTCTCAAGCCCGGCGTGCAGAAAAACAGCGCGCCCGGCTTTGCCTGTCTGGAGTCTGAGCACAGCGAAAGGATTTCCGTCTCCTCATTTCCGATTATGCGAATCTTGCCGGGCACATTCCCGACCAGCGCTTTCAGCTTCATTCGGCATCCCCCTGTAATTTAGTCTGCCCACTGTCAGGGCGTCTCAAAAGTCACTTCGACCACTGTCGTCGGAAGGACCTCCTCATCGGGCGCGGGGTTCTGCGAAACCGCAATGCCGCTGCCCTCAATCTGCATCTCAAGCCCATAGGAGCGCAATAGCTTGTTCGCCTCCAGAACGGACATTCCCGTCACGTCAGGGACCCGAACCCTACTATTATCCTCCAAAGAAACGGTTTTGTCAACATATAGCATGACCAAAGATCCCTCGGAAATTCGCGCGCCGCCCGCAGGCAGCTGGCTGATCACCTTTGTTCCCGCGCCATCCATGACGCAGCTCAGGCCGCAATCCTTCAGCGTCGCGGTGGCTTCCTCCACGCTCATTCCGCTCACATCCGGCACGCTGATTTCCGGCGCCGGCGTTTCGTCATTTTGCGGCGCAATTCCAAGATAGGTCAGCGATTTTTCCAGAATATCCCTGGCAAACGGCGCCGCCGTCAGCGAGCCGAAGTCGATCGCCACATCCGCCTCCTCGACGATCACCAGGATCGCGATCTGCGGATCATCTGCGGGCGCGAATCCCAGAAACGAACCGATATGCGTATCGCTGGACACCACGCCATTGACATACACCTGCGCCGTTCCGGTCTTCCCGCCGACGCGATAGCCGGGAATGTAGGCGTTTTTTCCGCCGCCCGTGGCGACAACATTCTCCAGCAGCGCGCGCATGGTTGCGGAGGTCTGCTCGGAAACCGTTTGGGCGACCACCGTAGGCTCCCCGCGCTCGATCACTTCACCGTTGCCGTCGGTGATCTCCCGGATCACATACGGCTGCATGCGATTGCCGCCGTTGATCACCGAGCAAGCCGCCGTCAGCAGCTGAATCGGCGTCACTGCGACGGACTGGCCGAAGCCGATGCGCGCCAGATCGACGCGCTTGACGGTGCTCTCCGGGATCACGATGCCGCTGGCCTCGCCGGGAATGTCCACGCCCGTGGGGCTGCCGATGCCGAACGCCTCCAGATAGTCGTAGAACCGCTCGATGCCCAGCCGCAGGCCCATCTCCACAAAGACGGGATTGCACGAGTTCTTCAGCGCTTCGGCGAAGGTCTCCGCGCCGTGGGGATTGCCCCAGCAGCGCACGCGGCTGCCATCGACATAGGTCACGCCGGAGCAATAGAAGCCCTCGTTGACCGTCACGACCCCGGAATCCAGCGCCGCCGCCGAGGTCAGAATCTTGAAGGTAGAGCCGGGCTCGTAGGCGTCGGTCACCACGCGATTGCGCATGAGCTCCGTCAGAAGCTCCACATCGTCGCGCGGCGGATCGTTGAGATCGAAATCCGGCTTGTTGACCATTGCGAGAATCTCGCCGGTGTTCGGATCCATTGCGAGAATCCGAACCGCTTTGGCGTTGTTTACGCTCAGGGCCTCCCGGGCCGCCTGCTCGCAGAAGCTCTGAATGGAGGCGTCGATGGTCAGTGAAACCGTTCCACCGTCCACTGCGGCGATGTACTCGCTGGCGCCGTAGGCCAGCTCTCGGCCCTTGCCGTCGATCTCGCCCAGCACCCGGCCGCTCTTGCCGGACAGATAGCTGTCCAGCGCGCTCTCCAGTCCCGCCTGGCCAACGCCGTCAATGGTCGTCAGGCCGATCAGCTGGGAGGCGAACGCGCCCATGGGATAGTAGCGCTTGCTCTCCTCCTCCAGATAGAGGCCGTCGAGCGCATCGGAATTCTGCGCCTGATGCTCTGCCAGCATGCTCTTGAGCTGCTGTGCGATCTCCCGGGAAACCTGGCGCTTGATCGTCACGCCGCCCTTGGTCCGGTCGGAGACCTTCTTCTGCACCTCGGAGGGCTCCAGATCCAGCACTGGCGCAACCAGCTGGGCGAAGCGCTCGGCATCGGCCACCTGTCTCGGGCTGGCACAGACGGTATACGCCGTCGCGCTCTGCGCCAAAACCGTTCCGTTCCGATCCAGGATCATCCCCCTCGTGGGGCGAATGATGCTCTCGGACGTCCATTGTGCCTGCGCACGCCGCTGCAGATCCTCCGCAGCGATGCATTGCAGATAGAACAGTCGCGCGCCCAGCGCCACGAACAGGCCGAAAAAGATGGCCATACATAGCGCAAGGCGGCGACGGATGACCGGTCCGGTCAGAACCAAGCACATCCCTCCCCGCCCAGGAAATACTAGCCGTTGATTTCCTCACCGTCGGTATTCGCGACGGTCTGCGTGGATGTATCTCCATCGACTGCCGGCAGGTTCAGCACCCGCAGCTGGTCGTCTCCCGGTTGCTCCATGCCCATCTCCAGCGCGCGCCTTGCGATGGCCTCCAGATCGTGATGCTGGTTGATGCACAGCGTCAGGTTGTCCGCATCCGCGCTCATCGCGCGAATCTGCGCCTGGACCGCAGCGATCTCCTTGGCCTGGCTGGAGATCCGCGCGCGCACGGCAATCTGGGCAAACAGCCCGGTGAACAGCAACACCGCCGCCACGACCAGCAGAACGCGCGTCAGGCGCTGCTCCCGCCGAATGCGCCCGTGGCGCTCCATCTTTCTGTCCATACTCTATTCCCCCGCCCTTCTCAATAGAACGTCAGTCCTCATTCGCGCCGAAGTAACGGTCGTTGACGTAGTCCATCAGCTCCGCAAAGTCCGCCTCGGACGCCGCGCAGAACTCGTTGAACCGCGCAGTATCCCAGATCTCCAGGAAGCGCCCGACGCCGACGAAGGTGATCGCCTTGTCCATGCCCACCTTGTCCCTCAATCCATTGGGAATCAGCAGTCTCCCCTGCCCGTCCAGCTTCTGGTCCGTGTAGGAAAAGGCCTTGATCAGGCGAACATAGGCCATGCCGCGGGCATCGCTGACCGGAATGCGGTTCAGACGGGCGCTGATCTTCTCCCACTCCTCCGCCGGATAGAGCGCGAGTGCGTTGAACTGATTGTTCAATCCCAGCGTAAAGTTCTCGCCCAGTGCCTCGCGATAGGCGGAAGGGATGGTGGCGCGGCCCTTGGGGTCAATGTTATGCGAGTAATTGCCGGAAAATTCTGCATTGCCCATGCTCCGCACCTCCTCTTCAGCCATTCTTTGACACATTATACCACAATCAGGGAATTTAATCCACAATATGGCGTGATTGTCAACATTTTTTCTTTTTTTGTCATATTCTGACGGAATTGTACGTTTTTCGAACAAATGTTTGCATTTTGTGTTCGATTGTGCTATAATCTCTTCAGAAGCACAAGGCGAGGTGAATTCAATGCGTTCTTCCCAGCAGAATCAGCAAAAAATACTCGATTTTATCAAAAAGGAGATCGAACAGAAGGGATATCCGCCGTCTGTTCGCGAGATTTGCGCAGGCGTCGGGCTGAAATCCACGTCCACGGTGCACGCCCATCTGAACCACCTGGAGCAGCAGGGGCTCATCCGCCGCGATTCGACAAAACCCCGGGCGCTGGAGGTCATCGACGGCACCCAGTCCCGCGGCCGCAGCGTGCCGCTGGTGGGCCGCGTCACCGCCGGACTGCCCATACTGGCCATCGAAAATATCGAGGAATATCTGACCCTCCCCCAGGAGATGCTGGGGAAGGACGACCTGTTCTGCCTGCGCGTGCAGGGCGAGAGCATGATTGAGGCCGGTATTCTGGATGGCGACATCATCGTCGTTCGCGAACAGAACAACGCTGAAAACGGCGAAATCGTGGTCGCCATGATCGAGGACGAGGCCACCGTCAAGCGCATTTTCTATGAGAAAAAGCGCGTGCGGCTGCAGCCGGAAAACCGCTTCATGGAACCCATCTATGCCGACAGCGTTCAGGTCGTCGGCAAGGTCGTCGCACTGTTCCGGCAATTCTGATTTCATCCTCACACAAACAAGAGACCCTGCACCCAGGTGCAGGGCCTCTCAGTTTGTCAAAAAAGGTCGATATATGCGGTCTTTTCTGATATACTGAATACAG
>JBJEUD010000072.1:0-18271 GCA_051883655.1 Candidatus Faecivicinus sp. | reverse complement strand
CCGTCATGCCGCTTCAGAAGAACAAGCTGGGCGAGCAGGCCCGCGCGCTGTACGCGAAGCTGGCCAGGAAGTTCATGTGCGATTACGACGAGACCGGCTCCATCGGCAAGCGCTATCGCCGCCAGGACGAGATCGGCACGCCCTACTGCATCTGCGTGGACTTCGACACCGAGACCACCGGCAACGTCACCGTTCGCGACCGCGATACGATGCAGCAGGAGGTTGTCGCCATCGACAATCTGATTCCCTGGCTGGAGAAGAAGCTCGAGTTCTAGCAGGCAATTGCTGCCGCGTTGATGTGACGGAGGCTGCGCGGCGATGGTCGCCGCTTGACTCCTGAGTTGCTTTTCTGGCAGAACGTGGTGCAAAATGACGTCCCTGACCGCCATAGATCCGAGCGGTCAGGGACTTTGCTTTATGCTGGATACTGCGTTCGGGATAAGAGGCGGATTGCAGGGTGTTCCGGTGAAGCTGGAACGGAAAAATCGGCATTCCGCTGAATTCTATGCTTTGGACCTGCACAGCCAAATGATTATATTAATTGGTTATATTATAGGAAGCGTTTTTGATGCGGACTGTGCCGCAATATTTTCGCCCCGACCGGCGATTGAAGCGGGTCGGGGCGAAATTCACGGAGCGCTCAGCCCAGGTCGGCCGATTCCATGATCATGGCGGCGATGAGCATGCATTCGGAATCGGTCTGGGGGAGAAAGAGCAGATTCAGGACGGAGCCGTTGAAGAGGGTTGCGCAGCCGCTGCAGTCGGCGTCGGCGAAGTTGTACATCAGGAAGCGGTTGCCGTCGGCAGCGGTTCGGAGCTCGATTTCCTCGCGGGATGCGAGGGCGCTCTCCAGCTCGGACAGTTCGGCATAATCGGCGTTCCAGCGCTGGATGTACATCAGCTGCGCGCCGTCGGCGCTGCCGAGACAGTAGATAAAGCCGGAATCGGCGAGCTCGGGCGCGACTTCGTAGCTCACCCAGTCGGAAGGGAGGGAGAGGGCGAAGCCGTCTTCAAACTGCACGCGCACGGTGTCGCGGATCTCTTCGGCGGAGGCCAGCGCGCCCAGCAGGATGAGGGCCAGCAGGCAGCAAAGAATTCTCTTCATCAATGTGATCTCCTGTAATTGTTGTCATGATCATTATAACATGGAAGTCAAGGGGGCTGTGCAGAAGGAAAATGTGGAATTGGCTATTGACTCTCCCATGGTGGCAGGCAGTACAATCATCATGAGCTCAGAAAACCGACAGATCTGGAGGAGAACAGTATGCTGAAAATTGGAGAATTCTCGAAGCTGTCCAGAATCAGCATTCGCATGCTGCGCCATTATGACGAGACGGGATTGCTTCGCCCCGTGGAGATCGACCGCTTTACCGGCTACCGGTATTACAGCGAGGACCAGCTTTCCGCTGCGGGGCGCATCGCTGCGCTGAAGGACATGGGCTTTGGAATCGCCGCCATCGGCGGGATTCTGAAGCACTATGATGATCCGGATGCGGTGGACGATTTCCTTCGCGTAAAACAGGCGGAGCTTGGCGAGCTGCTGGAGCAGACGCAGTATCGGCTGCGGCTGCTGGAGACGGCCCGGGAACGGCTGAGAAAGGATGACGATGCCATGAAATACAACGTTACTTTGAAGACCCTGCCTGAGCGCTATGCCGCCTGCGTGCGCATGACGATTCCCAGCTACGATCATGAAGGAATGCTGTGGGAGGTGCTGGTTCGCGAGACGGCACCGCTGAAGCTGGCGGCGGACAACCCCTGCTATTGCTGCGTGACCTTCCTGGACGGGGAATACAGGGACAGGGACGTGGACGTGGAGGCCTCGAAGACGGTGAAGGGGAGCTACCCGGACACGGAGCACGTCCGCTTCAGAACCCTGCCGCCGGTGACCTTTGCCTCTGCGATCTGCAAGGGCAGCTACAGCCAGATCGGCGCGGTCAACGAGGTCATCGCCCAATGGGTGCGGGACAACGGCTATGTTTACGACGGCTATCCCTTCAACATCTATCACGTGAGTCCCCACGAGACCTCCAATCCGGACGAGTTCGTCACGGAGATCTGCTATCCGGTCCGCAAGGGCTGACGGGTGAAAATCAGAAGCGATGAAATGCGGATGGGCCGCACGCTTTTCCGGCGGGCGCATAGGATAAAGTGGAATCCGGGAAAGAGGTGATTTCATGAATATCCAGGAAACCTGCTGGAGAGACAGGTGCAATATGCCGTGCGTTGGCCGCGTGCTCTGCTTCTTTACGTTGCTGCTTGTGCTGACGATCGGATTGATTTTCGGCGCGATCTTTGCCGAACGGATTTTCAGTGCGCTGGCCGCCGTGATCGTGTTCGCGGTAACCATGGCAGCTGTGATCATCGCGCTGCTGATCTTCCGCTCCTGCCGGTGCTGTCGGTATGATCGGGAGGAATAAATGAACCGCGCCCGGCGCGCATGACGCACCGGGCAAACCGCCCGGTTTCGGGCCAGGGAGTCCTTCCGGCTGAGGGAGGACTCCTGTTTTTTGTGCGCTGGCCGCGGTTAATTGTGTGTGCGCATGCGAATGAAAATTGACATTTATGGAATTTTCCACTATACTATACTACAACGAAAAATAAAGGAAGCGATGCGCATGATCTATAAATGGGATCTGACCATCCCTCAGCTCAGCGGCAGCAAGACCCGAAAGGGGTATATCTACCTGCCGGATTATTATGCGGACGAGCCCACGCGGCGGTTTCCGGTGATGTATATGTTCGACGGTCACAACGTCTTTTTTGACAGCGACGCCACTTACGGAAAATCCTGGGGCATGAACAGCTATATGGGCTGGACGCGCAAGCCGCTGATCATCGTGGCCATTGAGTGCAATCACGAGGGGGACAGCCGGCTGATTGAATATTCGCCGCTGACCTATGAGAACACGACGCTGGGAAAGATTGAGGGCAAGGGCAAGATCTATATGGACTGGATGGTGAACGAGCTCAAACCCGTGATTGATGCGAAGCTGCGCACGCTTCCGGACCGCGAGCACACGATCATCTGCGGCTCTTCGATGGGCGGACTGATGGCGCTGTACGGAGCGGTGGAATACAATCATGTGTTTCAGCGGGCCGCATGCCTGTCGCCCAGCCTGTGGGTGTCGCCGGCAAAGATTGTCCGCATGATCTCGAGGGCTGAGATCAAAAATGATACCTGTATCTATCTGGATTATGGCAGCGAGGAGATTTACAATCATGCCGCCTCGGCGGAGGCGCTGATCTCCGTGGCGCATCATCTGCTGAGCAAGCGCGTGAATCTGGCGTTTCGCATCGTGCCGGGCGGCACGCACAGCGAGGCCTCCTGGGAACAGCAGGTTCCGATTTTCATGGATTGTCTGGGGTTGTAAACGATCAAAACGGGATGGGGAGTGGTTTCATGGAGATTCGTTATTACAAGCATTACAGCGACCATCTGCACAGGGACATGGAGTTCAAGATTTACGGCCACCGCGGCAAGCCGGTGCTGTTCATCCCCTGCCAGGCCGGGCGCTTCTGGGACTTTGAGGCCTTCCATATGGTGGATGTGTGGGCCAAGTGGATCGAGGCGGGCTTCGTGACCGTCTATTCCATGGATACGATCGACGGGGAGACCTATGCCAACCTCGGCGGCGACTGCGCCTGGCGCGTCCAGCAGCATGAGCGCTGGTATCATTATACGGTGGACGAGCTGGTGCCCACCATTCGCCATCTGAGCGGCGAGCGGAACTTCTGCGATCTGCCGATCATGACCTTCGGCTGCTCCATGGGCGCGACGCACGCGGCGAACTTCTTCTTCCGCCGCCCGGATCTGTTCGGCTCGGTGCTGGCGCTGTCCGGCCTGTACGATCCCGGCAACTTCTTCGGCGATTACATGGACGAGACGCTGTACAACAACTCTCCGAACCTGTATCTGGCCAATATGCCCTTCGATCATCCCTATATCTCCATGTACAACCAGCGCAAGATGATCTTCTGCGTGGGACAGGGCGCGTGGGAGGACGAGCTGAAGGTCAGCACCGGCCGGCTGGCGCAGGTCTGCCGCGATAAGGGCATCCATGCGCAGGTGGATTTCTGGGGCTATGACGTCAATCACGATTGGGACTGGTGGTTCAAGCAGGTTGATCACTACGTTCCGCAGCTCATCTTCTAGGACGCGGACATGCCCTTCGGGCGTCCCGTGCAGCGTGGGATTCCGGCGGCATTTCTGCCGTGCGCCGCGCCGCTTTTCCTGCCATATATCCACGCACTGCAGCAAAGGAGAGGATACCAATGAAGAATTTCATCTTTATTTCCCCGAACTTCCCCGAGACCTACTGGCACTTCTGCGCGGAGCTGAAGAAGAACGGCCTGCGCGTGCTGGGCATCGGCGACTGCCCCTACGGCGAGCTCAAGCAGGAGCTGCGCGACAGCCTGGAGGACTATTACAAGGTCTCCAGCCTGGAGAACTACGACGAGGTTTTCCGCGCAGTGGCGTTTTTGACCTACAAATTCGGCAAGATCGATTGGCTGGAGTCCAACAACGAGTACTGGCTGGAGCGCGACGCGGCGCTGCGCACGGCCTTCAACATCACGACCGGTCAGCAGACGGCGGACATGGAGCGCATCAAGCACAAGTCGGCCATGAAGGAATACTACGCCAAGGCCGGCATTCCCACGGCGCGCTATCACCTGGTTCATGAGTATGAGCCGGCGAAGGCGTTTGCCCACGAGGTGGGCTATCCGGTGGTCGTCAAGCCGGACAACGGCGTGGGCGCGAACAACACCTACAAACTGAAGTCCGACGCCGATCTGGACTACTTCTTTGCCACCAAGGACGACAACATCTACATCATGGAGGAGTTCGTCAACGGCGAGGTGCGCACCTACGACGCGATCATCGATTCCAAGGGTGAGCCGATCTTCGAGACCGGCAACGTCACGCCCCAGTCCATCATGGACATCGTCAACGACAACGACAACTCCACCTACTACATCGTCAAGGAGCTCTCCGATGAGATGCGGGACTTCGGCCACCGCACAGTGAAGTCCTTCGGCGTGAAGAGCCGCTTCGTCCACCTGGAGTTCTTCGTGCTCAAGGCGGATCAGCCCGGGCTGGGCAAGAAGGGCGATATCCTGGGCCTCGAGGTCAACATGCGGCCCTCCGGCGGCTATTCCCCGGATATGTACGACTTCTCCAACGAGGTCGACGTGTACAAGATCTGGGCGGACATGGTGGCCTTCGACCGCACCGACGTGCCGCTGGACCGCGCGCATCACTTCTGCGCCTTCTGCGGCCGCCGCGACGGCAAGAAGTTTGCCATGGATCACAACGCGATCGTGGCGAAGTACGGCGCGAACATCAAGATGAGCGGGCGCATCCCGGACGCCCTCTCCGGAGCCATGGCCAACCAGATGTATATCGCCAATTTCGATACGGAAGAGGAAATGCAGCAGTTCTACAAGGATCTGCTCACCTGCGTGGACTGAGCTCTGCGCCAGATCTGCAGGGGGATCGCCGGATGCGGCGATCCCCATGATTTTTGGCGGAAATGGACAAATAATGCTGAGGTGAATTTCCAATATACAATATGACAAAGAAGGGGATTGCGCAACCTTTGAAATTTGCATAATCTGCCTATATCGCGGACATTTTTTTAGATTTTTCATTGAAATGTTGACAAGCTGTGTTCGATGTGTTAATATATTTGTGTCGCGAAGATCGGTACGGTTCGCAGTATGAAGGCGCAAGGTGGTGCGCCGTTCTGTTTATGCCGGTCTTTATCTTTGTGACACCACGGGCTTCAATCCGTGGAAAATAAAGGAGGTAAGTTTATGCGTAAGATCCTTTCTCTCGTCCTTGCGCTGGCTCTGGTGCTCTCTCTGGGCAGCATTGCCTTTGCTGAGGAAATGACTGAGGTCGGAACGCCCCGCGCGGAGACGCTGATCGTCGAAACGCAGACTCCGACTGACGTGCCTGGTCAGTTCAACGGTTACATGCTGGGCACCCAGATGGGCTTCGGTATCCACCAGCTCATGTCTGCCCACCTGTGGGAAATTGACACCGTCAAGGGCGAGCAGTACGGCGAAGTCGCCGAGGGCATGCCCGAGTCCAACGAGGACTTCACTGAGCACATCGTGAAGATCCGCCAGGGCATCAAGTGGTCCGATGGCGAAGACCTGAACGCTGACGACGTCGTGTTCACCTTCAACATGATCATGGACAACCCTGGCATCGGCCAGTCCGCTTATGTGAGCTCCGTGTTCGAGTCCGTGGAGAAGGTTGACGACTACACCGTCAAGTTCACCACCAAGGAGTCCTTCCCCCGCCTGGCGCTGAAGTTCGGCGTTACCATCTGGGGCACCGACTACCGCATCGTTCCCGAGCACATCTACTCCCAGGTCGAGGATGTCACCCAGTTCAAGGATGAGAATCCCGTCGTGGCTGGCCCCTACACCGTGAAGGATTACGATCCCAACGGCCAGTGGATCCTGTATCAGCTGCGTGAGGACTGGCAGCAGTCCACGCTGGGCGTCGTGACCGGCAAGACCGAGGCTCCCGCCGCCAAGTACGTGCTGTTCAAGGTCCTGGGCGATGACACCACCCGCCAGATGGCCATGATCAACAACGAAGTTGACGTAATGTGCGAAGTGACGCCCGAGATCCTGGACGTCATGACCTCCGCCAACGACAAGATCGCCTGCTGGTACGATGAGTTCCCGTACGCGACCTCCGACGACCCCTGCTCCAAGGGCCTCGGCTTCTCCATCGGCAAGGGCGCTCCCTATGACAGTGCTGACTTCCGCTGGGCCATCGCTCTGGCGATGAACTTCGACGAGATCTCCCTGGGCATCTTCGACGGCGTCGGCCGTGCTTCCTGCTTCCCGATCGTCACCGCCACCAGCGCTGGCCAGGAGCTGTACTACAAGCCCCTGCTGGAGTGGGTCTCCAACTTCGAGCTGGATCTGGGCGACGGCACCACTGTGAAGCCCTTCGACCCCGACTATGCGTCCCGCATGGCCACCGAGCTGGGCATTGAAGGCACCGAGGAAGAGCTGGTTGAGATGTTCGGTATCGGCTGCTGGAAGTACGATCCGGAATCCGCCGAGAAGCTGCTGGTCAAGGCCGGCCTCGAGAAGAAGGACGACGGCTGGTACTTCAACGGCGAGCCCTTCACCATCAATCTGACCTATCTGGCTGACACCGAAGCTCAGGCCGGCCGCGGCGTTCAGGCTGCGTACGACCAGCTGACCAAGTTCGGCCTCAACTGCAACATCTCCTCCGAGTCCTCCGCGACCTGGGATACCAACAACGGCACTGGCGAATACGAGATCCGCGGCATCTGGCCCACCGGCTTCATTGTCAAGGACCTGTACTCCCAGATCAATGGTTGGGATGCTGACCTGATTGCTCCCATGGGCGAGATCGGCTCTGGCCAGGGCACCCGCTGGAACAACGAGCGCGCCACTGAGATCATCCACGAGATGGCCAAGGTTTCTCCGGACAGCGAAGAGTCTTACGAGCTGGGCCTGGAGTTCCTGAAGGTTGCTATCGAGGATATGCCCTTCATCGGCTTCCACTCTGGCGTGAAGTTCGTTCCCACCAACAGCACCTACTGGACCAACTACCCCTGCGCCGCGAACCCCTACAATGGTCCCTGGTGGTGGTGGAGCTGCTTCAAGTACATCGTTGCTGAAATCACCCCCGCGGCATAAGGCATAGATGCACTTGACAGTGCGCTTATAGGTCATTTGCACGCGCCGCCTGACGCGGCGCGTGCATTCTTCTATCTTCTAGCTGAACGTCGTCCATCAAGGCGCGCCCCGGTGTAGGTGGTGCTGCCGCTTGACACTCGGCAAAGTTTTTGAAGCTGTAACACGGAGGGGTGTAGCCAGTGAAATTTTGGAAGTATTTGGGACTGCGCCTTTTGACATGGGCGCTGACCATCCTCATCGGCGTAACATTTATCTTCTTCGTTCCCCGCATGTTCCCATCTGACCCCGTCGAGGGCATGATCGGCCAGATGCAGGCCCGCTCCGGTCAGATGGACCCTGTGGCGAAGGAAGCGCTGCGCACATCGCTGCGCATCCAGTTCGGCCTGGAGGGCTCTCTTTGGAGCCAGTACACCTCGTTCCTCTGGAAGGGCCTGCTCCATTTCGACTTTGGCCCGTCCCTGATGAGCTATCCCACGCCGGCGAGTGAGATCATCACACGCAATCTGCCGTATACCGTCGGTCTGTCGCTGACGACGACGATTCTGGCGTGGATCATCGGCAACATCATCGGCCTTCTCGCGGGCTTCCGCAAGAACAAGCGCTCCTCCAAGATCCTGGAGACGGTCGCCATCTGCATCTATCCGATCCCGTACTTCATCGTGGCTCTGATTCTGCAGATCGTCTTCTCCTACGTGCTTGGCTGGTTCCCGCTGCGCGCCACCATTCTGTATAATGGCGGCTGGGTGGCATTCATAACGTCGCTGCTGAAAGCTTCTGTCCTGCCCGCACTTTCCATCCTGTTGCTGGGTACCGGCTGGTGGATCATTTCGATGAAATCCCTGGCGAGCACCACGGCGGAGGAGGACTTCGTACTCTATGCCCGCTATCGCGGCCTGAGCGAAGGCAAGATTGGCAAGAGCTATGTCTTCCGCAATTCCATTCTGACCCAGATCACGGCTCTGGCCATGAGTCTCGGCGGAGTTTTCAATGGATCGATCATGACGGAGATCATCTTCGGCTATCCGGGCGTTGGTACTCTGATTCAGGACGCCATCACCCAGTCGGACTACAACATGATCCTCGGCTGCATCACGATTTCCATCGTCGCCATTGCGACCTGTACGCTGATCGCCGACCTGATCTATCCGTTCATCGATCCGCGCATTCGGTATAGCTAAGAAAGGAGGAGCGAAGAATATGAAAAAGTTCTGGAAGAACGCCAATGGACGTTTGAAGTTCGGCCTCATCATGACTGCTTTCTTCCTCATCCTTGGCTTTATCGTTTTCTACATTCCCCATGCGGATCCTTTCCCGAACAATATCCGTTCCAAGAACCTGGCGCCCTCGATGGAGCATTTCTTCGGAACCACTTCTCAGGGCCAGGACATCTTCTGGCTGCTGATTGAAGCGATCCACAATTCCCTGATGATCGGCTTTATCGTCGCTTTCCTGGGAACTGTTGTGGGCGTGTTCGTCGGCCTGGTCGCCGGCTTCGTCGGCGGCACTTTGGACAGAATCCTGATGGTGATTACGGATACGTTCGTCGTCATCCCGTCGCTGCCGGTTCTGATTTTGATGACGTCGCTGATGAAGGGAAGCAATTCCACGGTCATTCTGATGGCGCTGGTGCTGGCAATGTTCGCGTGGGCATGGCCCAGCCGCCAGATCCGTTCCATGGCGCTGACTCTGAAGGAGCGCGACTTCATCCACACGGCAAAGTTCTCCGGCGAGGGCACGGTGCAGATCGTCGTGACCGAGATCCTGCCCTTCGCGCTGACCTGGTCGCTGTCGAACTTCATGAATGCGACGCTGTCGGCCATCGGCTCCGAGTCCAGCCTTGCGGTTCTGGGTCTGTCCCCGGCCAACCTGGTTTCCCTGGGCAACATGATCCAGTGGGCGCGCAACTATAACGCCATCATGGCGGGCCGCTGGAACTGGATCCTTCCGCCCATCCTGGCGACCGTGCTGCTGTTCGTCGGCCTGTTCATGCTGATCACCGGCTACAACGACTACATGTCCATGAAGAGAGGTAGATAAAGATGTTGAAAATTGACAACCTCTCCGCCTCCTATAAGACAATCGACGGCAACGTTCACGTCGTAAAGGACGTCAACTTTGAAATTTACGACAACGAGATTTTCGGTATTGCCGGCGAATCCGGATGCGGCAAATCGACGCTCCTGAAGACCCTCTACGACATCGTCGAGTTCCCGCTGGAGATCGACAAGGGCAAGGTCATTCTGAGCGGCGAAAAGAACGGCAAGCCCTTCTCCTACGAGTCGGGCCAGATTCGCAAAACTTGGTGGAACAACATTTCCTATGTTCCTCAGGCCGCGCAGAGCGTTTTGAACCCCATCGTGCGCCTGAAGAGCCAGTTTATCGACTCCATTCCGAAAGAGGACCGCAAGAATGAAACCGAGGCGCAGACGCTAGAGCGCGTCGGCAAGTACCTCGAAGAGCTCGGACTGTCCAAGGACGTGCTCGAAGCGTTCCCCTTCCAGCTGTCCGGCGGCATGCGCCAGCGCGCCATCATCGCCCTGGCCACCTTCATGTCCCCCAATGTGGTGCTGGCTGACGAGCCGACGACCGCTCTGGACGTCGTTGTGCAGCGCGGCATTCTGATGATGCTGACCAGACTGCAGAAGCAGTTCAAGAACACGCTGGTCATCGTCAGCCACGACATGGGCGTGCACTACCAGATTACCGACCGCATGGGCATCATGTATTCCGGCAGCTTTGTCGAGCTGGGCAAGACGGAGGATATCTTCGAAGATCCCATCCATCCGTACACCAAGATGCTCATCGGCGCCCTCCCGCGCGTGGGCGACAAGAGCCAGAAGGTCGGCATTCCCGGCCGTCCGCCGGCCCTGAAGAATCCGCCGCCCGGATGCCGCTTTGCTGCGCGCTGCCCGCAGGCAACGGACAAGTGCCGCCAGGATGTTCCCGAATTCCGGGAGATCAAGCCCGGCCGTTTCGCGGCCTGCCACTATCTGACTCCGGAGGTGAACTGACATGGCAGAAAAGTTGCTTGAGATCCAAAATGTCAGCAAGATCTTCCGCATCGGCGGCATGCTGATGGGCAAGAAGCTGGTCGCAAACGACGATATCTCCCTGAGCATCGATGCAGGCAAGCCGGTTATCCTCTCCATCGTTGGCGAGTCCGGCTGCGGCAAGTCCACGCTGTGCAAAATGATCCTGCGCCTGTACAAGCCGGACATGGGCGACATCAAGCTGCTGGGCAAGTCCTATGCGGACAGAAAGTCGTATGATCCGAAGCAGTTCAAGCTGGACGTGCAGCCCATCTTCCAGAATCCCTTCGAGACCTTCTCTGCCCGCAAGACGGTGGACACCTATCTGTTCAACACCGCACTGCGCCTGGGCATCTGCAAGAACAAGCAGGAAGCGGAGAAGATGATCGACGAGATTCTGCACAACGTCGGCATGTCGCTCGAGGTTGTGCGCGGCAAGTATCCGACGCAGTTCTCCGGCGGTGAGCTGCAGCGCGTCTCCATTGCGCGCGCGCTGATCACCCGCCCGAAGCTGATCATTGCGGACGAACCTGTCGCGGCGATTGACGCTTCGATGAAGATGAACATCGTCAACCTGTTCAAGGAACTGAAGGACAAGTATAAAGTCTCGTTCATCTACATCACCCACGATCTTTCCACCGCCTACTATGTCTCCGATTATATCGCCACGCTCTATCGCGGCGGTCTGATCGAGTACGGCCCGGCCAAGGAGATCATGGACAATCCCGCGCACCCCTATACGGAGCTGCTGATGAACGCCGTTCCGCGCGTGGGCGACAAGTGGACGGACGACATGGTCATGCCGGACATGGAGGACAAGGAGTTCGCCATCACCTATTGCAAGTTTGCGCCCCGCTGCCCCTATGCTACGGACGAATGCCGCAAGAAGCGCCCTGAAATGCTCGACCTCGGTGGAGAGAGAAAGGTGCTCTGCTTCCATTCGCTGGTGAAGAAGGGCAACTGACGCAGGAATTACTTCTCAATCGGGAACAGGAAACTGTTCCCGATTTTTTTGTGGATCTCCAGGAAGTCGGGAGGAATACGGGTTGGGAGGATCGAATATAAATATGGAATGTTTTGCTTACCGAGCATCATGGGCTCATGTGCATTCGTTGAAGTGCATGGGACAGACCTCCGATGATGATGGCAAGGGGGCAATTCTTATCCGACCACTGGGAAAGGAAACTGCAGAATTACGCGGACGGAGGAACAATCTGACATGAAGTACATGCATTCCGAATGGCAGGGCAGGCTTCGCCACTGGCTTGAAACGCTTCGCCAGGACCTGTATCTGCCGCTGGGCCCGATCGAGGTCGAGTCCTTTATGACGATGGACCACCTCACTCCTGCGGAGGCGGCAAAGGGTGACTTCGCGCCGATGCCCCATGGCACGAAGTGGGGACACATCTATGAGTACTGCTGGATGCGCAGCAAGATCACGCTTCCCGCCGAGGCGCAGGGCAAGCGCATCGTCATGAATCTGGTCACCGGCGGCGAAACCACCGTATTCGTTGACGGCAAGTCCTTTGGCACCTACCGCGCCGAATGGGTGAACACGCCCCATCATTACATTGTGGACAACTGCCTGACCCGTTCCGGAGAGGCTGGCCACACCTACGACCTGCTGTTGGAGGCCTATGCGGGCCATTTCTATCCCGAAAGCAAGTTCGGCGGCTGCGCCACCGGTCCTGTGCTGCCCGGGTCCTACACCGATCCGAAGGTGGAGGGCGAGCGCGCCACGCTGGGCAATATGACCTATGGAATCTGGAATGAGGACGCCTATCAGCTGCTGATGGACGTCGAAACGCTGAGCGTGCTGGGCGATCAGGTCGATCCCGAAAGCCTGCGCGCGGACAGAATCGCCAAGGCGCTGGAGCAGTTCACGCTGATCGTCGATTTCGAGCAGCCGCTCGAAGGCCGTATCGCCAGCTATCGCGCTGCCCGCGAGGCGCTCAAGCCCGCGCTGGAGGCGAAGAATGGCTCGACCGCGCCGGTGTTCTACGCCATCGGCAACGCCCATCTGGACCTTGCCTGGCTGTGGCCCATGGCCGAGACCCATCGCAAGACCTCCCGCACCTTTGCCGCGCAGCTGCGCCTGATCGAGGAGTATCCCGAGTACAAGTTCCTCCAGAGCCAGCCGGCCAGCTATGTGATGTGCCGCGAACACTATCCGGAGCTCTATGAGCGCATCAAGAAGGCGGTGAAGGACGGACAGTGGATCGTCGAGGGCGCGATGTGGGTTGAGCCCGACACGAACATGACCAGCGGCGAATCTCTCGTCCGCCAGGTAATCCACGGCAAGCGCTTCTTCAAGGATGAGTTCGATCTGGACAGCGTGGTGCTGTGGCTGCCGGATACCTTCGGCTATTCCGCAGCGCTGCCTCAGATCCTAAAGAGCTGCGGCGTGAAGTATCTGGTGACGCAGAAGATCTTCTGGTCCTACAACGAGGGCGACCAGTTCCCGTATCACTATTTCACCTGGCAGGGTGCGGACGGTTCCCAGATCGACACCTTCCTGCCCACCAGCTATACCTATCGCACCGATCCTCAGGAGCTCTGCGAGACCTGGAACAAGCGCGTGCAGAAGCGCGGACTCGACGCCTTCCTGCTGCCCTACGGCTACGGCGACGGCGGCGGCGGCCCCTGCCGCGACTATGTCGAGCAGCTCAGGCGCGAAAAGGACCTGGAGGGCATGCCGCGCGTTCGCATGGAGACGCCCACCAAGTTCTTCCAGGATATGGAGGCTGAGGGCGGCCCCGAGCACACCTACGTCGGCGAGCTGTACTTCTCCGCTCATCGCGGCGTATTCACCTCTCAGGCGGCGATCAAGCGCGGCAACCGCAAGGCGGAGCTGGCGCTGCGCGAGGCGGAGATGTGGGGCGTGATGGCCATGCTCGGCGGCGCGGAGTATCCGCTGGCGCGCATGGACGCGGCCTGGAAGAAGCTGTTGCTCAACCAGTTCCACGATATCCTGCCCGGCTCGTCCATTGGCAAGGTCTATGAGGATGCCCGCCGCGATCATAAGTGGGTCATCGGCGAGGCCGACGCGGTGCGCGATGATGCATTTGCAGCCCTCGTCAAGGGCGACGGCGTGACCGTGTTCAACTCCCTGTCCTTTGCGCGCACCGGACTGGTCGTGCTGCCGGAGGCATTTGCCAGCGGTGCGATGACCGCCGACGGCGATGAGGTCTCCACCCAGAAGACCGAAGCGGGCGTGCTGGCGCTGGTGACCGTTCCGCCCTGCGGCGCGATTTCCCTGGTGCCTGCGGAGCACTGCGAACTGCCGGAGACCGCGTCTGCTGAGCTGACGGAGAGCGGTGCCGTGATCGAGAACGCCGTGGTTCGCGCGACGCTGAATGCGCGCGGCGAGATCGTTTCCTTCATCGACAAGGAGACCGGCCGCGAGTATGCCGCCGGCGCGATGAACAGACTGCTGATGTACAAGGATGTGCCGAGACTGTTTGACGCCTGGGATATCGATTCCAACTACATCCTGCAGCCCGTCGAAATCGACGAGCCCGTGACGCTGACCGTCAAGGAAGCGGGCGGCCTGCGCGCTGCAATTCATCTGGAGTGCAAGGTGCTCAATTCCACCTTCTCCCAGGACATCGTTCTGGAGGCCGGCAGCCGCCGCGTGGATTTCGTGACCCATGTGGACTGGCATGAGCTGCATCGCCTGCTGAAGGTGACCTTCCCCGTGGACGTGCAGGCCACGGAGGCGATCAATGAAATCCAGTTCGGCTATATGACCCATCCGACCCACCGCTCCCGCCTGTACGACAGCGATCGCTTCGAGGTCTGCAACCAGCGCTACAGCGCGCTTTGCGACAGCAGTCACGGTGCGGCGGTGCTCAACGACTGCAAGTACGGCATCAGCATGAATGGCAATGAGATGCAGCTGACGCTGCTGCGCGCTGCGGCAACCCCGGAGATGCGCGCGGACAACGGCGAGCACGATTTCACCTATGCGTTCACCGCCTGGGAGGGGAATTTCCTCGAGAGCCCTGTGGTGGAGGAAGCCTACGACCTGAACGTGCCGATGCAGGTTGTCAGCGGCGCGTGCCCGTCCTTCAGTGCGCTGGTGGTGGATGAGCCGAACGTATTTATCGACACGGTGAAGCCCGCCGAGGATGGCAGCGGCGATGTGATCGTCCGCCTGTACGAGGCCAAGAAGGCCGATACGAATTGTGCGCTCGGCGTGAATCTGCCCGCCTCCAAGGTCTGGGCCTGCGACATGCTCGAGAACAAGCTCGAGGAGCTGCCCGTGGAGGAAGGCTGCGTGAAGCTGCACTTCCGCACCTTTGAGGTCAAGACGCTGCGCATTGCGAAGTAAATCCATTGTGCCGGCCGGAAGATTTTCTTCCGGCCGGCTTTTGCAACCGGAAGCACCGGCTCGGCCGGAAAAGGGCGAACCGGGATTGTTCAGAGGATTTCCGAGGCATAAGATTCGAAAGGCGCCATTGGCTATGGAAAATTTGAAAAAACGTGCGGGAGGCTATTGACAGAGGCGGGCAGATCGGCTATAATATCAGAGGTTAGCAAAAGCTAACCCAATGACGGCGCATTCCGAGGAAGTGCGTTTCTTTTCAGACTGATGGTTAGAATGCGCTAACCTGGTTAAAGGAGGGTGGAGCATGCTGGAAAGTGCGGTGGTAACCCATGGCGCGCCGACGCTGGCAAGGCTGAAGCTCGGGAGCTTGTTCAGCATTTCCCGGGATGCAGATTTCGAGGCGGAGCTGGTGCGATTGAATGCGCTGTTTGAACCGAAGGGCGTGGTACTGACGGTGCTTCGGGAGAAGGAGGGGCGCGCGCTATTGTATCTCTATCGGGAGCGCGATCTTGTGAGCGCACTGCGCTGTCCGCGCATTCAGGCATTTCTGAAGGAGTGCGGCTATCGGTCGTTCCGGCTCGAGGATGTGCTTGCGCACCTGCGTGAACGGCTCGCAGCTTCGGAGGAATTTCCCCATGAAATCGGCATCTTCCTCGGTTATCCGCTCTCAGACGTCATTGACTTCATTCGCAACGATGGTCAGAATTGTCTGTGCTGCGGTTGCTGGAAGGTTTATTCCAATGAATGCGAGGCGCTGCGCGCCTTTGCGCGCTTTCGCAAGTGCAAAGAGGTCTATGACCGTCAGTTTGCATCGGGACGGCCGCTTTCGCAGCTGACGGTGCGCAGTCGAACGGCATGATGAAAGGAGAATTTTCATGAACAAGGTAGCGGTGGTTTTCTGGAGCGGCACAGGCAACACGGAGGCAATGGCGGAGGCGGTAGCCCGGGGAAGTTCGGGGACGCTTTTTACCGCATCGGAGTTCGATGTCGGCAAGGTGGGCGAATATCATGCGATTGCATTCGGATGCCCTTCCATGGGCGTGGAGCAGCTGGAGGACAGCGAGTTTGAGCCGATGTTCGAGGCCTGCAAGCCGCAGCTCAAGGGCAAGAGGATTGCGCTGTTCGGCTCGTATGGCTGGGGCGATGGTGAGTGGATGCGCAACTGGGAAGCGGATTGCGATGCCATTGGCGCCGACCGCATTGGCGAAAGCGTGATCTGCCTGGAGACGCCGGATGACGCGGCGCTTGCGGATTGCGAGGCGCTGGGCCGCGCGCTGGCGGAGGCGCAGTGATTTGCGGGATCTGTTCATCGCGTATGTTATATCTTTATGATGGGATTGACAAATGCGGTTAGTGATGATAAACTAACTGTTGGTTAGAAGTTGCGGACGACTAACCACTTTTTCAGACCATAAGTTAGATATGGCTAATTTACGGAGGCGGAGCGTATGATGCCACTGGGGATGGCGAGTGTGGGTGATACCAACATCATCCGCAAGATCACGGGCAAGGATGAGGTGCGTCAGCATCTGGCGGAGCTGGGCTTCGTCGTGGGTGAGCAGATCACGGTGGTCAGCGAAATCGGGGGCAACATGATCCTGTCCGTCAAGGACAGCCGGATTGCACTGGACAAGACGATGGCCATGCGGATCATGGTTTGATGGAAGGAGAGAGGGAGCATGAAGACACTCAAGGATGTGAAGATCGGGCAGACCGCCGTTGTGAAGCGCCTGCACGGCGAAGGTGCGCTGAAGCGCCGCATCATGGACATGGGACTGACCAAGGGCACTGAGGTGTATGTGCGCAAGGTGGCGCCGCTGGGAGACCCGATGGAGTTGACCGTGCGCGGCTATGAGCTGTCCGTGAGGAAGAGCGACGCCGAGCTGATTGAGGTGGAATAAGAGCCGTTTTCTTGCGTACATAAGTTAGATATAGCTAACATTTGAGGAGGCAATGGGTATGGCGATCAAAATTGCGCTCGCGGGCAACCCGAACTGTGGCAAAACCACGATGTTCAATGATCTGACGGGCTCGAATCAGTATGTCGGCAACTGGCCGGGCGTCACTGTGGAGAAGAAGGAAGGCAAACTCAAGGGCGAGAAGGACGTGATCATTCAGGATCTTCCGGGCATTTACAGCCTTTCGCCCTACACGCTGGAAGAAGTTGTGGCTCGCAGCTATCTGGTGAATGAGAAGCCGGATGCGATTCTGAACATCGTGGATGCGACCAACATCGAGCGCAACCTGTACCTGACCACGCAGCTGGCGGAGCTGGGCATTCCGATGGTCATTGCGCTGAACATGATCGACATCACGCGCAAGAACGGCGATGTGATCAATCTGAAGAAGCTGGGCGAAGCGCTGGGCTGCGAGGTTGTCGAAACCTCGGCGCTGAAGGGCTCCGGAAGCCTGGATGCGGCGAAGAAGGCCGCTGAGCTCGCGCAGAAGAAGGCGCAGATCAGCCTGCCGCACGTGTTTGCGGGCAGCGTTGAGCATGCGCTGGCGCACATTGAGGACCTCATTACCCATCGTGACGGCGAGCAGGCTGTGCATCATCATCATGCAGACGGCAGTGTGCACGAGGGCAGCATCGTCGAGGAGCACCTCGCGCGGTGGTATGCCATCAAGCTGTTCGAGCGCGATGAGAAGGTCATCGCCGAGCTGAATCTGCCCGAGGGCATCCGAAATGCCATCGAATCGGCCATTCAGAGCTGCGAGCAGGAGATGGATGACGACGCGGAGTCCATCATCACCAACCAGCGCTATGCCTACATCAGCAAGCTCGTCTCCACCTGTGTGAAGAAGGGCAAGAAGAAGGGCGCGCTGACCACTTCGGACAAGATCGACCGCATCGTCACCAACCGCTGGCTGGCGCTGCCGATCTTCATCGTCGTGATGTGGTTTGTCTATTACATTTCCGTGACGACCATCGGCACCATTGTCACGGATTTCACCAACGACACCTTTGTGGCGGCCTGGATTCAGGAGCCTGCAATGGCCTGGCTTGAAAGTATCGGAACCGCGGATTGGCTGGTCGGCCTGATCGGCGACGGCATCATTGGCGGCGTCGGCGCGGTCATCGGCTTCGTGCCGCAGCTGCTGGTGCTGTTCTTCATGCTGGCCATCCTGGAAGACGTGGGCTACATGGCCCGCATTGCCTTCATCATGGACCGCATCTTCCGCAAGTTCGGCCTGTCCGGCAAGAGCTTCATCC
>JBJEUD010000071.1:0-3186 GCA_051883655.1 Candidatus Faecivicinus sp. | reverse complement strand
GATTGACGCTCCTTTTTCAATGGATGATAGACGATGTTGAGCTGACCGTCCGGTTCGGAGCGGACGTCCGCGTCCACCTCGTACAGGCGGCGGATCAGGGCGGGCGTGAGCACCTCCGCGGGCGTGCCGCCGGCCACCACGCGCCCCGCTTCGATAGCGAAGATCCGGTCGCAGTACATGGCGGCGATGTTCAGATCGTGAAACGCGGCGAGCACGGTGGCGTTCAGCCCCTTCACCACGTCCAGAATCTGCAGCTGGTATTTGATGTCGAGGTGGTTGGTGGGTTCATCGAGGATCAGGCACTCGGTGCGCTGCGCGAGGGCGCGGGCGAGGATGATGCGCTGCTGCTCCCCGCCGGACAGCGTGGAGAAAATGCGGTCGATGCAGTGGAGCATCCCGACCCTGCGAAGGGAATCCTCCACGATGGCGAAGTCCTCCTGGGTGTCACGCTCCATCATCCGCTTGTGCGGGGAGCGCCCCATGAGCACAATGTCGCGCACGGTAAACTCGAAGTTGTAGTAGTTGTGCTGGGAGAGCACGGCCAGCTTTTTTGCCGTTTCCCGCACGGAAAAGGCGCTGATGGGCGTTCCGTCCAGCGCAATCGCGCCGCTGTCGGCCTTCAATACGCGGTAGATGCATTTCAGGAAGGTGCTCTTGCCGCTGCCGTTGGGGCCGATCACGCCCACGAACTCCCGGCTGCGCACGTCGAGGCCGATCTTCTGCAGAATCCGGCTGCCGCCGAGGGAGAGCTCCACGTCCTCTGCGTGTATATTCATGCCTTTCCCTCCCCGAAGCCGTAGGATTTGCGAACCATAAGATACACGAAGCACGGTGCGCCGATCACGGAAACCAGGATGCCCAGCGGCAGCTCGCTGCGGGGAATGATGATCCGGCAGGCCACGTCGGACCAGATCAGAAACACCGCGCCCAGCAGCGCGGACAGGGGCAGAAGCCGCTTGTGATCGGTGCCGAAGAGCATGCGGACGACGTGGGGGATCATCAGGCCCACGAAGCCGATCATGCCCGTGCAGTAGACCGTCAGGCCCACCAGCATTGCGGACAACACCAGATAGAGATGGCGGTAGCGCAGCAGATTGGTGCCCAGCGTGACCGCGACGTCGTCGCCCAGCAGCATCAGATTCAGAACGCGGCTCTGGGTGATGAAGAACAGCGTGATAAGCAGGATGATCGGCAGAATAAATGCGATGTTTTCCCACTTGGAACCGGCCAGACTGCCCATCAGCCAGAAGGTGATGGACTGCATGCCCTCGCGGTCGTCGGCGATATAGACGATGAAATTCGAAATCGCCGAGCAGACCGACGAAAGCGCTGTGCCGGCCAGCAGCAGCCGGATGGAGCTGGAGCGCCCGCCGATGTTCGCAACGATCTGCACCAGAATGGATACGGCCAGCGCGCCCAGAAACGCACAGACGCCCATGGCGTTGGCACCGAAGGCGGTGACCACGCCCAGCAGCGCCGCCACGGTCGCGCCCAGCGTCGCGCCGGAGGAGATGCCCAGAATGAACGGATCTGCCAGCGGATTGCGCACGATGGCCTGCATGACACATCCGGATACGGCCAGCGCCATGCCGACGCCCACGGCCATGATCACCCGCGGAAGGCGGATGAACCAGACGATATCGTGCAATTTGCCGAAGGCGTAGAGCTCCGGATCGCCGACGCCAAAGAATTTGTAGAGGATCACGCTGTAAACCTCGCCCACGCTGAGAGGGACGGAGCCGAAGGTTACGGCGGCCAGCACCGAAAGTGCCAGCGCGCCCAGCAGAATCAGAATGGCGATGATGTAAACGGGCTTTCCGTGGAACAGGCCGCTCTTCAGGTCGATTTTCCGCGCGTTCAAGGCTGTTCTCCTTTCAGCGCCGCCCCCGGTCCGGCGACCGGGGGCGGCATTCCTTGGTTAAGCGTACAGCTCAGGATACAGGCCCGCGCCGAAGGTCTGAATGGCCTCCATCATGTGCAGGCCAGGGCAGTAGACCTGCACCAGGTTCAGCGCGTAGACGTCGCCGTTCTGAACGGCCTTCAGGCTGGCAAAAGCGGGGTTGTCCATGATGGATGCGACGGCTTCTTCGGGCGTGATCCAGCCCTCGTACCAGATCATGAAGATCTTGTCGGGATCGGCGGCGATCAGGTCCTCCGCGCCGATGTTTGCGCTGTCCTCCGCGCCCACGGCCAGCTTCGCGCCCACGGCCTCGGCGATGTTGCCGCCGATGGTGGTGGTGCCGTAGACGCGGTAGGAGTCGCTCTCATCCTCCAGGATGGCCACGGTCATGGGCTCCAGACCGGACTGCTCCATGTAGGCGACGACCTTGTCGATCTCGGCGTACATCTCATCCACGATGGCCTGAGCCTCTGCGGTCTTGTCGAACATCGCGCCGATAAAGAGAATGTCCTCCATCTCGTTTTCGATGGTCTGGCCGTCCTCAAGGCCCTTCATGTTGCCGCCGCTGTTGACGGCCATGTAGGTCGCCACGCCGCGCTCGTTCCAGAAGGCCGTATCGCCCATGCGGTCGTCGGCGAACAGGGAGCGCCAGCCGATGATGGCGTCGGGCTCCAGCGCGATGACCTCCTCCTGGGAGGGACGGGTGTCATAGTAGGGGATTTTGGCAAACTCGTCGGCCAGATCCCCGGTGATCTCCTCGTCCAGGCCGAAGGCGCAGACGATGCGGTCGGCCAGGCCGAGCTTCAGCATGATCTCGATGTTGTCCTGGTAGGCGACGACCACGCGCTCGGGCGCCTTTTCAACGGTGACCTCGATGGGCTCTTTGTTGTAGTTGAAGGTAGGAATGGTGACGGGATAGGATTCGGCGACGCCCACCAGCGCGGACAGCGCCACGAGCAGCGCCAGAACCAGGGGGAGAAGTTTTTTCAGCATGGGGATGACCTCCTTCTTGTATTTCGAATCCGCTTTTTGCGGAATCGCGCAAAAAACGCCGCGCCGGCTCCGGAGAGCCGACGCGGCGATATGGGCAAAACAAAAAACACCGCACTTCCTGAACTCGAGGAGCACCTGCGCATCTCCCATCGGAAAATGTATTCTGACTCAGGCATCATCGCAGCGCTTTCGCCTTCCCGGATTGCTCCAGTGACCGGTTTGCATCAAACCCTGAAAGCCGCTCCGCCAATACAGCAGCGGTCCTGTGCGGGATTCTCACCCGACTTCCTGCG
>JBJEUD010000070.1:0-3191 GCA_051883655.1 Candidatus Faecivicinus sp. | reverse complement strand
ACCTGCGGCCCCATGCTCCCAAAGCACGTGCGCTACCAAACTGCGCTACACCCCGCTGGGCCTGTGCCCTCAAGAGACGGTAGTTATTATAGCAGAGATTTCGGCGTTTGTCAATAGGTTTTTCATGGAATTGTGTTATGAATTTGCGATGTCCCTGTCACAGCCGCCGGAGCAGCCGCCGCAGCAGCCGCGGGAATAGGGGCAGTTCGCGCAGCCGGACCGGCCCCGGGTGCGGATGAACCGCCCGGCGCGGCGGATGAGGATGACGGCGGCGAGGGTCAGTATGGCGACGCCGATGAGCGTGGCGATCACGGTGGAGCACCTCCCTTGGGCGCGCCGCCCGGGCGTTTCACCCGGGCGGCGGAGCGGTCAGCGGATGAACAGGCTGCCGATCTGGTAGATCAGCATGGACACGACATAGGCCGTTCCCAGCTGGATGCAGATGGTCATCAGGAAGTATTTCGTGGAGTGCAGTTCCCGCCTGGCGGCGGCCAGCGCGGCCACGCAGGGCACGTACAGCAGGATGAACACCAGGAAGGAGTAGGCCGACAGGGGCGTGAAGTGGGCGGCGATGGCGGTGGTCAGCTCACTGGCACTGCCCACGGAGTAGAGCACCTGCAGCGTGGACACCACGGCCTCCTTGGCAACCAGACCGGACAGCAGCGCCACGCCCTTCTCCCACTGGCCGAAGCCCAGCGGCGCGAAGACCGGCGCGATGAACGCGCCCAGGCGGCCGAAGATCGACTGGGCCGAGTCCGTGACCCACTGCAGCGTGGGCGAGAAGCTCTGCATGAACCAGATCAGCACGCTCATGGCGAAGATGATGGTGCCCGCGCGGGTCAGGAAGTCCTTGGCGCGGTCCCACAGCCGGCGCAGCACGCTCTTCAGATGGGGCAGGCGGTAGGGCGGCAGCTCCATCAGGAACGGGGAATCGCCCTCGCGGAAGGCGGTCTTGCGCAGAATCACGCCGCAGACGATCATCATCAGCATGCCCAGCGCATAAAGGCTCAGCACCACCAGCGCCTGTCTTCCGGGGAAGAACGCCGCGGTGAACAGGCCGTACACCGGCAGCCGCGCGCCGCAGCTCATGAACGGCGTGAGCAGAATGGTCATGCGGCGGTCGCGCTCGTTCTCCACGCCGCGGGCGGCCACGATGGCCGTGGTGGTGCAGCCGAAGCCCATCAGCATCGGGATGAACGACCGGCCCGAGAGGCCGAACTTGCGCAGCAGGCGGTCGGTGATGAACGCGGCGCGGGACATGTAGCCGCTGTCCTCCAAAATGGACATGAACAGGAAGATCAGCAGAATCTGGGGCAGGAACACCAGCACGCCGCCCACGCCGGCGATCACGCCGTCCAGCACCAGCGAGGTCACCCATTCGGGCGCGCTGGCCGCGGCCAGGCCCGCGCCGGCCAGATCGCCGATCCAGCCCACCAGCGACTCGGTCAGTCCCGTCAGGAAGGTGCCCACGGGGCCGAAGGTGATGGCGAACATCAGGCCCATCACCGCCAGGAAGATGGGGAAGGCCAGATACCTGTGGGTGACGATGCGGTCGATTTTGTCGGAGGTGGAGATCTCGCGCTCCCTGCGGTGGAAGCCCGCGGCCTTCAGCACCTGGTCGATGCGCCGGTAGCGGGCGTCCACCACCAGCGTCAGCGAGTCGATGCCGGGGTGCTCCGCCTGGCCCCGGGCCACGTAGTCGCTCACGGATTTGCGGATGCGGGCCCGCTGGGCGTCGGAGAGCTGGGCGGACTCCTTCAGCAGCTCGTCGCCCTCCAGCAGCTTCAGCGCCACCCACGTGGTGGGCGGGGCGTAGTCCAGATCGCCCTCGTCGTCGTAGCCGCCGATGTGGCGGTGGCTGGCGTGGGCGTTGTGGTCGTCGTCGCGCTCGTTTTCGTCGCGGTGGGTGAAGTGCTCGTCCACGTCAAAGGCGCTGTGGGCGGTGAAGCCGCCGAGGGCCTCGACGATCTCGCGCAGCGCATCCCGCGTGGAGGGCTCGTAGAACCGGGCGGGATGGGCCGGCGTGGGGTTGTGGGCCTGATCGTATATGGCCTGGAACAGCGGGTCGAAGCCCTGCTTCTTCTTGGCGGAGATGGGCACCACCGGCGCGCCCAGCTCTTTGGACAGGCGGGCGCAGTCGATGGTCTCGCCCCGGCGCTGCAGCTCGTCCATCAGGTTCAGCGCCACCACCACCGGGCGCTCCAGCTCCATCAGCTGCAGCGTCAGATACAGGTTGCGCTCCAGATTCGTGGCGTCCACGATGTTGAGCACCACGTCCGGCTGGTGCTGGGCGATGAAGTGGCGGGTGATGTTTTCCTCGATGGAATAGGGCGACAGCGAGTACACGCCGGGGAGGTCCACCAGCGTGGCCAGATCGTCGCCGATTTCGAATTTGGCCTCCTTGCGCTCCACCGTGACGCCGGGCCAGTTGCCCACATACTGATTGGAGCCGGTCAGCGCGTTGAACAGCGTGGTTTTGCCGCTGTTGGGGTTGCCGGCCAGGGCGATGGTCATGTTCATTTTCCCACCTCCGAAACGAAGACCCGGTCCGCGTCCGTGCCGCGCAGCGTCAGCGAGTAGCCCCGCAGCAGGATTTCGATGGGATCGCCCAGCGGCGCGCGCTTGAGCACCGTGAGCTTTGTGCCGGGCGTGATGCCCATCTCGATCAGGCGGCGCTTGGTGGCGCCGGTCAGCTCGATGCGCTCCACGATTCCGGACTGTCCGTTTGCCAGTGATTTCAATGCAATTCCGGTTTTCGCCATGGCAATTCACCTCTGCATGAATCGATTGTTAGACATATCTAACTTGCTGTAATATCGTATCACATCGCTAACTCCATTTCAATGCCCACTACTGTAAAATTTTCAGAATCACCATACGGGGAATGCGGGAGTGTGGTATGATGGGACGTGAAGGCGGCCGGGCCGCGGCTGCTTCATTTTACTGAGTTCATATCGAGGAGAGACCTGTTTTGCACGATACGTTTGACATTGTGGTCATCGGCGCGGGCCATGCGGGCTGCGAGGCCGCGCTGGCCTGCGCGCGGATGGGCTGCGATACGCTGCTGACCACCATGAACCTGGATTCGCTGGCCATGATGCCCTGCAACCCGTCCATCGGCGGCACGGCCAAGGGGCATCTGGTGCGGGAGCTGGACGCGCTGGGCGGCGAGATGGGCCGCGCCATCGACG
>JBJEUD010000069.1:7151-18572 GCA_051883655.1 Candidatus Faecivicinus sp. | reverse complement strand
CACAGCGCGGCTTCGCCCCTGTCGGCGCCGGTATCCGGCCGACAGGGGCAGGCGCGCAATCGGAATCAGCTTCGTCGGCGCAATTCCGCCTGAGTGTTCACTCCGCGTCGCCGATCAGCATCGCCGACTGCGTCTGAATGTAGTCGTACACAATGGTATCGGCGATGTTGGCAAAGGTGGGGACATTCAGCGTGCCCTCGCCGGGATCATACTTCTCGCCCTCGACGTAGATCTCCACGGAATCCACGCCGTCGAACTGCGTACAGGTGAGCACCAGCGCCTTCAGCGCCATCCGCCCGCCGTCGGAATTGAGCGCGATATCCGCAAACTCCTTCGTGAAGTTCAGTTTCGCCACGCCCTTCTCCACCGTCACGTCAATCAATCCGCATCCCGCGGGCAGGACTTCCTCCAGCGAACCCGTGGCGCTCGGACCCTTCGCCAGCTCCAGCACCGCCGTATTGATGTCCGGACTGGAGTAGACCAGGCGCGTCACCGGCACCACCACCGTGCCGACCTCCGACGGGAAGTACAGCGTCACGGGCTTGCCGTCGGACACGCTCATCGCCTCATCCGCAGTCTCCAGATTGATGTCTCCGCGCTTGAACCTGCCGGAGATATCCGTGCCGTGGGGCAGCTTCTCCAGCTTCTGGCCGCCGATCAGGAACTCGACCTCCTGCACCGTGTCAAACTCCGTCAGCGTTCTGACGATCGCGTTGACCATGTTCTGCTCCGCCGCCGCGTCGGCCAGCTGGAGCACCTCCTTGCTCAGGTCGATTCGCGCCAGGCCGTTGGCGATATCGAGGTCGATGGTCGTATTTTCCGGCAGCACCGTGCGCAATCCCAGCCGTGCGGCCTGCATGTCGTTGCCCGTGTTCTTGACCATAAGGTTCAGCGTCGCCTTGGCGATGCCGTCCTCCATGGGCACGGTGCACATCACCGGCACGAGATAGCCGTCGTTATCCTGATAGTAGACGATGGTGGACGCCTTCTGCGCGGTGTTCTCCGCCTCGGGCGCGTCTGCCGCTGTGGTTTCATCCTCCGGAGACAGCGTCGCGGACGGCTCCGCAGACGCGCTCTGCGAAGGCTCCGGTGCGCCCCCTCCCGCCGCCGGCTCCGACGCGCCGCGCCAGAGCGACCACGCACACGCCAGCACAATCGCCGCGATCAGCAGCGCGAGCGCCAGCAGATACATCCTGCGCTGATTCCCGGTAAATTTCATCTGGAACCCTCCTTGCGACACCTGATTTCTGTTCAATCTATTCGGCCGCAGGCGAAGGTATGCATCTATTTTAGCACATACTGCGCGGTTGCGCAATCGCGCAAAATCGTATATAATCATCAAAGAAAGAAATCCGGAGGAAATGACCATGCCCCTTGACGGAATTACCCTCGGCTTCATGGCCGATGAGCTCAGCCAGGCGCTGGTGGGCGGCCGCATCGACCGCGTGACCCAGCCCGAGCGCGACGAGCTCATACTCACCATTCGAAACAACGGCAAAAACATGCTGCTCCTGCTGTCCGCCAGCGCCGGCTGCGCCCGCGCCCACCTGACCGCCCAGAAGAAGACCGGCACGCTGGAGCCGCCCGCGCTGTGCATGCTGATGCGCAAGCACGTCACCGGCGGCCGCATCGCCGCCATTCGTCAGATTCACTGCGACCGCATTCTGGAGATCGAAATTGAGCACTACGACGAGCTCGGCGACCGCGTGACCAAGCGGCTGATCTGCGAATTCATGGGCAAGCACTCGAATCTGATCTTCGTCGGCGGCGACGGCAGGATCATCGACAGCGCCCGCCGCGTCAGCGAGGCCATGTCCTCTGTGCGCGAGGTGCTGCCGGGGCTCCGCTATGAGCAGCCGCCGGAGCACGGCAAGCTGCCCTTTGACGAGGTCACCGCCGACCGGCTCTTCGGCGCGATGTCCGGCCAGAGCGGACCGGTGTGGAAGGCGCTGTCCCGCACGATCAGCGGACTGTCCACCCAGCTGGCCCGGGAGCTGGCCTTCCGCGCCACCGGAAATGACGACGCCCATCTGGAGGAGTGCTCTCCGGAGGCTGTGTGCACATCTGTCGCCGAGGCGCTCGCCCATCTGAAGGAGGAATTTTCGCCCCGGGTGCTGCGCGATGACAGTGGCGGCGCGGTGGACTTCGCCGCCTTTCCCTATCTCAGCCGCAGCGCGCTGGAGGCCGAGTGCTTCCCCACGCTTTCCGAAGCAATGGATGCTTTCTACCGCACCCGCGACATCGCCGAGCGCATTCAGCAGAAGAGCGCCGCGCTGCATCGCGTGCTGAAGAACAACATCGAGCGCTGCGAGCGCAAGCTGGCGCTGCAGCAGGAAGCCCTGCTGGGCAGCCAGCGCATGGAGGAGTACCGCCTGAAGGGCGAGCTGCTCACGGCAAATCTGCACCTCGCCCAAAAGGGGAAAAATCAGGTGGAGCTGCCCAACTACTACGAAGAGGGCATGCCGATGCTCTCCGTGGAGCTGGATGAAAAGCTGTCCCCCGGCCAGAACGCCCAGAAGTACTTCAAGCTCTATCAGAAGGCGCGCAACGCCCAGGTGCTGGCGGCGGAACAGATCGAAAAGACCAGCGCGGAGCTCGCCTATCTCGAGGGACAGATGGACAACCTGTCCAAGTGCCTGGAGGAATCGGAGCTGTTCGAGCTGCGCGAGGAGCTGGAGAAGTTCGGCTATGTCAAGGCGAACCGCAACCGCCGCCAGCTCAAGCAGCTGCCGCCGTCTCAGCCGATGAAGTTCACGGCGGCGTCCGGCCGGACGATCCTCGTGGGCAAGAACAATCTGCAGAATGACAAGCTGACCTTCACCGCCCAGCCCAACGAGATCTGGCTGCACGCGAAGGACATGCCCGGCTCCCATGTGATCATCGTGGGCGAGGATCCCTCCGAGGAGACCATCCTCGAGGCCGCTCGGCTGGCCGCGGCCTATTCAAAGGGCAGCGCGTCCTCCCGCGTGCCCGTGGACTACACCCAGCGCAAGTACGTCAAAAAGCCCAGCGGCGCGAAGCCCGGCTTCGTCATCTACACCCATCAGAAGACGCTGTACGTCGCGCCGGACGAGCGCGGCAGAGGCGAAAAGTAAAGACCGGGAGAGCTTTCATCCTGCGAAAGCTCTCCCGGTTCGCCTTTTCCGGAGCGCCGTCAGCTGGCGGCAGGGATCATCTTCAGAACCTCGAAGCAGGCGAGGAACTTGCCGTCCTTGAAGGGATTGTGCCGGTCGGCCTTCCAGTCGGCCATGGCGTTGTTGTAGAGGCCGGCGAGCTGCTCAAGCGCCGCATTGAATGCGTCGCCGGCGTCGAGACAGCGGATCAGAATTTCCTTGGCCTCGTAATAGCCGAGGAACTTGCCGTCCTTAAACGGGTTGCGGCGGTCGGCCTTCCAGTCGGCCATGGCGTTGTTGTAGCCCTGAGAGAGCTTTTCCAGCATGTTGTTGACGATCGTTTCGATGCTGTTCTCCATGTTCATGCCTCCATTCTCGTCAGACGCCCTGAAGGAGTCCTGTGAATTCGTTGTACAAAAGTGCATGGCCCTTGTCGTTGGGATGGATGCCGTCCACACACATCAGATCGGTAAAGCGCTTCTGGGAGAGGAACAGGTCCCGCACATCCATGAGCATCGCGCTCTCCTGCTGGGCCACCTGGCGGATCTTCAGCGCGTAGCGCTCCTGCCAGCGGTAGATGTGCTCCACGTCGCCCAGATAGTCCAGAATGCGCGCCTTGTCGAGCGCCTTGGAAACCCAGTCGAAATAGCGCTGGGAGACCAGCGGCGGCGGCGTTACCAGCGCGGGAATCATGCCTCCCTCCCGCGCGCGGCGCACCATCGCGCGGAGATTCTCGCCGAACCTTTCCAGCGGCACGCGGCCCTGCTGCATCTCCTCGGGATGCTCGCTGGCGGCCTTCCAGTCCTGGTCGCAGTCGTTGCCGCCGAACTCGATGATCGCCACGTTGCCCTCCTTAAGCGCCTGCTGCTGCATTCGCGCCAGCCCCTGCTCGGAGGTATTGCCCATCACGGCGTAGTTGTCCACCTCAAAACCGGCGTCCCGGCTCAAGCGCATCACGCAATTATCGCGATAGATGACATAGCGCCCTCTGTCCTCGTCGTAAACGACGCCCTTGGCGATGGAATCGCCCCATATGCTCAAACCTGGCAGTTTCAAGATGGTCACCTCTCATAATCTCGTTTTCATAACTAGATTATATCGTTTTTTAAGCATTTGTCAAGGGTTTTTTGAACGATTTCATTTGCTTTTTTCAATTACCTGTGGTATAATGTACGCGGCTGGCGAAAGAAGGTTCGTCTGCGCTTTTCACGGCCGCTGAAGGCGCCGGGAAGCGCAAGGGTTCCGCTCCTATTTTTTTCGCGAAGCCGCCGCAAAAAACGCGGCAATTTCAGGCATTGTACGCGCACAGGAGGGAAGAGATATGGAATCCAGCTTCAAGGACGTGCTGAAAGCGATCAACGAGTACAAGCCCGTGCCCTGGGAAGCGATTCCCGACCTGGGACTGTACATGGATCAGGTCATCACGTTCATCACAAGGATGTACGAGCCGCTCTACGGCAAGGCGACGGAGGGCTATCTCTCCTCGTCCATGATCAACAACTACGTCAAGAGCAAGCTCATTCCGCGCCCGGTCGGAAAAAAATACAATCGCGAACAGATCGCCCTGCTGGCCATGATCGTGGCGCTGAAGCAGGTCTCCTCCATGGAGGACATCCGGGCGATGATCACGCCCACCGACGGCATGTCCGTGGAACAGCTGTACACGCTGTTCTGCCAGCGGCAGAAATCGGTTATCGCCGCGCTGCTGCAGGATGACGAAAACCAAAACAGCGACCTGCCGCCGGCATTGAACTTTGCCATCGTCTCCTCCGGCTATCGCGCGGGCTGCGAAGCCATGTTGAAGGTCAAGCCGAATGAATAGGTCCTTGAACCGCATAAAATCCCCCGAGAGCGAGATCGGGGGATTTTTTGTATGAGAAAGAGTTTATGTGCGCTGTTGATGCTGCTCGTGGTGCTGATGCCTGCCGCCGCGGCGTCGGAATCGTTCACCGTGGAGGCGAAGGCCGCCGTGCTGATCGACGGCGCAAGCGGTCGGGTGCTGTTCGCCCAGAATGCGAATGAGCGCCTGCCCATGGCGTCCACCACGAAAATCATGACCGCCATCATTGCGCTGGAGAACAGTCGGCTGGGAGAAATTGTGACGGCCAGCAAAAACGCCTCGGGCGTGGAGGGCTCGTCCATCTACCTCTCCGTGGGCGAGGAGCTGTCGATGGAACACATGCTCTACGGCCTGATGCTGCGCAGCGGCAACGACGCCGCCGTCGCCATCGCCGAACACGTGGCCGGCAGCGTGGACGCCTTCGTGGAGCTGATGAACGCCAAGGCCAAGGAGCTCGGCGCCAATGCGCGCTTTGTCAACCCTCACGGTCTGCCCGCGGAGGGCCACGCGGCCAGCGCGCTGGGCATGGCGCTGATCATGCGCTCCGCGCTGACGATCCCGGATTTTCGCACAATCACCGGCACCACGCGCAAGGTCATCCCCTGGGTGGGCAACGAATACAGCCGCGTGCTGGAAAACAAAAACAAGCTGCTCACGACCTACGAGGGCGCCACCGGCGGAAAGACCGGCTACACAACGGAGGCCGGCCGCTGTCTGGTCTTCAGCGCCAGGCGCGACGGCCTCGAGCTGATCGGCGTGGTGCTGAGCTGTCCCACATGGTTCGACACGGCCACTGCGATGCTGGATTACGGCTTCGAAAACTACCGCGCGCAAACCGCGCTGCGGAGCGGCCAGGCCGCCGGAGCCGTGGCGCTGAGCAATGGCTCGAACTCGACTGTCGCCGTCGTCGCCGGCGGCGAGCTGTCTTCCGCCATCGCCGTTGGCAAGCCCTTTACCCTGCAGTATGAATATCTGGATAATCTCTCCGCGCCCATTCGCAAGGGCGATGTTGTGGGCACGGCCTACATGATCAGCGGCGGGGAGACGCTCGCAAGCTGTCCGCTGCTGGCCGCGGAGGACGTGGCCGAATGGAGCTTCGGCGAAGCGCTGCGGACCGTGCTGCGCAACTGGCTGCTGCGCTTTGCATCCGAATAATCCGTTCCGGCGGCTGCCCTACGCCTCAACGGCATCAAAAGCGGAATGGCCTGCGAACCGGAACATTCGCAGGCCATTCCATCGTTCAGGGAGAACCGCGGCAATGTCATGAGATCGCTTCCAAATCCTCCGCCTCCTGAAGCTTCTCCCAGATCACATTGCCCTCATCGTCCACCACGCGCAGTCCATCCTCCGCAGCGGCCAGATATCGCCGGGCGCCCAGCGCGCGGATCTCCAGATACTCAGCCGGCAGAATCTCCCGCCCGGCCGCATCCATCATGCCAAAGCGCAGGCTGTCGTAGTCGCAGGAATAGCGGATTTCGTCCAGAACCTCGCTGAAATAGGTGGCCACGTTCATGCGAATGAACGCATATCGATCGCTGTCCAGCAGCAGCAGATGCTGATCCGTCCGCTCCGAGCGCACGCCCTCCGGGCTCACAATCGACGCGCAGGACGCGCCCCACTCCCCGTCGGAAAGGATCAGCTGACCATCCGCGCCCGGCTGCAGCACCGCGTCCGCAGACGTCTCCAGCAGTTCATCCCCTTCCGGCGTATAGACGCGCATCACTTCCCCCTCCAGCAGCACCGGATACCGCCCGACCAGCGCCGCCTCCAGGCCGGAGCCCTCCAGGCGGAAGCGCTCCGCGCAGTCGGCAGCATCGAAGACCGCGAAGGTCTCCCTTCCGATCAGTCCGATGATCGTCCCCTCTCCAATCTCAAGATAGTCGTATTCCGGCGGAATCACCCAGCTGCCGTCAACGTCGATCACGCCCAGCTTCCCGCCTTCCGAAGCCCGGGCAAGGCCGTTTTCAAATCCGCCGGCAGTTTCAAATTTCGCCTCAATGGCCACATCGCCCAAGCTGTTCAGATATCCGTACAGTTCCTTCCGGGGATCCTTGAAGGGCATCCGGTCATCGCTGACCGACGTCAGGCGCACCGCGGAAGAAATGCCCGTGAAACGGGAATCGCCATCCGCCGATACAAGCAGAATCTCGTCTGCATCATCATCGAAGGCATCGGAGGTCGTGGCGAAAAAGCACCCCTGCGCCGCTGTAACCAGCTGCGTGTATTCCGGTGGAAGTATCTGCGCGCCGTTCAGGTCCATGGCCCCGTACAAGCCGTTCCGGCGAAAGAGGATCGCCTGGCCGGAAGCCTGAAACATCGAATAAACCGGTTCGGTCAGCAGTTGACCGGAGGCATCGCAAAGCGCATACTGCATGCCATTCTCGCCCTGAATGCCCAGGGCATACCGCTCCCCCTCGACCACGCAGAACACGTCGTCATAGCGGCCGGGCGCGACGATCTCACGACCCTCCGCATCCAAAAGCGCAGCGCAGCTCTCCGTCGCCACGCACAGCAATCCCTCTGCCCATGCGCCGACCATGCTCAGACTCCAGATGAGCAGGACCGCCAGCAGAATCTTTCCCCGCTTCACAGCCATCACCTCCTGCTGCATTTTATTTTAGCACATCCAGGTAAACTGCAGTTGAACTTGTCTATTGTAAAAAATAGATTTATTTCCAAAAAGGTATAGACAATCGGACAACAACGTGCTATAATCTTAAACTGTCGGCGGGAATTGATTCCTCAGCTTGCGTAGTAAGTTGCGCCAGTAGCTCAGTCGGATAGAGCAACGGCCTTCTAAGCCGTGGGTCAGGGGTTCGAATCCCTTCTGGCGCGCCATATGGTGGGTATAGCTCAGTTGGTTAGAGTGCCAGGTTGTGGCCCTGGAGGTCGTGGGTTCGAGCCCCACTACTCACCCCATTTTTTTCATATCACCGGCGGTTCGGAGCAGTCATTGTATTGGGGCGTAGCCAAGCGGTAAGGCACGGGACTTTGACTCCCGCATTCGCAGGTTCGACCCCTGCCGCCCCAGCCAACTGATCCATTAGCTCAGTCGGTAGAGCACCTGACTTTTAATCAGGGTGTCCGGGGTTCGAATCCCCGATGGGTCACCATGATAAATCCCCTGCAGCGCAACGCTTGCAGGTTTTTTTGTTGTCTTTTTACTGCAGACTTGTGGTTCCCTGCAACTTGCGGGCAACTTTTTCGGATATTCTCGATCCAGTTTCATCTTTCAGGCGCAGTTCCTTTTCTCACAATTCTCCATATGCAAACTGACGCCTCCCTGTTTCCGGGGAGGCGTCAGTTTGAGTACAACCACTCAGCAATCAGGTGGCGAATCCGGCGTACTGGGTCATGTACAGATCGTAGTACCGGCCCTTCTTCGCCAGGAGCTCGTCGTGATTGCCGCTTTCGACGATGCGGCCCTGATCCATGACGATGATCACGTCCGAATCGCGAATGGTGGACAGGCGATGGGCAATGACAATGCTGGTGCGGTTCTTCATCACCAGCTGCATCGCGTCCTGAATGGCCTTCTCCGTGCGGGTATCGACATTGGAGGTCGCCTCGTCCAGAATCAGGATCTTCGGATCCGCCACGAAGGCGCGGGCGATGGCCAGCAGCTGGCGCTGTCCCTGGCTGATGTTCGCGCCCGCCGCGGCCAGCATGGTGTCAAAGCCCTGGGGCAGCAGCCTCAGCATCTCCTCACAGCGGCTCATGCGCACGGCGTTGTCCAGCTGCTCCTGCGTCGCCGCTTCGTTGGCGTACTTCAGATTGTTGCGGATGGTATCGGAAAACAGCACGGTGTCCTGCAGCACAATCGCCACGTCCCGGCGCAGACTGCTTCGGGAAAGATCCTCAATGTTCTGACGGTTGATCCTGATTTCGCCGCTGTCGATGTCATAGAATCGCATCAGCAGGTTGACAACAGTGGTCTTGCCGCTGCCGGTGGAACCCACCAGCGCGACCTTCTTGCCGGACGGCACCGTCAGCGTGAAGTCCTTCAGCACGGGATGTCCCGGAACATAGGAGAACTGAACATTCTTGAACGTGACGGCGGCCTCGGCGCTGTCCTCCAGCTGCACGCCGGACATGTCCTCGCTGACCTCATCCAGCACGATAAACACGCGCTCTGCGCCGGCAATCGCCGTCTGCAGCTGACCGTAGATCTGGGCAATTTCGTTGATCGGGCGGCTGAACTGCTTCGCATAGACGATGAAGGCCGAGATCACGCCGACGGAGATCAGACCGTTGATCGCAAAGAATCCGCCGAAGGCCGCGATGATGACAAAGCCGACATTGCCGATGCAGTTCATGATCGGGCCCATGACGCCGCTGAAGACGTCCGTGCGGATGCCCGCCTTGGTGAGGGAATCGGAGGTCTGGCAGAACTCCTCCGTGGTCACGCCCTGGTGGTTATAGGCCACGACGGTGCGGTAGCCGGAGATCATCTCCTCCACTGTGCCGTTGAGCTGTCCCAGCAGCTGCTGGCGCTTGCGCGAGAATTTGCGCACCTGCTTGGAGAGCAGCTTGGTGGCGAGCAGTGTCAGCAGCACTGTGGCAAAGCTCAGCAGCGCGAGCTGCCAGCAGTACCACAGCATGATCGACACCGTGCCCACAATGGTCAGCACGCCGGAGAACAGCGAGGGCAGCGACTGCGAGACGGTCGTGGAGATGTTTTCGATGTCGTTGGTCATGCGGCTCATCACGTCGCCGTGGGAATGGCTGTCCAGATATTTGACTGGCAGGTCCACGATCTTGCCGAACAGCTCCTCGCGCATCCGCTTGACGATGCGCTGGCTGAGTCTGGCGCTGAACAGCCCCTGCAGCAGCTGACTGCCAGCGTACAGCAGATAGACGATCAGCATCAGAATCAGCGTCTTCGAAAGCGCGCCGTTCGCGCTCCCGGCGATGATATCAATCGCCGTGCTCTGAAGGCTCGGCGCATAGACGCCGCACAGCGTGCCGAACACGACCACGGCCAGCATGGCGATGAGCATGGTCTTTTCCTTGGCGAAGTACGTCCAGATGCGCTTGAGGGTCGCGCCCACGTTTTCCGCGTATTCCACCTCGGCAAACCTGGCGCTGTGATTCGGACGGCCGGGAAGATAGCGGTCCGCTACTTTCTTCTCAGACATCGCTCTCGCCCTCCTTTCCCATCTGGGAATCATAGATATCGCGGTAGGTCTTGCAGTTCTTCATCAGTTCCTCATGGGTGCCGCAGGCGGCAACGGCGCCGTTCTCCAGCACCACGATTCGGTCGGCCCGGCGCACCGACGCGATGCGCTGCGCGATGATCAGCTTGGTGCTCTCCGGATTCGCCTGCTTCAGCGCGGCGTAGAGATCGGCCTCCGTCTTCAAATCCAGCGCGCTGGTGGAATCGTCGAAGATCAGGATCTCCGCCGCCTTCAGCACGGCGCGGGAAATCGATATGCGCTGCTTCTGGCCGCCGGACAGGCTCATGCCGCGCTCGGCCACCATGGTATCATAGGCTTCGGGCGTGGAGGAGATAAATCCGTCCGCCTGGGCCACCGTCGCAGCCGCGCGCACCGCATCCGCGTCCGCGTTCTGGTCGCCCCAGGCGATGTTTTCGCGAATGGTCGTGCTGAACAGCTCGCTCTTCTGCAGGGCGATGGCGATCTTGTCGCGCAGCGCCTTCTGGTTGTACTCGCGCACGTCCACGCCGTCCACCAGCAATGTGCCGCCGGTGACATCGTAGAAGCGCGGGATCAGGTTGACCAGCGAGGACTTGCCGCAGCCCGTAGCGCCCATGATGCCCACGGTTTCGCCGGGCTGAATCGTCAGATTGACGTGGTCGAGCACCACCTGACTGCTGCCGGGATAGGCAAAGGACACATCGCGGAATTCGATTTTGCCGCGCACCGCGGTCTTTCCATCGAAGCCGCCGTCCTTGATCTGAGGCTCACAGTGCAGGATCTCCCGGACGCGCTTCCAGGAGACATAGCCGCGGGAGATGTTCTGGAACAGCATCACCAGCATCAGAACGCCGTTAAGCATCTGCGTGGTGTAGGTAATCGCCGCCATGATCGCGCCGGGCGTGGCCGCGCCTCCGCCAACCTGCCAGGAGCCGGACAGCAGAATCAGCACCACCACCACGTACATCAGCGCATTGACGATGGGATTCATGAATGCGAAGATGGTCAGCACCAGCAGCTGCGTGCCGATCAGCGCATCGTTGGCCTTGCCGAAGCGCACCTTTTCATACAGCTCGCGCACGCAGGCCTTGATGATGCGGATGCCCGCAACATCCTCCTGCATGATGGCGTTGATTCCGTCCAGCTGCGCCTGCAGCCGGGAGAACAGCGGGCTGGCCTTGCTCAGGCAGAACGCCAGACAGCCCACGATGAACGGCAGCGCGCACAGCACGATGACGCCGAACTGATGGTTCAGCCGGAAGATGAAGAAGATGCTTCCGAACGTCAGCATGCTGGTGCGGATCATGCCGCG
>JBJEUD010000069.1:0-7051 GCA_051883655.1 Candidatus Faecivicinus sp. | reverse complement strand
TCAGGCCCAGCTTCCAGATCAGCGCCATGTTGCCCACGCCGCCGTTGTTGATGCCCAATACGCCGTCGTCCACGATCTGGCTCATGATGTTCGGCTGCAGCAGATCCATCATGACCTCGCCGACCATGAACGCCGCCGCCAGAATCGCATAAGGCAGGTACCTCTTTACATATTTCCACATACTCTCTCGCTCCCGTATCAATGTCGGCGGCCGCCGAAGTGATTCTCTCTGGAATGGCAAAAGGCCTCGCCACTGCGATAGCGCTGATCCCAGTCCGCATTGATCTTCTCCAGCAGACCGCGCAGCGTCTCCTTTTCATCGTCCGTCAAACAGGAAAACATCTCCTGATGCCGCTTCTGCCGGGCCTTGGCCGCCTCGCTCCCCAGCGCTGCGCCCGCTTCGGTCAGGGTGATGTCCGTGGTCCTCCGGTCGATTTCGCTGGGGGTCCGGCGGATCAGACCTGCGCTCTCCAGCTTGCCCAGCACCTCGCTGGCGGAGCCGGGCTGGATGCCAAGCCGCTGCGTCAGCTCGCTCTGCGTGATGCTCGACCCCTCCTCCAGCAGAATGATCAGAATCCGCTGCTGGCTCCCCTTTCCTTCCGAGATATGGCGCATGGTGTGGCCGATATCGTGAAAATTCAGGATGAGCTTGTCGTTCATGCCCAACGTATAATACCGCTTGATCATTCCCACTCTCCCTTTCATAACTTCAGGTACCTTGATATTATATCACAAAAGCTCAAAATTGCAAAGGTACCTTGAAAAAATAACATTTCTGCGGTATACTGTACATACAGCGTGTGGCTCCGGTGCGTAAATCCAGCTGGAGCCGAACACGCTGTTTTTTGTCAAAGGAGGAAGAAAGAATGGAAAAGAACTGTCCGCAGTGTGAGAACCATTGCCCGGTCGACGATCTGAAGTGCGGCGAGGGCAGAAGCTATTTCGGCGTGGAGAAGGCGCCCCGGCAGGAAGCGCGCCCCGAGCGCCCGGAGGAGCGCATGATCGTACTGCTCCGGAAGTGCGGCCACTTTCTGCATCACAGCGTCGGACGCGACAGCGATGTGACCGCGCTGGTCAACGCCCTGTCCGCGGAGGAGCGCGCCACGCTCGAGGCCCTGCTTGAGAAGTGCCTCGAAAAATGGCAGATCCAGTGATCGCCTCATGGGCGATATCCGTCCCGCAATGCGCAGAAGCTCCCGAAACCGCATGGTTTCGGGAGCTTCTGCGTTCTTCTGTTTGTCATCAATGCGCGGCAACATCAGCGCCCTTCCAGGTCAGAACGGCTTCGCGTCCGGGCGTCAGCTGCACGTCGATGCAGCCGCTCCGGCCCACGGAGACGCGCACCGTCTGCGCCGCATCGCTGCGCAGGCGCGCGCTGCCCTCGTCGCCGTTCCAGTCGATCTCCGACCGGATGCGTCCCCGGGCGCACAGGCCATGCACGCTTCCCCGCTTCCACTCCTTCGGCAGCGCCGGCAGAATCAGCAGTCTGCCCGGACGGCTCTGCTGGAGCATCTCCGAAATGCCCTCCGTCACGCCGAAATTGCCGTCAATCTGGAACGGCGGATGTGCGCAGAACAGATTGACATAGCTGCCGCCGCCGGAATAGTGGGTGTCACCCTCCTCGACCAGCCGCAGCTGCATGTTCAGCACATTGAGCGCGCGCTCACCCTCGCCGTGCCGCGCCCATTGGCTGACCTTCCAGGCCAGACTCCAGCCGGTGCCCTCCGCGCCGCGGCCCTCCAGCGAGCGCCGGCACGCGTCCATCAGCGCAGGTTCATCCTCGCGGTTGATCCGGTTTCCCGGGTGCACGCCGTACAGATGCGACAGGTGGCGATGGTGCGGCTCGTCCTCCTCGTGCTCCTCAAAGTACTCCAGCAGGCGGCCGTCCGCGCCAATGCCGTCCGGGCGCAGCTTTGCAATCGTTTCGCGGAGCTTCTGGGCGAAGTCGCCGTCCTCACCCAACACCTCGCAGGCCTTGACGCAGTTGCCGAACAGCTCGCGCGCCAGCGCCATCGACATGGCGGAGGTTCGATCCGTCGCCGTATGCCGGCCCTCGATGAGAAATCCGTTTTCCGGCGACGTGGCAGGGCTTACGATCAGGTTGCCCTCTCCGTCATCCACCAGCAGGCTCAGCACAAACTCCGCCGCCGCGCGCATCACGGGATAGGCCGTGCCGCGCAGATAGTTCGCGTCCAGCGTGTACTCATAGCGCTCGAACAGCTGGCCGCACAGCCACGGGCCCGACATGTTCCAGAAGGCATATCCGACACAACCCCGCGTGCGGTTGCCCACCGGCCAGGTAAACCGCCAAAGGTCCGTGTTGTGGTGGCTGACAAAGCCCGGCGCATGATAGAGCATCCGCGCAGTTTCCTGCCCGCTCCGGGCGAGGTCGCAGACCAGGTCGATCAGCGGCAGCTGCATCTCCTCCAGCGCACAGGACAGCGCGGGCCAGTAGTTCATCTGTGTATTGATGTTGATGGTGTAGTTGCTGCTCCACGGCGGGCGCACCTCGCGGTTCCAGATGCCCTGAAGGTTCAGCGCCTGCGTTCCCGGCCTGGAGCCGGCAATCATCAGATATCGCCCATACTGGAACAGCAGCGGATACAGTCCGCAGTCGGGATGCGCCGGGTCGAAGCGGCGCAGGCGCTCATCCGTCGGCACGCTCTCGCCCTCGTCCTCGCCCAGTTCAAAGCGCACCCGCTGCATATAGCTGCGATGATCCAGCACATGGCGCTCGCGAAGCGCCTCATAATCGTCCGCGCCCGCAAGATCGTCCAAGCAGCGCGCGCGCACCTCCTCGTCCGGGATGTCCGGCGCAGCGTCATAGCTCCGGAAGCTCGTGCGCGCCGCCACCAGAATCACCGCGCTGTCCGCGCCCTTCAGGCAAAGGCGATCCTTCTCGCAGCGCAGGAAGCCGCCGTCATGGCGGATCTGAACGGCCACCCAGGCGCGCACGCCCTGCTCGCCAGGTGCAGAACTGTACTGAACCGGCTCCTCGAGCGCGTTGCTGTAATTCGGCTCCACCAGCGAAGGCGCCTGCACCCGCATCCAGAGCACGTCCTCTTCGACCTGCACGGCATGGCGAATCGGCGCATCCATCGTCGCCTCAAAGGAGATGGCGCCGGGGCAATCCGCGCTGAGCTTCAGTGCGAGCACCTGATTCGGCGCGGACACCAGCAGTTCCCGGGCATAATGCACGCCGTTCGCCTGAAAGTCGACGCTCAGCAGGGCGTCGTCCAGATTGAGCTCGCGGTGGTAATTCTCCGGCTGCATCCCGCCAAAGCCCAGCTTCAACGCGCCCAGCGGCTCGTAGGATTCGCCCCACCTGAAGCTCATCCTGTCCTCAAAGAGCTCCTCCGCCTCGCGATAGCGCCGCTGAAAAATCAGCTCGCGAATTTTCTGAAAAACCTCCGCCGTGTCGACGTTTTCCAGCCTCCGGGGATAGCCCGACCAGAACGTGTCCTCGTTCAAATCAATGCGCTCCTGCGCCGGGTCGCCGACCAGCATTGCACCGATTCTGCCGTTTCCCCCGGGCAGCGCTTCCGTCCAGCAGGCCGCCGGACGACTGTACCAGAGCTTCATGTTCTTCTTCCTCCGCATGCGATTGTTCTTAGATTAACGCCGCATGCCGAAGCGGCATCGATACCGCTTCAGCGTGTGACAATGAATCCTGGTCCGTATTCAGTTCAGCTTTTCCTCCAGCATCTTCACCAGCGCGAGCAGCTCCTGCAGCGCATGGATCTGATAGTCCGCGACCTCGTCGTCGCATCGCGCCACCGTGGGATGGCGGTCCGACCACACGAGCTGCACGGAGGTGATGCCGAAGCGGTTCGCCCCGGCCACGTCGCGCTCCACGTTGTTGCCCACCATGATCACCCGCGCCTTGTCCGCATCGGTCAGCTTCAGCGCATCCATCGCCGCCTGGAACATCCGGGGATCCGGCTTGTGGGTATTCAGCGCCTCGGAAATCACCTTGGCCGTGAAGATGTGTTCCAGACCGTTCTGTGTCATCGTATTGTAAAACGATTCCACCAGGCCGTCCGCCACCATGACGATGGGATAACCCTCCTCATACAGTGCAAGCATCGTCTCTTTGGCGCCGGGAATGCAGTCCGCGCGGAGCACGACGCCGTCCTCGACCTCGCGCACCTCCGTGCCTTCATCAATGATCGTGTCTCCGATATCCGTAAAAATGACAAGTTTGTGCTTCATCATCAAACCTCAAATCTGACCGTAATAATCTCTTTCGGGCGAACCGGCAGCCGGACACCCCCCTCCGCGTCCGGGGCAATCATCGGGCCGCAGGTTTCCAGAATATCGCTTCTGCGAACCGCATGTGCAATCGGCATGCTCAGCATGGTCGGCTCGTTTTTGACATTGAACAGGCGCATGACGATGCCTCTGCCATCCGCGGCGCTCTTCAGGCATGTGCAGATCAGGCCTTCGCCCTCCCACTGCAGGAAGGAATGCCGTGCGGGCAGCTTTCCGTTCGCCGTGCGAGCCGCGCTCGCCTCGAGTTGCGTCTGGAACTCGTGCGCCAGACGATATCCCTCCGCCACGCCGGCCTCGCCTTCCAGCGGAATCAGTGCGAGTTCCGCTTCAAACGGTCCCAGGCACTGCGCCTCGGGCGTCGGGAAGACGCCCCAGTCGCCCAGCTCGCCAACGGCGCGGAACAGCGTCACAGCCATCGTCCGGCGCTCGTCCAGGATCTCATACTCGTACTGGCCGCGATTGCTCACCGCCAGTCCGCTGCGCTCATCCGCAACGGCCGCAAAGAGCTGCATGCGGTCGCAGCGGCTGGGATTGATCCAGTTCTCGCCCGGCACATCCGGCCGGCTGATCACGTCAAACACCGCATCCGCATAGTGCCTGTCGCCCGGGATGTCCGTGGGAAACAGCATGCGCAGGCGATGATCCTTCGCGATGTTCTCCGTTTCCACGCGCACCTCAAGCTGGCGGCTGTCGGCAGACAGCGCATACGTTGCGCGGATTCTGAGCTCGACCAGCTCCACCGAGCGGCGGATCTGGCGCGTCTCGCGGGGCTCCATGGCGCAAACCGCCTTCTGCAGCGCTTCGTCCGCGCAGGCCGGGATCTTCATCACGTGTTCCACGCAGAATGCCGCGCGGAAGGGATCGTCCTCAACCAGGCGGATTGCCGCGGGAACGCCTCGGGTCGTAATTGCATCGCCGAGCGCCTTCGTGAAGACATACTCATCCCCCACGTCGCCCACATCTTCAAACACGCCCAGCCCGGTATAGGTGCGGCCGGTGCGCTTGTCGAGCAGATCGATCGTGCCGTCCTCGAGAATCTCCGCGCGCAGCAGCGCATTTTCCATCCGGCGTTCGCCGGTCACGAGGCTGGTCCTTTCGCCGGAAGGGCTTCCCTCCGCCAGCAGATAGGTGTCATAGCCGAAAGCCGGCACGCTCCTGGCCTCGAAGGTCACGCGCACGCGGCGCTCAAAGTAGGGCTGGCGGAAGCGGTCGTCGGGCAGTTCAAAGCCAAAGTGCTCGCACAGATCCTCCACCTGGCAGGGAATCTCTGTCCCGTCGCTGCGAAGCAGGCGGTATTCCCTCTTCGGATGCTTCCTCAGCTCCGCCAGAGCGTCCTGCGTTCCATAGACGCGGTCGACGCCTGCCACCACCTGGACCACGCCGGTCCGCTCCCACGCGCCGGGATTCCACACGACGAGCGCCGCGCCGGTCTGCCCCGGAGTCGGGAGCTTCGCCCCAATGCGCTTCGCCAATGCGTCCTGCGCCTGCGCCTTCAGCCATTCGCCGAGCTGAATGCTCCGGTGATACCGGGACTCCATCTCTCGATGCACCTCGTCGATGCTGCAGCCGCAAATGCTGTCGTGGGGATGGTTCTGCATCAACAGCTTCCAGGCATGATTGAACAGATCGCCATCGCAGGGCGCGCCGGCCATTCCGGCCATCGCGGCCAGCGGCTCCGCCCGCTTCTCCAGCAGCACCTCGTTTTGCCGGTTGAGCGCCTTGATGCGCCACCGGGCCGACGCCGTATTGCGTAGCGTTCCGTGGCCATCGGTGCGCTGGCCCTCCAGCTCGCCGCGGATCACCTCCAGCGGCGCCTCCAGGCTGGACAGCACCGCGTCGGCGTAGTCCTCCAGAGAGGACTGCAGAAACGCGCGGTCGGGATAAAGTTTGCGCGCCGTTTCGAGTGCCTCGGGCAGATCCCGCTGCACCGGCTGATGGTCGCAGCCATTCATCAGCAGCAGGTGGCTCGTGGCCGCATATCGCTCTGCATCCGCCAGATGCTGATCCCACCAGCGCTTCGCCGCCTCGGGCTCGGTCGGAATCTCCATGCCGTTGTTGTACCAGTTGGCAAAGTACACGCTGGGAATCCGGCTGCCATCCGGGCTCTCCCAGAGGAATTCGCTCAGCCGGGGACAGAGCTTTTCCGGCGCGCTCACGCCGTCGCGCCCCGTCAGGTGAACGCCGCGGCCGAATACCGCCGCTTTCATGCCCGCCTGGGCGAACAGCTGGGGCATCTGGCCCGCGTTGCCGAACGCGTCCGGCAGATATCCAATTCTGCACGCGCCGCCGTATTCCCCGGCCATGCGCATGCCGACCAGAAGGTTGCGGACATTCGCCTCACTGCCCGTGAGATAGGTGTCCTGCAGTATGTACCACGGGCCGATCTTCAGCCTGCCCTCGCGCACCAGCCGCTTCGCCAGCTCGCGTTTCTGCGGGCGGATTTCCAGATAATCCTCCAGCGCGATCATCTGTCCGTCCAGATGATAGCTCGTATAATCATCCCGCTGCAGCAGCTCCAGTACGCTGTCCAGCAGCGCAACCAGCCGCGCCCGGTGCTGTTCAAAGGGCAGATACCATTCCCGATCCCAATGGGAGTGCGGAACCACATGGGCGGTCGTCTTCATGTCAAAAAACTCCTTTGTCAAAATTCCGGCGGAACCTCCGCGGGCCGCATCGAATACTGCTGGCACACCGCATCGATGGGCGAGTGATACTCCTTCGACGGATCCTGCGCGATTCCCTTCCGGTATTCCGTGGGCGGCAGGCCGACGTTTTCTTG
>JBJEUD010000068.1:0-3218 GCA_051883655.1 Candidatus Faecivicinus sp. | reverse complement strand
AAGGGCACCATGGAGCGCTGCGATTCGCTCTACGGCGTGGTGATGGAGGAAAAGGGCATTTCGAAGACGGTTTCGGTCATGCTGAACGAGGCGGTCTGACCAGGGAAGGGGAGGTTCCGAATGGGACTGTTTGACAAGATCAAAAACGGCATGAAGCGCACCCGCGAGGCGTTTTCCGGCCGCATGGACGAACTCGTCGAGAACTACAAGGAGCTGGACGACGATTTTTATGAGGATCTGACCGACATCCTCATCATGGCGGACGTGGGCATGACCACCACCGAGCTGGCGGTGAACCGGCTGCGCGAAAAGTGCACGCGCGAGAAGATCGGCGATCCGGCCAAGGCGAAGGATGCGCTGAAGGAGATCCTGGTGGACATCCTGAAGGCCGAGCCGATGCAGCTCAAGAGCCCGATGGTGCTTCTGATTATCGGCGTCAACGGCGTGGGCAAGACCACGTCCATCGGCAAGCTGGCTTCGCGCATGAAGGTCATGGGCCGCCGCGTGGTGATCTGCGCGGGCGACACCTTCCGCGCGGCCGCTGCGGATCAGCTGACGGTGTGGGCGGAGCGCGCGAATGTGCCGATTGTGAAGCAGTTTGAGGGCGCGGATCCCGCATCTGTGGTGTTCGATGGCGTTCAGGCCGCCAAGAGCCGCCACGCCGATGTATTGATCGTGGACACCGCCGGCCGCCTGCACAACAAGGCGCACCTGATGGAAGAACTGCGCAAGATCAGCCGCGTGGTGGAGCGCGAGTTCCCCGAGGCGGCGCTGGGCGCGCTGCTGGTCATCGATGCCACCACCGGCCAGAATGGCCTGGCGCAGGCGAAGGTGTTCAGCGAGGTGGCCAACCTGCAGGGCATCGTGCTGACCAAGCTGGACGGCACCGCCAAGGGCGGCATCGCCATCGCCATTCGCAATGAACTGGGCCTGCCGGTGCGCTACATCGGCCTGGGCGAGCAGATCGACGACATGCAGCCGTTCGACGCGAAGGAATTCGTGGATGCGATCTTCGGCTGATTGACGGAGGGCAGCATGGTTTATAATGAGATCAAGGACGTGATCCGGCAGTTTCGATTTGAGGGAAAGTACATCGGCGCGGAGGAGCTGCATTCCGGTAATGTGAACAACACCTACCGCCTGTTCTACAACACCATGGACGGCGGCAAGTCCGACTATGTGCTTCAGCAGATCAACACCTACGCCTTCAAGCGGCCCGAGGAGGTCACGCACAACATCGTGCGCGTCACGGCGCATCTGCGCAAGACCATGGAGGCGGCGGGAGAGGATCCGGACAATCGCGTGCTGACCTGCATTCCCACCCGAACCGGCGAGTTCATGTATCACGACGGCCAGGGGCGCTACTGGCGCGCCTATCGCTACATTCACAGCGCGTTCGCCTATGACCGCGTGGAGAAGCCGGAGCACTTCCGCGAGGCGGGCCGCGCCTTCGGCGAGTTCCAGCGCATGCTTTCGGATTTCCCGGCAGAGGATCTGTACGATACCATTCCGCACTTCCATGACACGCGCCGGCGCTTTTATGCCTTTGTCGCTGCGGTGGCCGAGGATAAGGTTGGGCGCGTGGCCGATCTGGAGCAGGAGATCGACTTCTTCTTCGATCGCCGCAAGCGCATGTCGCGCATTGTGCGCCGCATCGAGGACGGGCGCATTCCTCTGCGCGTGACGCACAACGATACCAAGATCAACAACATCATGATCGATGAAAAGACGGGCCGCGCCGTCTGCGTGATCGATCTGGATACCGTGATGTCCGGATCGGCGCTGTTTGACTACGGCGACGCCATCCGCTTCGGCGCGTCCACCGCCGCCGAGGATGAGCCGGACACCTCCAAGATCAGCCTGGATTTGAACCTGTTCCGCGAATTCACGGCGGGTTTTCTCTCCGAGGTGGGCGACCTGCTGACCGAGGAGGAGATCAAGTGCCTGCCGCTGAGCATCGAGACGATGACCTGCGAGCTGGCCATGCGATTCCTCACCGACTACATCGAGGGGGATCTCTACTTCCGCGTCAAGTCTCCGGATCACAACCTGATCCGCGCCCACGCCCAGATGAAGCTGCTGGAGGACGTGGAGAGCAAGAACGAGCAGATGCACGCCATCATCGACGAACTGATCGCAGGCCGGTGAGCGGCGCAGGGGAATATCGCGCAGCAGCCGCACAGAATGCACGCAAGGCGGGTTTTGCAGAACAAGGATTCTGCAAAACCCGCCTTGCTTTGTGTGCGCAGAAGCATCGGGTTCTTTCACGCTATACCGGCTTTCTCGATGTGGTCGCAGTGGGTCCCGGCGTACGCAGCGTATTCGTCGGCGGTGAACTCGCGCCGGTCGGGATACTCCGTCTTCGTGAAATCCACATACAGCTCGCTGCAGTACCGGGGGCGACATCGGTCGAACTGTTCGGGAATCGTGTCGAAGATCCTGCGGAATTCGCGCTGCATCCCTCTTTTCTCCTTTTAAGGAAATTCCTTTCCTTTCAATGAAATGATATCATAAACAGAAAAAACAATCAACAAAAGGCTGGAGCAGGCCAATCGGAATGTTGGAATGACGTTTTCGAAATATAAATTAGGCATTGATAACTCTTAACTTAGAACGTGCAAAACGGCATAAAACCGATGGATACTTAACGGAATCTTATTAAAGGCTGTTCAAATTGAGAAAACAGGGGTGAAATATTAAGTTTTGATGCAAATTATTCGGTAGATTTTAATCGATAAATCAATAACGATATAACAAAAAGCACTTTTCTTATCGGAAGAATCTTGATAGAATATAGACAGGGTGAAAACCCATTGAGCGTGAGAGAGATTATAGAGATAGATACATTCACAACAGAAGGGAGAACGACCATGAACTATCGCATTGAGAGGGATTCCATGGGCGAGATGCAGGTACCTGCGGATCGCTACTGGGCCGCGCAGACGCAGCGCAGCTACCAGAACTTCCGCATCGGCGGCGAGCTGATGCCCAGGGAGATCACGCACGCCTTCGGCATCCTGAAGAAGGCGGCGGCCATCGCCAATCACCAGGTGCGCCCCGAAAGGATGACCGACGAGAAGCTGCAGGCCATCTGCGCCGCCTGCGACGAGGTGATTGCGGGCAAGCTGAACGATCACTTCCCGCTGGTGGTCTGGCAGACCGGCAGCGGCACCCAGTCCAACATGAACGCCAACGAGGTCATCGCCAACCGGGGCAAC
>JBJEUD010000067.1:0-3233 GCA_051883655.1 Candidatus Faecivicinus sp. | reverse complement strand
AATCGATGAGCATGAGCAGGCTTCACGGCATTCGCGAGCCGTTGTTTCACATTACCAAGCGCGAAGAGTGCGGCTTTCTGAAGGCCTGCGCCGTGCGCCTGATCGCGATTGCGCTGTCGCTGTGCGTGTGCGCGGTGGTGATCTTCTGCCTCACGGGCATGAATCCGCTGCAGGTGTATCAGGGCATTATCGACGGCGCGGTGGGCAGCAACCGCCGCCTGTGGGTCACCATCCGCGACGCACTGGTGCTGCTGTGCATCGCCGTGGGCATCACGCCGGCGTTCCGCATGCGGTTCTGGAATGTCGGCGCGGAGGGCCAGACGCTGATCGGCGGACTGGCCACCGCGGCAATCATGATCAACTTCGGCGAGCGGCTGCCCGGCTGGGCGCTGATGCCGCTGATGCTGCTGGCGGCGCTGGCCGCCGGACTGGTCTGGGGCGTGATCCCCGCCGTGTTCAAGGCCCAGTGGAACACCAACGAGACGCTGTTTACGCTGATGATGAACTACATCGCCAGCCAGCTGGTGGCCTTCAGCATCGTGTTCTGGGAGAATCCGTCGGGCTCCAACTCGGTGGGCATCATCAATCAGAGCAGCCGGGCGGGCTGGTTCGGGCCGCTGTTCGGGCTGAACTACGGCTGGAACCTGGTGCTCGTGCTGGCCGCGGCGGTGTTCATGTACGTCTATCTGCGCTATTCAAAGCAGGGCTATGAGATCGCCTACGTGGGCCAGAGCCTGAACACCGCGCGCTACGCCGGCATCAGCGTCAAGCGCGTGATCATCCGCACCATGGGCATCTCCGGCGCGCTGTGCGGCCTGGCGGGCTTCATCCTGGTCAGCGGCACCGGACACACCCTGTCCACCAGCATCGTCGGCGGCCGCGGCTTCACCGCCATCGTCGTCGCCTGGCTGTCCAAGCTGAATACGTTTACGATGATGCTCGTGTCCTTCCTGCTGGTGTTCATGGAGAAGGGAGCGATTCAGATCGCCTCCCAGTTCAACCTGAGCGAGAACGCCTCGGACATCATCACCGGAATCATCCTGTTCTTCGTGCTCGGCTGCGAGTTCTTCATCAACTATAAGGTCGAGTTCCGCCATCGGAAGGAGGACGTGAGAGCATGAGCGCCATCATCATCTTCATTCAAAAGGCCATCGCCCAGGGCATCGCCATGCTGTTCGGCGCCAACGGCGAAATCCTCACCGAGAAGTCCGGCAACCTGAATCTGGGCGTGCCCGGCATGATGTACATGGGCGGCATTGCGGGCCTCGCGGGCGCGTTCGTGTATGAAAATGCCGTGGAAGCCCCGGTTCCCGTGGTGGGACTGCTGATCGCGCTGGCGGCGGCGCTGCTGGCGGGCGCACTGGGCGGACTGATCTACAGCCTGCTGACCATCTCGCTGCGCGCGAACCAGAACGTGGCCGGCCTGGCGCTGACCACCTTCGGCGTGGGCGTGGGCAACTTCTTCGGCGGCTCCCTTTCGAAGCTGTCCGGCGGCGTGGGCCAGATCTCCGTGGCCACCACGGCCAGCGCCTTCCGCTGCAGGATCCCGGGCCTTTCCCAGATCCCGGTGGTGGGCGAGATTCTGTTCTCTTATGGCTTTCTGACCTATTTCGCCATCCTGCTGTCCGGCTTCCTGTACTGGTTCATCAACCGCTCCCGTCAGGGCCTGAACCTGCGGGCCGTGGGCGAGAGCCCCGCCACTGCGGATGCGGCGGGCATCAACGTCGCGCGCTACAAGTATCTGGCCACCTGCATCGGCGGCGCGATCTGCGGCCTGGGCGGACTGTACTTCGTGATGGAGTACTCCGGCGGCACGTGGACGAACAACGGCTTCGGCGACCGCGGCTGGCTGGCCATCGCGCTGGTGATCTTTGCCCGCTGGAACCCGCTGCACGCCATCTGGGGCTCGATTCTGTTCGGCGCGCTGTACATCCTCTATCTGTACATCCCCGGTCTGGACCGCAGCATGCAGGAAATCTTCAAGATGCTGCCCTATCTGGTCACCATTCTGGTGCTCATCCTGACCAGCCTGCGCAAGAAGAAGGAGGATCAGCCCCCCGAGCATCTGGGCCTGTCCTACTTCCGCGAGGAGCGATAGAATTCTCACAATCATGCGAAAGCCTCCGCGATGCGATTGCATCGGCGGAGGCTTTCCGGTTTTTGGTTTGATTGGACGCTCAGCGCTGCTTCGGGTGGGCGATGGGGGCGTTGTCCGGGGTCAGCGGGACGGGCTGAATCTCCTTGCCGCAGTGGGGACAATCGTAGAGCGCGTCGCCGGGGTCGGAGGGGGAGACGAAGAACATGCGGCCGCAATCCGGGCAGAGCGCGCCGGCAAGGCTGTCGCCGTCCGCGGAAGCGGGCTCCGGGCGGAGGAGGTGCAGCTGATCCTCTGCGGACTCCTGATCGTCGTCGAAATCCTCGTCGGATTCATCCTCGTCCTCGTCGTCGAAGAGCTTGAAGGAGGAGTCGGCGCCGTCGGCTTCGTCTTCCAGCGCGGAGAGGTCGTCGTCGATGCTTTCGACATAGTCGTTGAGATCGTCGAGCAGCTCGTCGACGGTGTCCAGACGGTCGGACAGATCGCCCAGCAGATCGACAATGCCGCGCAGCACCTTGTTGCTGGCGGAAGCATCCTCGGGGGAAATGCCTTCCAGCATGCCCTTGAGATAGCCGACCTTTTGGCTCATATTGTTCATGAAAACACCTCCATATTGAAAGAGCAGAGCGGGGATTCCCCGTCTGCTCGTGTGATGGCTCTATGGGTTCTTACGCGCGGCCGAGGTATTCGCCGCCGTCGCGGGTGTCGATCTTCAGCACTTCGCCCACCTCGATGAACAGCGGCACCTGCAGGGTCAGGCCGGTCTCGAAGGTGGCGGGCTTGGTGGTGTTGGCGGCGGTATCGCCGGCGAAGCCGGGATCGGTCGCGGTGACCTGCAGCTCGACGAAGTTCGGCGCCTGCACGGAGAAGGGCGCGCCCTTGAAGAAGCGAACGGTGACGTTGGTGTTCTCCTTCACGAAGGGGATGGCGTCCTCCACCTGCTCGTGGGTCAGGGGCAGCTGCTCGTAGGTCTCCAGATCCATGAAGTAATAGAAGTCGCCGTCGTTGTAGAGATACTGCATCTCCTTGGTCTCGATATAGGCGCGCTGGAACTTATCGGTGGGGTTGAAGGTGCGCTCCAGCACGGCGCCGGTGACGACGTTCTTGATCTTGGTGCGGACGAAAGCCGCGCCCTTGC
>JBJEUD010000066.1:0-3242 GCA_051883655.1 Candidatus Faecivicinus sp. | reverse complement strand
GTCCGGGCAAACATCTGGGAAAATGCCATGCAGCCGATCTACCAGGTGATTTCCATGCTGGGCGCCATCGTTATCATCTGGTTTGGCGGGAAAAACGTGTCCGGCACAGGCTGGAGCGTCTGGAACATCGCAGCCTTCACCACCTTCTTTTCCTGCTATCAGAAGCTGGCAGTCAAGTCCTCCAAGGCGGCGAAGCTGTTCAATGCGGTGCAGAAGGCGCAGGTTTCCTGGAAGCGGATCAAGCCCTATCTGGGAGAGACGGAGGAGAAAACTGAGCGCGAGGCTGTTGCAGGAGCGACCCTTTCCGTCCGGGACGTGTGCTTCGCCTACCCCGGACAGGACGCGCTGTTTGACCATGTGACGTTTCAGACAAGGCCGGGGGAGATCGTCGGTCTCACCGGCAAGATCGCCTGCGGAAAATCCACGCTCGGCAGGCTCCTGATCGGCGAGCTGCCCTATCAGGGGGACATCGTGCTGGGTGGCATCCTGTTCTCCAACCGGGGCGAGGGGTATGAAAGCGGCGTTGGTTATCTGGGCCACCATCCGGAGCTGTTCAGCGGGACAATCGAGGAAAACATCTGCATGGGAACGCCCGGCGACATCGCCCCGGTACTCCGCGCCGTCTGCATCGATCGGGAGGTGGCCGGGTTCCCGGAGGGCATCCATACGGTCATCGGCAGCGGCGGCGTGCGCCTGTCCGGAGGCCAGCAGGCCCGGATTGCACTGGCCAGAACGCTGTATCACAGGAAGCCCCTGATGGTTCTGGACGATCCCTTTTCCGCCGTGGACATGGAGACCGAGGCGCAGATCCTTGAAAATCTTCGCGCCCTGACGAAGGACAACGTTGTGCTGCTGATTTCGCATCGGCTCTCCCTGTTCCCGCAGCTGGATCAGGTGCTCTTTCTGGAGAACGGGACGCTGATCGCCGCCAGTCACGGGGATCTGATGCGCGAGAACGCGCGGTACCGGGCGCTCTACGAATCTCAGGCAAAGGAGGCGGCGACGGATGGAGAATGAATCCTCTGTGGCGCGGATCATTGGAAATGCGCTGAGAAAGCGCCCCGGACGCAGCGCGCTGCTGCTGGCGACGATCCTGCTCTCCGTCGGCTTCTCCCTGCTGCCGCCGCTGGCGCTGGAGAGAATCGTGGACGGCCTGACGGCGGGAGAACCAATCCTGCTTTCCATGGCCGTGGGTTACTTTGCGATCGTCGCGCTGTCCGGGCTGCTGGACGCTGCGAAGGAAAGCCTGATTACGGCATTCGGCCAGAGTGTGACCCATCGAATCCGCTCTGCCATGAGTGAAAAGCTGAAGCGCCTGCCGGCTTCCTATTTTGTGGATCGGGAACCGGGGGCGACGGCCTCCCGCTTTGTCAACGACGTCGACACCGTGGACAAGCTGTTTGCCTCGGGCGTCATCAGCATGGCGGCCGACCTGTGCAGGCTGGTGAGCATCCTCCTCATCCTCTTCACGAAGAGCTCCGGCCTGGGCATCCTGCTGCTGGTGGTCACGCCGCTGCTCTTCGGGATGACCCGCGCATTTCAAAAGCGAATGCTGAAGGCTCAGATGGAGAACCGGCATGCCGTGGGCCGAACCAACCAGCAGATCCCGGAAACGCTGCGCATCATGCGCACCATCCGGGTTCTGCGCCAGGAGCGCTATATGCTGAAGCGCTATGGCGACACCATCGCGCAGAGCTATCGGGCGCAGGAGCGCTCCAACTTCTACGACGCGGTCTATTCGCCCATCGTGGTATCGGTCAGCGCGCTGTTGATCGGCGTGGTGATGGCGGCCTCCGCCCGGAGCGGTGCGGCGCAGGTGTTTTTCGGCATGTCTGCGGGCACTGCGGCGGCGGTGATCGCCTATGTGGGCAGCTTCTTCGGCCCGCTGGAGAGCATCGGCATGGAGATTCAGAACGTGCAGTCGGCGGTGGCCGGCGTGCGGCGCATCAACGAGTTTCTGCGCGAGGCGGAGCAGAAAAAGAGCCCGGATCAGATTCGGGAGGAAGAGGTTGCTGTCCGGCTCTCCCATGTGTGCTTTGGCTATTCCGGACGGGAGCAGGAGATACTCCGCGACTTCAGCCTTGATGTCGCGGAGGGGGAATCCGTCATCCTGGCCGGGCGAACCGGAGCGGGAAAGAGCACGCTGGTCAAGCTGATCGCGGGGCTGTACCAGCCGCAGCAGGGAAGCGTGCGGGTGTTTGGCAGGGCGCCGGACGCGATTCCGGAGGACGAGAAACGCCGCTGGTTCGGCTATGTGGAACAGCAGTTTCGCCTGGTTCCCGGCACGGTGGGGGATCAGGTGTCCCTGTTGGATCCCCGGGTTTCGGATGCGCAGATCCTTCGGGCGCTGAATATGGTGGGCTTGGGCGAGACGGTTCGGAATCTTCCCGAAGGCATTCACACGCCCTGCACCGAGAACCTGTTTTCGCAGGGACAGCTTCAGCTTCTTGCCATCGCCCGGGCAGTGGTTCTGGATCCCAAGCTACTGCTCCTGGATGAGATCACCGCGAATCTGGATGCGCAGACCGAGAAAATGATCCTGTCCGCACTTCAGGCCGCTTCACAGAACCGAACCGTGATTTCCGTCTCTCACCGCCTGTATCATGGCAATGAAAACCACGCTGCGCGGATTGTATATCTGTAGGATTGTAGGACGTGGGTTCGATGTGCATTTCATTTTATCTCCGGCGATCCATGCCTGATTTGGCGATATATGCGTTTTCTGAAATGGCTGGAGCAGCTGAGAAGACGGGCGTTTTCACGCTGGTACCCGGTATCTGCACATTCTTTGCGATGTAAATGCATCATCTCACATTTCTGGGCCACCGGCACATCCGGTGGCCCATTTGCGACAATGCACATTTTCAAATAATAGACGGGCTTTATACAGGAGCATCCGTTTTTGACGCATGCTTAATCAGGTGATGAACCCCAAAATACATCGCGAGAACAAACAGGACGAAGATCAGGGTTGATACCTTTGTTCCGCTCATGCAGCATGCATCATATACTCCATGGAGGAATACCGCGAGCAGGTAGCTAAGAATCAAATTCGATCTACATCCGAACCGGTCTCCCTGATTGTCACAGATCTTTGCACGGCCATAAAAGATTCCCATAAAAACGGCGAACCCCATATGACCTGGAATTGCCAGAATCGCGCGGGGCAACGCAACGGCCAGACCATAGTTGAACACATATCTGACATTTTCAAACGCTGCAAATCCCAGGGATACAAATAC
>JBJEUD010000065.1:0-18808 GCA_051883655.1 Candidatus Faecivicinus sp. | reverse complement strand
TGGTCGAGGTGACAGGATTTGAACCTGCGACCTTTTGGTCCCGAACCAAACGCGCTACCAAACTGCGCTACACCTCGAAGCCATGGAGCCAATGAAGGGACTTGAACCCCCGACCTGCTGATTACGAATCGGCTGCTCTACCAACTGAGCTACATTGGCGCGTTGAGCTTGTCAACGCTGAATATTATAGCACAGCTTCTGCGGAATTGTCCATAGCAAAAATCAGAATTTGCAACATTTAACAAACTGCAGCGGGCAGGAACCGGAGTTTTCTCCCTTTTCTGCCCACTGGCAACTTGAGGCTGCCGCCCTCCCCTACCTTCGGGTTTCAGGCTTCCGCGCCGGCAACCGGCGCATCGCTTCCCGCCGAGACGGGATATCTGCGCAGCTTATAAAGGAGGCAAATCGCATGCACCGCCCCGGTGATCGCCCAGGAAACAGGATACGAAATATACAGCATCTGAAGCGTTCGGTCAAACGGCAGGATGCAGTAAATCCAGAAAATCCGGAATGCGCACGCGCCCAGCACAGAGACAACCATCGGCACAATCGTGCTGCCCAGGCCGCGCAGCGCGCCACACAGCACGTCCATGACGCCGCAGAGGAAATAGGTCGACGCAATGATCTTCAGTCGGATGATTCCCGCCGCGATGACCTCCGGCTCTGCCGAATAGATGCTCAGCAGCACATTCCGGAACACCAGCGCAAAGGCGCCCAGCAGAACGCCGATGATCGTTACAGTGAGCACGCTGAGAATGCAGACCTTTCGAATGCGCATGTACTTGCGCGCACCAAAGTTCTGGCTGGTAAAGGTAATGGCCGCCTGATGCATCGCGTTCATGGCCACATAAATGAAGCCCTCAATATTGGAGGAAACCGAATTGCCCGCCATGACGATGTTGCCAAAGCTGTTGACGGTGGACTGAATGAGCACGTTGGACAGGGAGAAGAACGCGCCCTGCAGGCCTGCAGGCAGGCCGATGCGGGAAATCTCGATGAGCTTGCCGACATGAATGCGCAGCTTGCGCACGTCCACATGGATCGCGCCCTCGGTGCGCAGCAGGCACAGCAGTACCAGAATGGCGGAGACCGCCTGGGAAGAGATGGTCGCCAGTGCGACACCCGCAACGCCCATGTGGAAGACGGCCACGAAGACCAGATTCAGCACCACATTGATGATGCCGGCCAACGTCAGATAGATCAGCGGCCGCTGCGTATCGCCGACGGCGCGCAGCACCGACGCGCCAAAATTGTAGAGTGCGTTAAAGGGCATTCCCAGGAAATAGATCTTGACATACAATGTAGCCAGCGGAAGCACCTCCTCCGGCGACCCCATCCAGACGAGAAAGGTGTGCGCCATGAGGAAGCCGAAAACCGCCAGAACCGCACCGCCGATGATGCTGACAGCCACTGAGGTGTGAACCGCCTCGGAGGTATCCTTGTACTGGCTCGCGCCGAAATATCGCGCAATGACGACGTTCGCGCCCACGGAGAGACCCATGAATATGTTGATAATGAGATTGATCAGCGCAGCGGTCGAGCCCACTGCAGCCAGCGCGTTTTCACCTTCGAAGCGCCCCACGACAATCACGTCCGCCGCGTTGAACAAGAGCTGCAGTATGCTCGACAGCATCAGCGGCAGTGAGAACAACAGGAGCTTGGGCAGGATCGACCCGTTGGTCATGTCCATCTCATAGTTGCCTCGATGAAAGTGCATTTTTACAAACCCCCTCTGCCTTGAGTGAATTCTGTATTCATTATAGCACATTTGGCGGATGAATCCAGCGATTTACCCGCAATTTTCACGCACAATTTGACAAAACGCTGATCTGTTGTTAATTAACTCAATATTAACAAAAAGCTAATCATAATATGCTATCGCTTTAATAAGATAAAGTGCTAAACTATCTCATATTCCAAATCCGGCGAAATTGATGGAGGAAATGAAAATGAAGAAGATCCTTGCAATGGCTCTGGTTCTGATGATGCTTATGACGGCGGCCGCCTGTGCCGAAACCGTCACCTTCAAGATGGGCTTCGACGCCGAGTATCCGCCGTACACCTACATGGACGACAGCGGCGAGTACACTGGCTATGACATTGAAATGTGCCAGAAGGTCTGCGAGATCCTGGGCTGGGATCTTGAGCTCGTTCCGATCAACTGGGACACCAAGCTGATCACCCTGGATGCCGGCGAAATTGACTGCATCTGGTCCGGCCTGACGATCGACGTCATCGATCCCGAAGCCTACACGCTGTCCATGGCCTATTCCGACAACTCCCAGATGATCCTGACCAAGGCTGACAGCGGCATCGAGACGCTGGACGACCTGGCCGGCAAGATCGTGGGCGTGCAGCTGGGCACCTCCGCCGACCTGCTGCTCAGCGACGGCGGCGACTGCGCCGACCTGACCGCCACCTTCGGCGAGCTGATGCGCTTTGAAAACTACAACGTCTGCTTCACCGAGCTGATGGCCGGCTCCATCGACGCCATCGCCATCGACATCGGCGTTGCCGCCGGCAAGATCGCCGAGTACGGCGACGAGTATGTGATGCTCGCCGATCCCATCGCTTCCGAGGAATACGGCATCTGCTTCCGCAAGGCGGACGCCGAGATGTGCGAAGCCGTCGAGGGCGCGTTCATGCAGCTGGTTGCGGACGGCACCTATGTCTCCCTGGCCGAGAAGTACGGTCTGGATGTCAATGCGCTGTGCCTGAAGGCGGAATAATCCAACTGAAAATCAAACAATCATTGAGCAAAGGTTATGGCGAAAGCGATAACCTTTGCCTGCGTAAAGGGGAACGAGAAAATGTCAATTACCGCGATGGTGCTGAAGATGAGCGAAGGTCTCGGGCGGACCTGCGCCATATTTGGACTGACGCTGCTGTTTGCGCTGCCGCTGGGACTGATCATTGCACTGATGCGCATGTCCCGGATCAAGGTGCTCCGGGCCGCCACGAAGGTGTTCATCTCCATCATGCGCGGCACGCCGCTGATGCTGCAGCTGCTGGTGGTGACCTACGGCCCGTTCTATCTGTTCGGCACGGGCGTCGCCCGCAACAAGCTGATTCCCATCATCATCGGCTTTTCGCTGAACTATGCGGCCTATTTTGCGGAGATCTACCGCGGCGGCATCGAATCCATGCCTGTCGGGCAGTATGAGGCGGCGGCAGTGCTGGGATACAGCAAGATGCAGACATTTCTGCGCATCATCCTGCCGCAGGTCGTCAAGCGCATTCTGCCGTCGGTGACCAACGAGGTCATCACGCTGGTCAAGGACACCTCCATGGCCTTCACCGTGGCCTATCAGGAGATGTTCTCCATCGGCAAGCAGATCGCCAATTCGCAGACGAGCTTCATGCCCTTCGTCATCGCCGGCGTGTTCTATTATGTCATGAACGCAATCGTGGCCTTCATCATGTCCTTCTTTGAGAAGCGGCTGAACTATTATCGCTGACGGGAGAGAGTCATCCATGAGAATTCTTGAAATCAATCACTGCCGCAAGCAGTTTGACGGCACACAGGTGCTGACGGACATCAGCCTGTCCGTGGACGAGGGCCAGGTGGTCTCCATCATCGGCCCGTCCGGCTCGGGCAAGTCCACCCTGCTTCGCTGCGCGACGCTTCTGGAGACCATGGACGGCGGCGAGCTGAGCTATCTCGGCCAGAAGGCTGTCAGCGACGTCGGCGGCCGCGCGGTCTATGCATCCGCGGCGGAATTAAAGAAAATCCGCGGCTGCTTCGGTCTGGTGTTTCAGAACTTCAACCTGTTCCCGCACTATTCGGTGCTGAAAAACATCACCGAGGCGCCAATGCTCATTCAGAAGCGCCCGAAGGACGAGGTCTATGCCACCGCCCGCGAGCTGCTGAGGAAGATGGGGCTGGCGGACCGCGAGAACGCCTACCCCTATCAGCTCTCCGGCGGACAGCAGCAGCGCGTGTCCATCGCCCGGGCGCTGGCAATGCAGCCGAAGATGCTGTTCTTCGACGAGCCCACCTCTGCACTGGATCCCGAGCTGACCGGCGAGATCCTGAAGGTCATTCGCGACCTGGCCGCCGAACACATGACGATGGTCATCGTCACCCACGAGATGAGCTTCGCCCGGGACGTGTCCGACCGCGTCATCTTCATGGATGGCGGCGTGATCGTTGAAGAGGGCGATCCTGAGGAAATTATCAACCGCCCGACCCAGGAGCGCACGATTCAGTTCCTGAGCCGGTTCAACTGAGGAGCGCATTCATGGAAATCCCTTTTGTGAAGATCAGCCCGACGCAAAATATCACGATTCTCGTAACCGCTCCGGTCCCCCGGGAACGACAGCCGGAGATCGCGGCCGGTTTGCTGGCCTGCGACAGTGTGGGCGGTGAGCAGGTCGGTTTTCTCGAAGCGCCCACACTCCCCCAGGCGCACCTGCGGCTGCAAATGATGGGCGGCGAGTTTTGCGGAAATGCCGCCATGTCGGCGGGCGCATATCTCGCCTGGAAGAGCGATGCCCCCGACGGAACCGTCGATTACATGCTGGAGGTCTCCGGCGCATCCGGGCTGGTGCCCTGCCGCATTGAGCGCGAGGGCAATCTCTTTCGCGGAACGGTGCGCATGCCCCTGCCGGAGGGATTTGCGGAGGTGGAGTTGGAGACGGACCAGGGCCCTCTGAAGGCGCCCATGGTGAGGATGCCCGGCATCTTCCATGTGATTCTGCCCGCGGACACAGGCGTCGGACGCGCTGAAATCGAGCGGCGCATCCGCTCCTGGAGCGCGGCCGTCCAGGCCGAAGCGCTGGGCGTGCTCCGCTGCGACGAGGCTGGTCCATCCATTGAGCCCATCGTCTACGTTCCGGCTACGGACAGCGCTGTGTGGGAACACGGCTGCGGCAGCGGCACGGCTGCTTTGAGCAGCTGGAAGGCGTGGAGCACCAGGCAATCCTTTCGGGGAGAAATCCGCCAGCCCGGCGGCACGATCGGCGCTGCGGCCGACTATGCAAACGGGATCATCACGGATCTGAGCATTACCGGCATCGTCAGAATCGCAGCGAGCGGCGTGGCTTATCTGTAAAAAACCTGAACCCAATATCTCCACAAGAAAAAGGTCGCAATTCGCGACCTTTTTCCTGTACTGCCGACAGGCGAAGCGCTCATTCCCCGCAGAACCTGCACTCCGCAGCCGTGCCCGGCTGCATGAGAATCTCCGCACAGGAGACCGGTTCTCCTGTCAGGGGATGCGCCAGCGTCTTCGTGTCGCAGCCCTCGATTTTTCCGCGTCCCCGGAAGCAGGCGCGCCAGGTAAACGCCCTGCCGGACTCGTGGGTCAGAATCGTCCTGTTCCGGCCCTCGTGCGCCACAGCAATTTCCGCGCCGCAGGCGGGAACGTGCAGCAGCTTGCACTCCAGTCCCTCCGGCAGGCCGGACATTGTGGAAATGGCTGCCTCTGCGGCGTCCGGCTCGATGCCCATCAGTCCGGAGGCCGTCGCGCCCACCGCCGCAAAGCTGGCCTCCGGATACTCCCTGCGGTGCAGCGTCGGGGACATGAGCGCGCGCAGCGCCTCCAGCGCCTCCGCATTCATGCCGTAGGCGAACAGGATCTCCGGCACGTGGCTGGCGCGCTCGATCATCATCTCGGGAAACTCCGCCCACACCTCCCTGGCGCAGGGCAGCGCCTGCTCCGCCGGCAGCACGCGATAGTACAGCAGCGACTTCAGATGATGCTGCGCTGTGAAGACAGGCTCGTCCTCAAAGCCAATGCCCTCGGCAAATCCGCGCTCCGGATCCCGCAGCGCAGCCAGGCGGTCCAGCAGACGCCGAGCCTTATCCTCATAGATGCGCCGGAGCTCGTTCTGGCCCCGCAGGCCGTACATCGCCGCAGCACTCAGGGTGCCTCGGGCCTGGATGGCGATCAGGTCGGTACCCACCTTGATTCTGTTCATTGCAAACTCCGATTCGTCGTAAGAGGCCAGTCCCCTGCGTCCCTCGGCCAGCACGCGATCGGGAATGCCATCGCCATCGCGGTCCCAGCGCTTGACATAGTTCTCAAGCGTGACTGCCACGAAGCGGCTGAAGTCCGGATTTTGCAGATAATCGCTGTCACCGCTCCACCGATAGAGGCGATAGATCGCATCGGTCACATCAAAATTCGCGGGCAGGTTGTACCAGAAGTCCTCGTCGCTGGAATAATCCACGGGGCAGGGACGGCCGTAGCGGTCGATCTCCCACCAGGAGCACCAGTCTGTCCTCTCGCAGGGCACCCGCGCAAAGCGCTGCATCATGTTCTTGTTGTGGGCGTGCAAACCCAGCACCTCGCCGCCAATGCACTGATGGCTCACGTCGCGCATGCAGAACGCTTCCCGGCCGGGCAGCGCCGCCTCATAGGTGGGGCCTGCATCGCCCCCGTCGAACACCCAATGCAGCGCCTGCTGCTTGACGCGGTCAAAGCCCTCCTCCAGGGTTCGATCGTTGGAAAACAGGGTCACTTTGCTGTTTGTATAAAGCGCCATGGGGCTCCTCCTCACCGAAGCTGAACACTTGCATTTACCGCCCGGAATCTCACCGCCGCAGCCAGATCGCCCTTCTTTTCGCGGGGCGCCTGATCGCCGCCGGAGGCCAGAATCTCCGCAAGGACTTCGCTCAATCGGGCGCCAGGTCCTTCGTCGATATTCCAGGCGTTTCGATCGGCAGCGGCGTTCACGCGTGCGCCGCCTTCAGGAACATCTCCCAGCTCTCCCCATGCAGATTTCTTCGGAAGGGGAACAGCGCCGTGGTCTGGCGCGTGGGATACACCCGGTTCGCCAGAAGCAGCACCCAGAAGCCCGTCTCCGGCTCCACGAGCAGACTCGTTCCCGTGAAGCCCGTGTGCCCGAAGCAGCGCTCCGGCACGCGATTGCTGAAGAAGCAGTCCGGCGTTCCCGCCAGGTGAAAGCCCAGTCCGCGGTGCTCATCCTGTCCGGGGGTGTAGTTGCGGATTGCCTGTTCCATGATCTCCCGTCCGAGCAGACCCTCCCCCATCCGGCCGAGCATCGAGGCAAACCGGATGCCGTCGCACAGCGGCATGAACACGCCGGCGTTGCCGGAGATGCCGTGCAAAAAGCGGGCGTTCTCGTCGTGCACCACGCCGATCCGCGGCCTGCCCGTGACAGAATCGACCTCTGTGGCTGCGCAAACTGCGCCGGCCCCGGGACAATATCCCGTCTCCGCCATACCCAGCGGATCGAACACGCGCTCCCGGGCCAGCACGTTCAGCGGCTTTCCAAAGTGCTTCTCCAGAATCTTGCCCAGCAGAATGTAGCCGATGCAGGAATAGATCGGCCGAAGGCCCGGCTGCTCCATCAGCGGCTGGGCGAGGATTCCCTCAACGGCCTGGTCCGGGCTGCTCAGCAGATGATCCAGGCGAAAGTCCGGATGGAAGCCGCCGGTGTGCGTCATGAGCATGAAGATCGTGATATCCCGCTTGTCCACAGGCGCTTCCGGGAAGAAGTCGCCCACGCGGTCCGTCAGGCGCAGCGTTCCGTCCTCGAGGGCGCGCAGCGCAACCATCGTCGGCCCCAGAATTTTCGAAAGGGACGCCATGTCATAGCGGGTGTGCTCGTCCACCGGACTGCCGCCGGGCACGGGCGCCTCCCCCGTGAATGCCTTCGCGAGCACCTGATCCTTAACGCCGATTGCCGCTGCCGCCGACGGAAAACAGCCCGCTTCCCGCCCCTGTGCGAGTTTTTCTTCAAGATAGCTCTGGAAATCAATCATCATCTATCCCTCCATCTATTTTATTATACAACGGGAATTTCACAAGGGCAAGATTCAGGTTGTCAATGAAAAACGGAAATGCTATAATGATCGCAATTCAGTGCAATGAGGAGTGCTTGCAATGGTAGAGCTCAGGAAAATCGACACCGAACAGCGCAATCCCCTGACCCTGCAAATCGACACGCTGTCCACGCTGGAGATGGCGTCGCTCATCAACTCGGAGGACCACAAATGCGCGGAAGCCGTCCGGGCGGTGCTCCCGGAGATCGCCCGCAGCATCGACATCATCTATGAGCGGATCCACTCCGGCGGCCGCCTGTTCTACTGCGGCGCAGGCACCTCGGGCCGACTGGGCGTGCTGGACGCGGCGGAATGCCCGCCGACCTATGGCGTCGATCCCGGCCTGGTGGTCGGGCTGATTGCCGGCGGCGCGCCCGCAGTCCTGAAGGCTGTGGAGGGCGCGGAGGATGATCGCGCGCTGGGCCGGAAGGATCTTCAGGCGCACAGCTTCTGCCGGAACGACGCCCTCATCGGCATTGCCGCCAGCGGTCGAACGCCCTATGTGCTGGGCGCAATGGACTACGCCCGCAGTCTGGGCGCACCGGTCATGGCGCTGACCTGCTGCCATGACAGCGAGATGTCCCGCCACGCCGACATCACCATGGCCCCCGTCCCCGGCCCCGAGGTGATCACCGGCTCCTCCCGCATGAAGAGCGGCACCTGTCAGAAGCTGGTGCTCAACATGATCTCCACCTGCGTGATGATCAAAATGGGCAAGGTCTACGGGAACCTGATGGTGGACGTCAGGGCCACCAACGAGAAGCTGCACCACCGCGCCGTGTCCATCGTGTGTACCGCCGCAGAGGTAGACGAGTCCACCGCCCGCGCTGCCCTCGAACAGTGCGGCAATTCCTGCAAGACGGCGATTGTCATGCTGCTGCTCGGCCTGGATCCGCAGGAAGCGGCTCGCACCCTTTCGAACGCGGACGGCCGCATCGCACAGGCCATTGCCGGAAGCAGGCGGGAGGAGTAGGATGTATTACTGTGGATGGGATGGCGGCGGCACCAAGACGGAGGTCTGCATCCTGGACGCATCCGGCGCGCCGGCCGCCAAGGCCTCCTTCGGCCCGCTGAACCCCAACGGAGCTGCCCTCACTGCCGTTCGGCAGACGGTTCGCGAAGCAATCGCATTCATGGCCGCCCAGCCCGGCGGACTCGGTGCCTGCGGCGGACTGGTCGTCGGTATCGCGGGTGTGAGCAATGCGAGCGCGGCAAAGCTGGTGAACGACGCCGTGCATGACGGCGGCTATGCGGGCAATCTCCGCCTGATGGGCGACCAGGAAATCGCGCTCGCAGGGGCGATTCAGGGACCCGGCGCGGTGCTGATTGCCGGAACCGGCGCGATCTGCTTCGGCCGGGATGCCGCCGGGAATCGCTTCCGCGTGGGCGGATACGGCTACCTGATCGACGACGGCGGCAGCGGCTACGCCATCGGCCGGGATATCCTCGCCGCCATCGTGCGCTCCGCCGACGGGCGCGGCCCGTCGACCTGCCTCTCCGGAATGGTCTTTGAAGCCCTGGGCGCCGCGGAAGTGGGAGACGTCATCACCTGGCTGTACGCTCCGACCACCGGCAAAAAGGAGATTGCCTCCCTCGCTCCGCTGCTCAACCGTGCGCTCGCTCAGGAAGATGCCGCTGCACTGGCCATCGCAAACCGCGCCGCCGATGATCTGACCGAGCTGGTGCTCACGGCCTGGCGCAAGACCGGCATGTGCGGCGGCGAGCTGGCGCTGATGGGCAGCATCCTGCAGCGCTGTCCGCTGATTCGCGAGCGCGTCGCTCGGCTTTGCCAGTCGGCCTTTCCCGAGCTGACCGTCCGCTCTCCCCGCGGCAGCGCATCGCAGGGCGCGGCCAGGCTGGCCATGGAAATCTTTTCGTGAGATTCCGGACCATCTTCATTCAAGGAAAGCCGTTCTCTCCGCAATGGAAAGAACGGCTTTGTTCTATGCAATGACCGAACGGCGCGATCAGCCCAGATACTTCTTCAGCGTCGCTCTGACAGCGCCGGGGCCCGCGATCTCCTCGCGGAGGATCTCCTCAATCCGCTCGCCGATGCCCGCCTGATACAGGTCGACGCCGAAGACGTTCACGTTCGAAAGAATGCCCCGCACCTGATCCTTCAGGCTGGAGGGATCGCCCACCTTGACGGTCGCCAGCTGCGCAGTCAGCTCCGGGAGCATCGGATCGGGCGCCAGCTCGAAGGGCTCGCCCTTGTCGTCCACCGCCAACAGATAGCGCAGCCAGCCGGCAATGGCGATGGGAATCGCTTGAAGCCGCTTCGCATCCCCGTACCTGGCGACATACGCCTTCACGGTCTCGCCGAAGCGGACGCCCACGCCCTGAGAGACGTCCACAGAGAGTCTCTGCGTCGTGTCTCCGAGATAGGGATTCGGGAAGCGCTCCAGAATGACCTCGTCCAGGAAGGCTTTCGGCGACAGAATGCCCGGATCCGGCACCACTTCCATGCCCTCGACATAGCCGACCCGGCGCGCCAGTTCCAGCATCTGAGGATCCTTCATCTCGTCGGAGAACAGCTCATAGCCCAGCACGCAGCCATAGGGGCCCAGAGCGGTGTGAATGGGGTTCAGGCACGCGGTCACCTTCATCCGCTCGGACTTGTTGACCGTGTCCCGGTCCGTCATGAACACGCCGGTCCTCTCCAGCGGCGGACGCCCGTTGGGGAAGCTGTCCTCCACCACCAGATACTGCGGGCCCTCCGCATTGATGAACGGCGCGATATAGGTTTTCTTCGAGGTGATCACCGGCTGCATGTTCTCCACGCCGGCGGCCTCCAGCATATCCGCCACCCGCTCGCTGGGGCGCGGGGTGATCTTGTCGATCATGGTCCAGGGGAAGGACACCTGCTTTTCATCGCTGATATAGTCGATAAAACCCTGATCCACGAAGCCGCGCTCCCTCCACGCCTCGGCCATGGTCAGCACGGACCGGCGCAGCAGCGAGCCGTTCTGGGAGCAGTTGTCCATCGAAACCAGCGCCAGCGGAGTTTTGCCGTGGTTGTAGCGCTCCAGCAGCATTGCCGTGACGACCGCCATGGCGCTCGTGGCCTTCTCCGGGCCGTTTTCGATATCCGCCTGAACAAATCCGAAGTACACGCCGTCCGCATTTTTCAGCACATAGCCCTTCTCGGTAATCGTGAAGGACACCAGCTGCAGGCCCGGCGCGCGGAAGATCTCCTTCAGGCGGTTCCACGAAGCGGGAACTGCGGACTGTGCCTTGACGGCCTCCGTCAGCGAACCCAGCACGCGGCTGTCCGTGGTTCCGTCGCCGTGCAGCGTCACGCTGAGCGCGAGGTTGTCAAACGGCGCGTAAATCTTGTCCACCACATCATAATCGAAGGTCTCGACGCAGGTAATGCCCCTGTCCATCAGGCCCTCCCGCAGCAGTCGGTCCGCGATTCCGCCGATAAAGATGCGGAAAATATTGCCGATGCCCATATGCACCCATACCGGGGCCTTTCGGGTCTCCTGCGCCACTTGGGCAACGTCATAGGATGGAAGCGCAATTCCCGCTTTGCTCCAACCCTCCCGATCCTTCAGGCCTTCCAATGACAGTTTCATGATCGTTCCCTCCGTTCCCCCTGTTGTTCCGAACGCCCTTGGCCGATTCCATCCAAAACCGCCAATGGCCTGTTTCCTGTCAGGCGATGCAGAAACCGCACCGCCTCGAAATTGTTCGGATCTATTTTATCATGCGCCGATAATCCAGTCAACATTTTCGAAGGAACTCGTCCGGTTTTCGGCACTTTTTCAACGGCGCACCGGCGCGATTTCCACTTGTAAATCATCTCCCGGTCGTGTACAATGACACCAAGAACAAAACCAATCAAAGGAGTGATTTCAATGCAATCCATCCCCCGTCCCGAATACCCCCGCCCCCAATTTGTTCGTCCCTCCTGGCTCAACCTGAATGGCACATGGCAGTTTGAAATCGATGCGGGCGCCTCCGGCCGCGCCCGTGGTCTGGTGGAAAAGGATCCCCTTGAATCCTCCATCCTCGTGCCCTTCTGCCCGGAAAGCGCGCTCTCCGGCGTCAACCACAAGGATTTCATGGCGGCCGTGTGGTATCGCCGCAGCTTCACCCTGCCGGAGGAGGCGATCGGCGGGCGCGTGCTGCTGCACTTCGGCGCCGTGGATTATCGCTGCGAGGCCTGGGTAAACGGCCAGTCCGTCGGCGTGCATGAGGGCGGCTATGCGTCCTTCACCTTCGAAATCACCGGCCAGATCAAGGCCGGCGAAAACACGCTGGTGGTCTGCGCTGACGACAATCTGCGCGGCGGCCGCCAGCCCTTCGGCAAGCAGAGCAGCCGCTATGCCTCCTATGCCTGCAGCTATACCCGCACCACCGGCATCTGGCAAACAGTCTGGCTGGAGTGGGTGCCGGCGACCTACATCTCTTCCATCCGCATGATTCCCGACGCCGCCAACGGCAGCGTGCACATCGACGCGGCACTGGACGGGCCTGCCGACGGCATGACCCTTTGCGCCGACGCAGCCTTCGACGGGCAGCCGCAGGGCAGCGCAGCGTGCGCTGCAGACGGCCATCATGCGCGGCTGACGCTGAGCGTCCGCGACCGCCACCTGTGGACGGTCGGCCATGGCAGCCTCTACGATCTCCGGCTGACGCTGAAGCGGGACGGCGCGGCCGTCGACACGGTGGACAGCTACTTCGCGCTGCGCACCATCTCCTTCGACGGCAAGAAGTGCCTGATCAACGGCAAGCCCGTCTTCCAGCGCCTGGTGCTCGACCAGGGCTTCTATCCCGACGGCATCTACACCGCGCCCTCCGACGAGGCGCTCCGGGGCGACATCGAGCTCTCCCTGGCCATGGGCTTCAACGGCGCGCGGCTGCACCAGAAGGTGTTCGAGCAGCGCTACCTCTACTGGGCCGACCGTCTCGGCTACCTCTGCTGGGGCGAGATGGCCAGCTGGGACATCGATCCCGCCCGCCCCCACACCATGGGGATCTTCCTGCGCGAGTGGCTGGAGGTGGTTGAGCGCGATTTCAACGCGCCCTGCATCGTGGGCTGGTGCCCCTACAACGAGGTCTGGGGCGAATCCAACGACGGTCTGCGCGAGCTGACGCTGAAGATGACCTACCGCGCCACCAAGGCTGCGGACCCCACCCGCCCGGTGATCGACGCCAGCGGCGGACTGCACACCGAAACCGACATCTACGACACCCACGACTATGAGCAGAATCCCGAGATCTATGAGGCGCGCTACAAGCCCGGCGAGCCGCTCTACGATCAGTTCGCCCGCCGCCAGAAGTACGATGGAAAGAAGCCCATGTTCGTCAGCGAATACGGCGGCATCGGCTGGTCCGTGGCGAACACCGGCTGGAGCTACGGAAACGCGCCCGCCACGAAGGAGGAGTTCATCGAGCGCTACACACGGCTGACCACCGCGCTGATGAAGAATCCCGAGCACATGGGCTTCTGCTACACGCAGCTGACCGACGTGGAACAGGAACAGAACGGCCTTTATACCTACGATCGCAAGCCGAAGTTCCCGCCGGAGATCTTCGCCGCGGTCAACCGTCAGAAGGCCGCGATTGAGGAAGAATAACCCTTTCAATGCACAAAACAATGCGGAACCTCCTGCGCGGTTCCGCATTGTCCATTTTTCATTCAGATGCCTGCAGCCCATCCCAGCCCCAATCTGGCGCAGCCGCAGAGCGCCATCACCCAAATTGGATTCCACTTCATTTTGCGCAGCAGCACAAACGCCGCTGCGAAGATCGCAATGCCGATCCAATCGACGCTCTGCAGCGATGCGCCACGGTCTCCAAACACAACCAGCCGCAGAATCGACAGGCCGGCTGCGGCAATCAGCGCGACCACTGCGGGCCGCAGGCTGGCCAGCACGCTCTGCAGCGCCGACAGCCGCTTATAGCGGAAATAGATGAACGCCAGCAGCGACACGATGAAGCACGACGGCAGGATGCACGCCAGCGTGGCCACCACCGCGCCGCCGGGGCCGGCGATGCGCACGCCGACGAAGGTGGCCGCATTGACGGCAATGGGCCCCGGCGTCATCTCCGCGATGGTGATCAGATCGGTGAACTCGTTCATGGTCAGCCAGCCGTGTGCGCTCACCACCTGGCTTTGAATCAGCGGCATGGCCGCGTAACCCCCGCCGATGGAGAACAGTCCCACCTGCAGAAAGCTGAGAAACAGCTGCAGATAGATCATGTCTTCTCTCCCCTTCTGCGGTTCCACAGCGCTGAAAGCACGCCCACCAGCGCCGCCGCCAGAATGATGTGAATCACATTGACCTCCCAGATGGCGACGGCCGCAAATGCCGCCGCCATGATCAGGATGTGCAGCCGCGAGCGCGTGCCGATCACCTTGCCGCCCAGACCGCAGACCACGTCCAGAATCACCGCCGCCACGCCTGCCTGCATTCCCTTCAGCGCAAGCGCAACCCATGGATTGGCGGCGAACTCCGCATAGAAAAAGGAGATTCCAAGCAAAATCGCCATCGGCGGCAGGACGGTGCCCAGCACCGCCGTCAGCATGCCCGGAAAGCCGCCGACGCGCCAGCCCACCAGGATGGCGGCGTTGACTGCAATCGCGCCCGGCGAGGACTGCGCCAGCGCCACCAGGTCCAGCATCTCCTGTTCATCGATCCAGTGAAGGTCATCCACAAATTTGCGCTTCATGAACGTGACGATCACGAAGCCGCCGCCAAAGGTGAACGCGCTGATGTACAGCGTGCTCAGAAACAGTTTGAGCAGAACATGTCTCTTATTTCCCAATGATCGCGCCATCCTTAAAAGCATTGCCGATTTTTCCGCCCAGAACCCGGTATGCATTATGCACCGGATCAAAGGTGACGGGCTGCAGCTTCTCGGGATCCACTTTGCCGCTCTCGTCCATCACCCGCTCATCCACGCTGACGTTGACGATCTCGCCGATGACGAGTCCGTCCTCGTTGAACTTCAGAAGCCTGCACTCCAGCGCCATCGGAAATTCGTCGATCAGCGGCGCATCCACAAAAGCGCTGCGGGTGGTGTGCAGTCCTGCGCGCGCCAGCTTGTCGGGCACCCTGTTGGCGGAAACGAGTCCCACATAATCCGCCTGCGTCACGTGCGCTGCATCCGCAAAGCTGACGGTGAACGCGCCCTTCTCGCGGATGTTCTTCGTCGTCCTGTGCTCCTCGCTCAGGCTGAGCATCACCTGATTGTATTCGCAAATGCCGCCCCAGGCCGCGTTCATGGCATCTGGATTTCCCTCTGCATCGTAGGTCGCGATGATCAGCACCGGCATCGGATACATCCAGGTCTTTGGACCAAAATTCTTTCTCATGCTGTTTCCCCTTTCATTCCCAAAAATGCCCGGCTGCGGGCCTTATCCAGCATTCATTATATCGCAAATTCTTCCCTATGTGAAGTCTATCGATCCCCATTTCGTACAGCAAGGCCCACATTCCGTCATGAAATGTGGGCCTCCGGATTTGGTTTTTCACATCAGCAGTCAGTTATACCTTTTTCCCCACGATGATGCAGCGCCGCGCCCACTGGCCGTCCAGCCATTCGGAAACGGTGTAGTCGGGAAGCTCCATGTTCTTCGGAACAGCGTCGCAGATGTGCACGCGGCCGTCTTCAATGCGGCTGATCAGGTTGTAATGGCCGCACTTGGTGAAGGGCGAGCCCGGCACCACGTTGCTGATCACCGCATTTCCCGCGGCGCGCTCCTCTGCGATGCGGGCGAATGAACGCTCGTCAACGACGTCCATCAGCCGCGCGGACAGGCCGTACAGCTCCGCACATGCGGGAAAGAAGGAGTCGTCCGTGCCGTTGATGCCGTCGGGATCGCGGAAGCCATGGGCATTCGACCAATCCGCCAGCACCGGCGGCAGCACCGCGCGGCGGAGCGCCGTGCTCACGGCCATCGCCATGCTGGTGGGGCCGCAGGCCGAATTGCTCATCAGCTCGATCTCTGGCGTATTTGCCGCGTCATAGGGATAATCCGCCCACAGCGGATCCTTCATGGAATAATATTGGAACGGCGTTGTGACGCCCGGCGCGGCCTTTTCCGAATGGATGCGCGCCCAGAGGCAATCGTCGATGGTGTCGCTGTTCTGGGCCAGCTCGTTCTGCCTCCGGAACCATCTCACCGCCCAGGCCGTTTTGCGGTCGAAGACGTCTCCCTCTCCGCAGTCGTAGCCCAGCTCATTCAGACGCGCCTTCAGCGCGATTACATTTTCATTTTTGCAGCCTTCATACAATAAAATCATTTCATCACCCGTTTCTTTCAGTATTCCGACAGCGCCGCGACCGTTCTCCGGCGCGCCGCCGGGCTGGGGTTTCTCGCCTCCGGCTCGGGAAAAACCGCTCCGCGCGAACATATCCAATAAATCGCCCCAGATTTATTATACCTGTCAATGTCCGCCGCGTCAAGCCTTTTCATGCCGATTTTGCGCACATCTTGCAGAATTGGAGCTGTTTTCCTGCAAAACCATCGCTTTTTTAGCGGCAGTGTCGGTTTTTCTGCATGTTAATTCTAATGGATTTTTCATTTCAGGCGATTGACTTTCGCATGTTGACGCGATATAATACATCCATTGCAAGCAAAGGCGCTTCTATTTTTATGGAAGACCTTTGCTCTTTTTTATTTTCATGCGGCGGCAAAACCATCAGGCCGCCCGGGAAAGGATGTTCGATCCATGGAAGCACACCAGATGGGACTGTACGATCCCCGATTTGAGCACGACGCCTGCGGCATCGGCACCGTCGTAAGCATCAAGGGCATCCGCTCGCACATGGCGGTGGACAATGCTCTGAAGATCGTCGAGCGCCTGGCGCACCGCGCCGGCAAGGACGCCACCGGCGATACCGGCGACGGCGTCGGCATTCTCACGCAGATCCCCCACGAGCTGTTCAGCCAGATTGTCCCCTGCATTCAGGGGCTCGGCGCGCGGGACTACGGCGTGGGCATGTTCTTCTTTCCCCAGGACAGGCTGCTGATGAGCCGCGCAAAAAAGACGATGGAAATCATCGCCGAGAAGGAAGGACTTCACTTTCTCGGATGGCGCGATGTGCCCACCGCGCCGGAAGTGCTCGGCCAGCGCGCCCGGGACTGCATGCCCTGCATCTGCCAGGGCTTTGTGGCGCGCCCGAAGGACATCGCCCCCGGCCTCGATTTCGACCGCCGGCTGTACGTCGCCCGCCGCGTGTTCGAGCAGAGCAACGACAACACCTATGTCTGCTCCTTCTCCAGCCGCACCATCGTCTACAAGGGCATGTTCCTGGTCAACCAGCTGCGCGAGTTCTACCTGGACCTGCAGGATGAGCGCTACGCCTCCGCCATCGCCATGGTGCACTCCCGCTTCTCCACCAACACCACCCCCAGCTGGGAGCGCGCCCATCCGAACCGCCTGATCCTGCACAACGGCGAAATCAACACCATCCGCGGCAACGTGGACCGCATGTACGGCCGCGACGAGAGCATGTCCTCCGAGCTGCTGCGCGACGAGATCGACAAGATCCTGCCCGCCATCAACGCCAACGGCTCCGACTCCGCCATGCTGGACAACACGCTGGAGTTCCTGATGATGAACGGCATGGATCTGCCCAAGGCCGTGATGATCACCATTCCCGAGCCCTGGCAGCACGAGCGGGACATCTCCCGGGAAAAGCGCGACCTGTACCACTATTACGCCACGATGATGGAGCCCTGGGACGGCCCCGCCGCCATCCTGTTCTCCGACGGCGACGTGGTGGGCGCGACGCTGGACCGCAACGGCCTGCGTCCCTCCCGCTACTACATCACCGACGACGACTACCTCATTCTCTCCTCCGAGGTGGGCGTGCTGGACATCCCGCCGGAGAAGATCACCGTCAAGTCCCGCCTGACCCCGGGCCGCATGCTGCTGGTGGACACGAAGGCCGGCCGCGTGATCGACGACAATGAACTCAAGAGCGATTACGCCTCCCGCCAGCCCTACGGCGAGTGGCTGGACAAGCATCTGGTGAAGCTGGCCGACCTGCCGCTGCCCAACCAGTCCATTGAGACCCACGACCAGAAGCTCCGCGACGCGCTCTACCGCGCCTTCGGCTATACCTATGAGGAGCTGAAGTCCGGCGTGATCCCCATGGCGCTCAACGCCAGCGAGCAGATCGCCGCCATGGGCATCGACATTCCGCTGGCGGTGCTCTCCGAAAAGCATCAGCCGCTGTTCAACTACTTCAAGCAGCTCTTCGCCCAGGTCACCAACCCGCCCATCGACGCCATCCGCGAAAAGATCGTCACCGACACCACCGTCTACGTGGGCTCCGACGGCAACCTGCTGGTGGAAAAGCCCGAAAACTGCACCGTTCTGGAGCTGGAAAGCCCCATTCTCAGCGACACGGATCTGCTGAAGATCAAGAGCATGAAGCGCCCCGGCTTCCGCGTGCAGACCATCTCGCTTTTGTACTACAAGGCCACGCCGCTGGATCGCGCGCTGGATCGCCTGTTCGTCAGCTGCGACCGGGCCTACCGCAACGGCGCGAACATCCTGATCCTGTCCGACCGCGGCGTGGATGAAAACCACGTGGCCATTCCCTCGCTGCTGGCGGTCTCCGCGCTGGAGCAGCACCTGGTGCGCACCAAGAAGCGCACCGCCGTCTCCGTGATTCTGGAGAGCGGCGAGCCCCGCGACGTACACCACTTCGCCACGCTGCTGGGCTTCGGCGCGCGGGCGGTCAACCCCTATCTGGCCCACGAGCTCATCGGCGAGCTGGTGGACAAAAAGCTGGTGGACAAGGACTACCACGCCGCCGTGGCCGACTATGACAAGGCCGTGCTCAACGGCATCGTGAAGATCGCCTCCAAGATGGGCATCTCCACCATCCAGTCCTATCAGAGTGCCCAGATCTTCGAGGCCATCGGCATCAACGATTCGGTGATCAGCAAGTACTTCACCAACACCATCAGCCGCGTGGGCGGCATCGGCCTGAAGGAGATCGCCGAGGACGTGGAGTACCGCCACAGCCGCGCCTTCGACCCGCTGG
>JBJEUD010000064.1:0-3257 GCA_051883655.1 Candidatus Faecivicinus sp. | reverse complement strand
GCCCGGCGTTCGAGGGCGGCGACATCTCCTGCGGCATGCGCGCGACGGACGGCGCCATCGACTCCTGCACCATCGATAAGGACACCATGGAGCCGTCGTTCACCACCATCGGCGATACGAAGCATCCCGTGGGCATCTGCGGCTCGGGCATCATCGACATCATCGCGGAGCTGTTCCGCGCGGGCATCATCAACGGCAAGGGCAAGTTCTCCCGCGAGGGCCGGCGCATCCGCCACGATGAAAACGGCATGGGCAGCTATGTGATCGCCTTCAAGGAGGATACCGGCGCGGTGCGCGACGTGTCCATCAACGAGGTCGACATCGACAACTTCATCCGCGCGAAGGGCGCGATCTTCTCCGCCACCATGACCATGCTCAACTCCATGGGCATGGATCCCAGCGTGCTGGGCCATGTGTACGTGGCGGGCGGCATCGGCAGCGGCATCAATATGAAAAACGCCGTGACCATCGGCATGCTGCCGGACATCGAGCTTTCGATGTTCAGCTACATCGGCAACTCGTCGCTCTCGGGCGCGTATGCCATGCTCACCTCCAGCCAGTCCCGCGAAAAGGTGGACGAGCTGGCCCGCAGCATGACCTACCTGGAGCTCTCCACCGAGCCCGGCTATATGGATTCCTTCGTGGCCGCCTGCTTCCTGCCCCACACCGACGCAGCACTGTTCCCGTCGGTGGAGGTGTAAGCGCTCATCGAATCCCCGTCCGCATGGATGGGGGTTCTTTTTTGTTCAAATCGTGCGCGGAGCAGGGTGATCTGCTGCGATATCTGCGAACCAAGGCCCTGCCCGAGGCATATGAATGTACGGAGCGGCAATTCGTGCCGCTTGCAGTTCATGAAGAGGAGACGATCCCATGGATCTTTGTGTGGATTATCGCAAACAGCTTGAGGACTCCTTGCAGGATGAGCTCTGCGACGCAGGTTTTTATGCGCAGATTGCCAACGAAGCGCCGACGGAGGAGCTGCGGGAGCTGATCATCAGCATTGTGGGTGATGAGTACGGCCATGCCAGAATCCAGGCTTCGCTGCTGGGCATCTGTCCGCCCCGCGCTGCCTGCCCGCCCGATTGCCCGGGCGCCACTGGCAATTTCTGTGCCGACGTGGAAACGGCCATCCAGGGCGAACTGGGCGCGATTCGCCGCTATGCAGAACTGGCCATGTGCGCGCCTACGCTGAAAATCCGCTATCTGCTGACCTCCATTCTGGGCGATGAGTATGCCCACGCCCGCATATGGACGGCCATGCTGCAGGCGCAATCCATTTGCCACAGCGAGCCCTGCCGCGAATAGCCGCTGAAGGACCGCGGCGCCAGTGCTTCACCAGCTGGAGCACTGGCATTTTTTGAAAAAAGGGCTTGACAATCAAGTTAGGATATGCTAATATAAGCACGTGTTAGGAATGACTAACCTCTGCGTGGCTGCAAATCTCCTCTCCAAATGTTCAAAGATGCGGACTCTCTCTCAATGCTTGATGAAATGCTTCCAAATTCAGAGCAGCCACCTGCCTGCGGGAGCAGGCCTGCGCCGGATCCGAAGAAGGCACGGATCCGGCGCTTTTCTGAATGCGGACGATGGAAACAGCAAAAAATAAGGCGAGAACCTGAAGCCGCAAAGGGCGGCGACAGGTTCTCGTGCTTTGCTGATGGACAGCGGTTGGCTTACTTCAGGGAATTCAGAAGGGCCAGCGCGCGGTCGGGGTAGTTGGTGATGATGCGGTCGGCGCCGGCCTTGATGGTGGCGATGAGGTCCTTCTCCTCGTTGACCGTCCAGGGATTGACCTCGAGGCCGAGGGCGTGGGCTTCTTCGCACTCGCCGGGGATCTGCAGCTCGGAGAAGTGGGGATGCAGCGCGTTCATGCCCAGATCCTTCGCGTAGATCCAGGGGCGAACGAGGGTGGCGTCGTACAGCAGGCCGCAGGGCAGGGAGGCGTCGATCTCCTTGACGTGCAGCAGGCTGTGGTGGTTGAAGCTGGAGTAGAGCACGCGGTCGGTCATGCCCAGCTCGGCGGCCAGCTCGATGCACTTCTCCTCGAGGCCCTTGTAGTGGATGCGGCTGTTCTTCAGCTCCACATTGACGTGCAGACCATAGGGCTTGAGCAGCTCGTAGACCTCGCGCAGCGTGGGAACGGTGGCGTTCTCGTATTCGGGATGGGTCTTGTTGAAGCGGAACTTCTTCAGCTCGGCGGTGGTCATCTCGCAGATTAGGCCGGAGCCGTTCGCAACGCGGTCGATCCTCTCGTCGTGGGCGACGATCAGCTCGCCGTCCTTGGAGAGGTGGACGTCCAGCTCGACGCCGGCAGCCCCCATCTTCGCGGCCAGTTCAAAGGCTTCAAGCGTGTTTTCCGGCGCGTAGCCCGACGCGCCGCGGTGTCCGTAAATTACCTGCATGTTGAATTCCTCCTTATGTATGTCAATGGATGAATTTCCTATTCATTATAATGCCGGCCGCCGCGTTTGTCAACGCGGAGGATCACTTCATCTGGCTCAGATCGAAGGGCGTCTCCTGATAGACATAGTAGTTCAGCCAATTCTGGAACAGCAGGTTGGCGTGGCTGCGCCAGCGCACCACCGGCGGCTGCGAGGGATCGTCGTTGGGGAAATAGTGCTTGGGCACATCGATGTCAAGGCCCTTGTTCACGTCGCGGAAGTATTCATTGGCCAGCGTGTTGGCGTCGTATTCGCTGTGGCCGGTGGCGAAGACGAAGCGGTTGTCGCGGCTGATGATCAGGCCCACGCCGGATTCCGGCGAAGCGGCGATCACGCGCAGCTGTTCGCACGCGTGGACGGCGTCCTCGTCGATGGCGGTGTGGCGGCTGACGGGGATGAAGAACTCGTCGTCGAATCCGCGCACCAGCGGGCAGCTGCGATCCAGCACGCGGTGGGGGAACACGCCGAACATCTTTTTGGACAGCGGGCGCTTGTCGATGCCGTAATGATAGAACAGTCCGGCCTGCGCGGCCCAGCAGATGAACAGCGTGGAGAACACGTTTTCCCTGGCCCACGCCATGATCCGCTCCAGCTCGCGCCAGTACTGCACGTCGCGGAAGTCCATCTGCTCCACGGGCGCGCCGGTGATGATCAGGCCGTCGAAGCGCTCGCTGCGAACCTCGTCGAGGGTGCGGTAAAAGGTTTCCAGGTGTTCGGCTGCGGTGTGCTGGGATTCGTAGGTGGCCGTGCGCAGCAGCGTCACCTGCACCTGCAGCGGCGTGTTGCCGATCAGGCGCATCAGCTGGGTCTCGGTGG
>JBJEUD010000063.1:0-18906 GCA_051883655.1 Candidatus Faecivicinus sp. | reverse complement strand
AAGGCGGCCGCACCGTTGGCTCCGGCGTTGTCACCAAGATCCTGGGCTAATAAAGACCGTTAACCCTGCACTGTCATTGTGACAGCGCAGGGTTTTTGTTTATGTGACTGCTTCCGGGGATCCTGAACGAAGAGAGACTGACTTTGGGGATATGAAAGGAAATTGGATTTGTCGATCAGGGCGGCTTGTGGTAGAATATGGGAAGAGAGGTGATAGATATGAAGGATAACATGTCGTTCACAGGGAAGAGCGTCGAATTGAGTCTGGATAACTGCGCCCAGATCCAGCCAATCGCCCATGCGCTCTCCACGGAGTTGCGCCTGAATATTCTGTGCCTGATCGTGAACCATGGAATGAGCATCAATGAAATTGCCCATGCGCTGGAGGTGCCCGTGTCAACGGTTGCGCTGAATGTGCAGGTGCTTGAGAGTGCGGGGCTGATCACCTGCGAGCAGCAGCCGGGCATACGCGGGACGCTGAAGCTTTGTTCGCGTCGCCTGGATTCCGTCAGCTTTCAGCTTTGGAAAAAGGAACGGCATCTGATTGCATGCCAGGAATACGACATGCCTGTGGGCTGTTACAGCCGTGCTGGCGGCATTCAGCCAACCTGCGGGTTTGCGTCCTATGATCGCAACTTCGCAATGGACGATTCGCCGGCGGCTTTCTTTCATCCGGTTCATTTTCAGGCGGATATACTATGGATGCGCGAAGGATATGTTGAATACAATTTTCCAGCTGTGGAGCAGCCGGAAAATGTGGAGTTTCTCGAATTTTCCTTTGAAGCATGCGCAGAGGCGCCCGGCTATCGCAACGATTGGCCCAGCGACATCAGTGTTTCAGTCAATGGTGTGGAAGCCGGCGTGTGGCGATGCCCCGGCGACTTCGGCGGACATCGGGGCCGTCTCAACCCGGAATGGTGGCCCGAGCCCAATACCCAATACGGCATGCTGACGACATGGCGCATCGGCAATTACGGTTCAATGCTGGACAACGAGCCGATTTCAAGGGTTACGCTCGACGATCTTGGGCTGCATAAGACCGGGTATACCACTTTGCGCATTGGCGTCGCGAAGAGCGGCGAATGTGCGGGCGGGTTGAATCTCTTTGGCGATCGGTTCGGAGACTATGCGCAGGGCATCCGAATGCGCTGTATCGGGAAAATGGGCAACTGAATTATTCCTGTTCAGGTTCAATACAGAAATTATGTGCGCAAAGAAGCGCTTAACGAAGCATAATTTCTGTATTGAATTTCTTGTTTGCTACGGGTTTGCTGTAATATAGCGAAAGCTATTGACAATATTCACGCAGTATGATAATATGAACAACGCCAAGCAAATTGAATTTATATAATTGGATAAAAATTTTGAGATTCATAATTGAATCGAAAAGCGCCAATCGTTGAAGAAATATGAATAATATGAGGAGAATGACCATGCAGAATATTCCGAGAGCAGAGCACCCCAGACCGGATTTTGTTCGGCCTGACTGGTTGAATCTGAATGGAGAATGGGAATTTGCATTTGACGATGCATGCGTCGGGATATCAGAAGGATGGCATCTGCCGGGAAAACACTTTCAAGGTAAAATAGTCGTGCCTTTCTGCTATCAGTGCAAGCTGAGCGGGGTCGATGTTCAGGACAAGCATGAGATGATGTGGTATCGCCGTTCCTTCGAGGTGCCTGCGTCCATGAGAGATCAACAGGTGCTGCTTCGCTTCGGAGCGGTGGACTTCGAATGCGATGTGTTTGTCAACGGCATGAAGGCCGGAGGGCATCGGGGAGGCTATACGCCCTTTGCACTGAACATCACCGACTTGCTGCAGGAGGGAGAGAACGACCTCTGTGTTCGCGTATCCGACCCTTACGACTGTACGCAGCCCCGCGGCAAGCAGAACTGGAAGGACCAGTGGTTTGCCTGCTGGTACACGCCGACCAGCGGCATCTGGCAGACGGTCTATCTGGAGGCAGCCGGATCGCCCTACATACTGAGCGCCCATATCACGCCGGATATCGACGCCGGCACGGCGACGCTCCGGCTGGTGCTCAACGAAGCGCCGAAGACGCCGGTTCGCGCAGAGGTAAATGTGAGCATTGAAGGCCGGTTTGTCCGCGGACAGTCGCAGCTGCTGACGGAACGCAGCCAGCGCATCGTGATCGACATGGTTTCCGGCGATGAGATTACTGGTTTCCGCAAATGGTGCGAGGAAGATCCGGCGCTGTATGATGTGGAGATCAAACTGGACAGCGGCGATGAGGTGCGGACCTATTTTGGCATGCGCAGCATCGAGGTCAAGGACGGCTATGTACTGCTGAACAAGCGCCCGATCTATCAGCGCCTGATTCTGGACCAGGGCTATTGGCCGGACAGCCTGATCACGCCGCCCAGCGACGAGGCCATTCGCGCCGATCTGGAATGGACCCGCAGGTTCGGCTATAACGGTGCGCGCAAGCATCAGAAGCTGGAGGATCCCCGTTACTATTACTGGGCCGACCGCATGGGTCTGCTGATCTGGGGCGAGGTGCCCAGCGCGTATGAGTTTACGCAGGAATCGGTGCGCAATCTCTCTGATACGCTGGCGGGCTTTATTGACCGCGATTTTAACCATCCCTCGCTGATTGCGTGGGTGCCGCTGAACGAATCCTGGGGCGTGGATCGCATCTATCGCGACAAGCGGATGCAGAGCGCCGCCAATATGCTCTACTATGAGGCGAAGGCCCTGGACGGCACGCGGCTGGTTTCCAACAATGACGGCTGGGAGGTCTGCAAGACCGACATCTTTGGCCTGCACGATTATGCGGCCACCGGCAGCGATCTGGCGAAGCACTTCGAGAGCCGCGACACCGTCGAGAGAATCGCCAACGACCATCACATGTCCTATGCGGAAGGCATCGAGCCCACCGGCAAGGAGGCTTTCCTGCTGACGGAATACGGCGGAATTGCCTTTGACGAGGCGAGTGAGGAAGGTGCATGGGGATATCACGGCAAGGTCAAGGACGAGGAGGCCTTCTTCAAGCGCTATTCCTCCCTGCAGGAGGCGGCGCTGAAGATTCCCTATTGTCAGGGCTACTGCTATACCCAGCTGACGGATGTTCAGCAGGAGATCAACGGTCTGCTGACTCCGGATCGCAGACCCAAGGTGAATCCGAAACGCTTCGCGGCGCTGACCGTCAACCCTGAGGGAAGGCTGGATCGGTTTACCGAACAGAACATGAGCGATGAGGCGCTCCATTCCTGAGCGCGGTTCCTGCACGGGGGATCCCCCGTTTGTATTGCAGAGCAATACAAACGCATCTCTCTGAGCGGAGATTTGTACGGATATAACCCCAGAGAGGGGCTTATATTGAAGGCGCAAGCCGAAAGATGAAAGGAGAGTATCCCAATGAAGAAACTGTTGAGCCTGTTGGTCGCGATGCTGCTGGCGCTTAGCTGCGTCGGTGCGCTTGCGGAAGCTGTTCTCGATGAGAATGGCTCAGTTTCCAACCCTGAAGAGCTGGTTGCCGGCGAGAATGAGCTGATGTTCTGGTCGCTGTTCTCCGGCGGCGAAGGCGGCGTGATGGTTGACATCGTGAATAACTACAATGCGACCAATCCCGACTATACCGTCCGCAATGTCCAGCTGGACTGGGGCGAGTACTACACCAAGCTGACCACCGCCGTTGCCGTCGGCAAGGGCCCCGACATCGGCATCAGCCATCTGGCCAAGCTGCCCGAGCTGTATGACCTGGGCGTCGTAACGCCTCTGGACGATGCTGCTGCGGCTGTTGAATTCGATTGGTCTCAGGTCAACCAGAACAACCTGGCTGCCTGCACCATCGACGGCTCCATCTACGCCGTGCCGCTGGACACCCATCCGAACGTGCTGTACTACAACAAGGATCTGCTGGAAGGCTTCCTGAATGAGGACGGCACCCTGACCATGCCCACCGGTGCTGAAGAAGTCAGCAAGTTCCTGGCCGACGTTCAGGCGTCCCTGCCGGAAGGCAAGTACGCGCTGTCCTTCCCGACCACCGGCGATGACGTTTTCCGTCTGTGGTGGGGCTTCTACTTCCAGGATGGCGGCGCGCCCGTGGTCACCTCCGATCTGGACATCACCATCGAGAAGGACAAGACCGTCGAGGTTCTGGACTACATCAAGAGCTGGTATGACAACGGCTACATCCCGCTGAATCTGCAGGATTACATCCAGTACTTCACTGCGGGCAACACCGCGCTGTGCATCGGCGGCGTCTGGAACACCTACACTGTCGAGCATGTGGAAGGCCTGAACTTCGGCGTCACCCTGATCCCGCAGTGCTTCGGCGGCGAGGGCGACTATGCCATCTGGGGCGACTCCCACACCCTGATCGTGCCCGTCAAGGCGAGCCACACCGACGAGCAGCTGCAGGCCTGCATGAAGTTCTTCGACTATGTCTCCAAGAACTCCATCAACTGGGCGACTGCCGGCCACGTTGTCGCGAATGTCAATGTCGTTGAGAGCGAAGAGTACGCCGCGATGCCCTATCGCGCCGACTACAAGGATGCCGCCAACTACGTTGTATACTTCGAGACCAATCCCTATTCCTACCCGATTCGCGACGCTCTGATCGCTCAGATCGGCGCCTATCTGACCGGTGAACAGGATGCGGAGACTACCTACGACATGATCGTCGAGGAGATCGAGAACACCATCAGCTGATCGCAGATTCATGATTCACCTTTGGGTTGGCCGGGTTGTGAAACCCGGCCGACCCTGTAATGCAGAGGAGGACTCAGGATGCAGACGCCACGCAGCAATAAGGCAAAGGTATGGCGCGGCGACCTCGTTGCCGCGTGTTTTCTCATACCTTTCACCATACTCTATACGCTTTTTACCATCTATCCGGTATTCCAGGGCGCGTACATGAGCTTCTTCAAATGGAATCTCATGGGCAAGCAGGGCTTTGTGGGCCTGGACAACTACATCACAATGGTTCAGGACAAGTTCTTCTGGCAGGCGCTCGGAAACACAACAAAGTTCGTCATCTACTCCACGCCGACGATCATGATCTCGTCGCTGGTGCTGGCGCTGCTGAGCAATCGTCCCACGAAACTCAAGCGCGTCTATCGGACGATCTTCTTCATTCCCAACCTGCTTTCGGTTGCAGTCATTTCGTACATCTTCATCTTCATGTGCCAGCCGTATGACATGGGCTTTCTCAGCAACCTCATGCATTCGCTGGGCATCAGTCAGGATTTTGAAATCTTCTGGCTGAGCGACAACCATCTGGCATGGGTCACTGTCGTGGTTGCCACGATGTGGTGGACGCAGGGCTATAATATGATGCTGTACATCTCTGCGCTTCAGGATATTCCGGATCATCTGTATGAGGCCGCGGCGATTGACGGCGCCACATCGACACAGCAGCTTTTCAAGATCACGCTGCCGCTGCTGAACAAGACGACGGCGCTGATTCTGATGCTGCAGATCATCGCTTCCTTCAAGGTGTTCCAGCAGATCTGGCTGATCACCAAGGGCGGCCCTGGCCGGGCGACGCGCCCGTTGATTCAGTACATCTATGAGCAGGGCTTCCAGAAGCAGAAGCTGGGCTATGCCTGCTCCATGTCCTTTGTACTGTTCTTTATTCTGATTGTTCTGACGCTGATTCAGCGCAAGATTCAGGGAAAGGGGGAGAAGGAATGAGCAATAAAATAAAGGGCTCCACCGGCATGGTGAAAAAGACCACGCCCGGCGGCATTGCATTGACGGCCATTACGCTGTTCTTGGCGATCGTCACGTTTATTCCGATCCTCTGGATGGCCTGCGTCTCGCTCAAGACGGATGAGGCCAGCCTTCCCTCGGCGTTTCACTATTTTATTCCGCCGTTTACAGTGAACAACTATATCGATGTTCTTAGCGGAGGAACCAAGGTGGTTCGCTGGCTGTTCAACAGTGTTGGCGTGGCGGTCATCGTCACCCTGTTCACAACGCTGTTCTGCTCCATGGCCTCCTATGCGATTGCGAAGCTGAAGTTCCGCTATCGCAATATCATTTATATCTATTTTCTGGTGGGTCTGATGGTGCCCGGCGAGGCGACGATCGTCGCGCTGTTCGTCTGGGCGAACAAGCTTCATCTGATCGACAGCTATTGGGGACTGATTCTGCCGGCGCTGGCGGGCTCGATGAACATCATCATCATGTCCAGCTTCCTGGAGGGCATTCCCAACGATCTGATCGAGGCTGCGCGCATCGATGGCGCGGGCGAATTCAGAACCTACAAGGAAGTCATTCTGCCGCTTTCGCGCACGGTCATCGTCACGGTTTCCATTTTCACGTTTATCGGAAACTGGAACAGCTATCTGTGGCCGTATCTGTGTGCGATGAGCGAGGATATGTTCACGCTGCCCATCGGCATTCCGACGTTTGTCAGCCAGTTCAGCGTAGACAAGACGATTCCCATGACGGTCAATATGATTGCGTCGCTTCCGATTTTGATTTTCTTCGTTATATTTGAAAAGCAGATTGTGAAGGGCATTTCGCTGACCGGTATCAAGGGATAAATCTGCGGGCTGTTTCGTTTGCGGCGTGTGACTGCGCCGTCGGGCGGGACGGCCTTTTTTGGAGGAAACGATATGCAGAGAAGCCGGGTCATAGACTGTGAAAAAGGCGTTCTTGTCACCGTCATGGTGCTCTGCCATGTGCTGCAGTTCTTTGGCAATGCTGAAAAGTATCCGGAACAGGATATCATCATGTTCGTCGTCAATGCGCTCGCCTTTCCGGCGTTTTTATTCGCATACGGACGAAGCGTCGCGGTGGCATATTTGCCGAAAACGTATCGGGACGCAGCGCCGCGCATGCTGAAATCGGCGCTGCGCAGTTATGGTGCATTCTGCCTCTCCGGCATCGCCTATCTTGTACTGTGTGAGGGGAAGGACTTCAGCAGCCGACTGGTGCTGCGTGTGCTGAGTTTCAACGCGGTGCCGGGATGGTCGGAGTTCCTGGCGGCCTTCGCGGCGTTCGGGCTGACGGCGCTTTTGCTGCTGCCGCTGCTGAAACGGCTGCTGCGCTGTCCGTGGGCATTCGGGGCCTTGTGCGCGGTTTGTCTGGCAGGCGTGCTGATTCCCTATGATGCGGTCAGGGACAATCGGCTTGGGCTGATCGTGGGCACGACGCGCTTTTGCTGCTTTCCCGTCCTGCAGTACATGCCTTTCTTTCTGATGGGACTATGGGTGGGCGCAAACGGCGTGAAATACAGAGGAATATGGATCGCCGTGGCCGGAGTGCTCACCGGCGCAGCGGCTGCGTGGACGCTCCTTCGGGGAGAACCGGGGCGGTTTCCGCCAACACTGATGTGGCTGCTGCTGCCCTGCCTGCCCATTTTGCTGCTGGACTGGAGCGCGGAGTCGCTGTCCCGGCTGGCGGACCGCTGCAAGACGGTGGAGAAGCTGCTGATGCCGGCGAATGCGATGGGTATGAACTCGCTGTTCTATCTGCTGGCCAGTAATTTCGCAATATTCGCCATTTCCAGAATGGGTACCTTGCCCGTCTGGCGGAAGAGCGAGCGCATTCCATTCAGCCTGACGACAGGTTCTACGCCATGGGCTGTAGTCTGGACGGCGGTGCTGCTGTTGGCAATCGCGTTTTTCGCCGGCCTTTCGGGAAGACGTCACAGGAGAGGATAACAAAGCGCGCTGTGCATGCACAGCGCGCTTCGGCGTTTAGAGAACCGGCGCAGATCACTGCTCCCAGACGATAGCGCTCGTGAAGAGTTCCGACTGCGCGAGAAGGTCGTCCCGGGAAAGGTATTCCTCCGCGGCGTCGAAGGCCTGGCTTAGGATCATGGCCACAAAGGCGTCGCCTTCCAGAGGAAAGTAGCAAAGAAGGGTCTGCTCGTAGACAATCGACGTTCCGTCCGGTCCGGGATAGGCGCAGGTATAGGCAAACCGCACGCAGGATCGATCGCCAAGGGAGATCTCCTCGATTTCGCCCGGCTCGAATTCATCATAGAACGCGGAGTAGTTCTCAGCAGCGGCATGGGCGAGCGCAAGGCAATCGCCGTTTCCGGTGGTATAGTAGACGAAGCGCACGGGGCTTTCTTCGTCCTCGGGCGCGTAATACAGCTCCGGGTTCAGCCCGGTAACGCCATCAGCGAGGACGAATCCGTCGGGCATCCGGATTTCAGCGATTTTGCAGTAATCGGGCGCATCGGCGGTGCCAAGGTTGGCGATGAGCCAGTTGGGCTGGGCGCCGGTCAGCACATCCTCCGCCATCGAACAAGAAGCGAACAGGAGCAGCGAAAGCGCGAGGGCAAGCGAGCGAATGATCTTCATGGGTACCTCCTGAATGTAAAATTAAAGTTGATTCTATTATAGGAAAACGGCGCATAAAAATCAAGATGATCCATGCATTTTTATGAACCCGACCCGATAACCAATTTCACAGCCCGCATATGGACAAAACCGGCGGAATGCGCTATAATAGGAGAGTTGAAGTATGCGCACGAATACATGAGGAGAGTATACGAATGGTTTTTTCCAGCAAGATATTCCTGTTTTACTTTTTGCCCGCAGTATTGCTGGGCTACTACCTGGTTCGGAAGAACAGAAAGCTGAGCAATCTGTTCCTGACCCTGGTGAGCCTGCTGTTCTACGCGTGGGGTGAACCGAAGTTTGTGCTGGTGATGATGGGTTCCATCGTGGCCAACTGGGTGTTTGGCCTGTGGGTGGACCGCGTTCGCGAAAACAAAGCGCATGCCAAGGGCGTTGTCGCGCTGTCGGTGGTGTTCAATCTGACGCTGCTGGGCGTGTTCAAATACTTGACGTTCCTGATGTCCAGCGTCAAGTCCTGGTTCAATTTGAGCTTCCCGATTCCGCAGATCGCGCTGCCGATCGGTATTTCCTTCTTTACGTTCCAGGCGATGAGCTATGTGATCGACGTTTACCGCGGAGACGGGCGCGTCCAGAAGAGTCTGGTGAACGTCTGCCTGTACATCTCCTTTTTCCCGCAGCTGATTGCGGGTCCCATCGTGCGCTATCAGACGGTGGCCGGCGAGATCACGGAACGCCGGGAAACTCTTCCGGATTTCACACTGGGCTGCCAGCGGTTCATGGTGGGCCTGTGCAAGAAGCTGATCCTGGCCAACCAGCTGGGCCTGCTGGTGGACGCCGCGTTCAAGCTGCAGGCGTCTGAGCTGTCGGTGGCCAGCGCGTGGATTGCGGCCTGCGCCTATCTGATGCAGGTGTACTACGATTTCTCCGGCTATTCCGACATGGCCATCGGACTCGGCAGGATGTTCGGCTTCCACTTTCTGGAGAACTTCAATTTCCCGTGGATTTCGAAGTCGGTGTCCGAGTTCTGGCGCCGCTGGCACATTTCGATGGGCACCTGGTTCCGCGACTATCTGTACTTTCCGATGGGCGGCAGCCGCGTGAAGTCAACCTGGAGATTGCTGTTCAACATGTTCGTGCTGTGGTTCTGCACCGGATTCTGGCACGGCGCGGCCTGGACCTACGTGCTGTGGGGCGTGAGCTTCTTCGTCATTCAGGCGGTTGAGCGCCTGACCGGACTGGGCAAGTGGATGGAGAAGCACGCCATTTTGGGCAATATCTATGCAATGCTCTTCGTGGTGATTGTGACCGTCATGATTCGCTCGGACAACCTGGGCGTCGCCTGGACCTTCTACGGTTCCATGTTTGCGGTGAACGGCGCGAAGCTCTGGGATGGCACGGCTGGTATGTATCTGCGCGAGTACGGCGTGTTCCTCATCGCCTCTGTGATCTGCGGTTTGCCAATGGCGGGCTGGCTGCGCGACAAGGTGCACATTCCGGACGGCGCGCTGCGCATTGTGGGCGCGGTCTGCCTCGCGGCGCTGACGGTCGTGGCGCTGAGCTATGTGACGGTGGTGGATTACAATCCGTTCATTTACTTCAACTTCTGATCAATCCAAGGAGGACTTCCATGAGGCCGCTTTATGATATTCTGTTGACCGAATCCAAGCCCGAGCAGCTGCTGTGCAATGAGCCCATGAGCCGCCATACCACGTTTCGCGTGGGCGGTCCTGCGGATCTGATGTATTTTCCGGAGAGCGAGGCGCAGCTGTGCAGAGCGATTTCGGCGGCGAAGGAGCATGGAATTCCGGCACTGGTGATGGGCAACGGCTCGAACATGATCGTGCGGGACGGCGGCATTCGCGGCCTGGTGATCGTTCTGGGCGAGCGGTTTGCGCAGATCGACGTGGATGGAGAGTGCCTGACCGCACAGGCGGGCGCTTCCCTGGCCCGGGTTGCGGCGACTGCACAGACGGCCTCGCTGGCGGGACTGGAGTTCGCATCGGGCATTCCGGGCTCGCTGGGCGGCGGATGCGCGATGAATGCCGGCGCATATGGCGGGCAGATTTCCGATGTGCTGACGGAGGCGCGCGTCTATCTGGATGGGGAAATTCGCACGCTGACCCGCGACGAGATGGAGATGGGATACCGGTCCACGCTTCCGCTGAAAGTGGGCGGCATCGTGCTGTCGGCGAAATTCCAGCTGCACCGGGATGATGCGGAGGCGATCCTTTCGCGCATGAAGGCGCTGAACGCGCGCAGGCGGGAGAAGCAACCTCTGAACTTCCCCAGTGCAGGCAGCGTATTCAAGCGCCCGGAGGGGTATTTTGCCGGCAGCCTGATCGAACAGTGCGGGCTGAAGGGCAGAGCAGTGGGCGGCGCGCAGGTGAGCACGAAGCACGCAGGCTTCATCGTGAACACCGGCAATGCGACCGCGGCGGACGTCCTTGAACTGATTGACCAGGTTCAGCATGAGGTGTTTCGCCGGTTTGGCGTTCGGCTGGAGACTGAGGTTCGAATCACAGGAGAATGAGATATGTCTTTTGCATCGGATGCGCGGGGAGAGCTTGCGCGCGATCTCTGCGCCCATGATTGCTGCGCGCGAAGCGAACTGGCGGCCGCCCTGCTGTCGTCCGGCGGCATCTCCTTTCGCGGGATAAAGCGCTATGCGCTGTCGCTGACGGCGGCGGATGGCGCGGTTGCGCGCCGGTATTTCGGTTTGCTCAAGCAGTTCTGGGGGATCACCGCCCAGATCCGGACGCTGTTCACGGAATCGCTGAACGGCCAGACGCGCTATCAGCTGATCATTCCGGAGGAGGAATCCCTCAGATTGCTGGAGGATCTTTGCCTGCTGGATGAGAGCGCGCTGTTCGGCGTACGACAGATGCCCGGCGAGGAGCTGGTGCACTACGCCTGCTGCAAGAAGAGCTTTGTCAAGGGCGCTTTTCTGATGTGCGGCGCTGTGAGCAATCCGGAGAAGGAGTATCACATTGAAATCGCCGCGCCGACAGAGGAATTCGCGCAATTCGTTATAAAAATGATGAATTATTTCGAAATTCCTGCAAAAATGACGTGCAGAAAGGCGAAATATGTGGTATACTTAAAGCGTGCGGAGGAAATATCAGATATGCTCACGCTGCTGGGAGCAAACGCCTCCGTGCTGCAGCTGGAGAACGTTCGAATCAAGAAGGATGTCAGCAATCAGGTCAACCGTCAGATGAATTGCGACACCTTCAACATCAATCGAACGATGAATGCCGCCGAGGCGCAGATTCAGGACATTCAGTTCCTGGCCGAGGAAGTCGGCTTGGACAAGCTGCCCAAGTCGCTGCGCGAGATCGCAGAGGTGCGCGTCGATAACCCTGAGACGTCATTGAGCGGTCTGGGCGAGCTGCTGAATCCTCCGATTGGAAAGTCGGGCGTGAACGGCCGGCTGCGCAAGATTTCTGAATTGGCGCGCAAACTTCGCGCCGGAGAAGACACTGGACTAAAATAGTCAAAGGAGATCAAACATGGTCAAGTTGGAAACGACATTCGCGGCAGTGGATAGCCTGACGCCGGAATTCGCCGCAAAGCTGGCGGATCACACCGCGCGATTTCAGTCGGATTTATCGCTGGAATGCGGCGATAAGCGGCTTCGGCTGGACTCACTGATCTGCATTCTTGCACTTGGCCTTTACCGCGGCGTAAAGGTCACCGTCATCGCTGAGGGCGAGGACGAGGTTGAAGCCGCAGAGGGGATCAAAAAGGTTCTCGAAGGCAGCGTTTGACAGATACATAGAACGGCAGGGCGCTTCGCTGGTGATGCGAAGCGCCCTGTCTCAGCTTTCAGCATGATGGATGGGAATGCGCACGATGACTTCGAGGTTGTCGGCGTGCTCCTCCACGCGGCTCTCTGCGCGCACGCCAATGCGATTGAGCTCCCTGACGGTGTCGAGAACGGCGTTGATGATGATGCGGTTGTCGCGAATGACGCGGCTGACGTGGGGACGGTTGGAGTCAGCGCGGAGCAGCCGACCGATGCGGGACTCCAGCTGCTTGACGCTCAGGTGCTGTGCGGCGCAGTCGTGGACGAGGGCGAGCTGTTGGGAGGGGTCGCTCAGGCGCAGAAGCGCGCGGGCGTGGCGCTCGCTGAGGCCGGATGATCGAAGCGCCGCGCGCACGGGCTCGTCGAGCTTCAGCAGGCGCAGCCGGTTGGCCAGCGTCGATGGACTCAGGGAGAGCGTCTGGGCCAGCTGTTCCTGCGTGATGGCGTGCTCGTTGAGGATGCTTCGATAGGCCTCGGCCTCGTCCAGATAGTGCAGGTTTTCCCGCTGCAGGTTTTCCACGAGGGCGAGCAGCGCACAGTCGCGATCGTAGGCGCTGAGCACGATGGCCTCCGCATGGGTGCGCCCCAGAAGGGTCAGCGCGCGGAGGCGGCGTTCTCCGGCAATCAGCTCGTATTGATCCGCGCCAATGCGCCGGACGAGGAGCGGCGTCAGCAGGCCGTGCTGCCGGATGGACTCTGCCAGCTCCGCGATCGAGATTTCCGAAAACGTGCGCCGGGGCTGAAACGGACTCGCGCTGATGCTTCCGATGGGGATTCGGGCGATGGCGCGCTCCGGCGGGCGCGGCGCGGCGATGGACTTCAACAGGGCATGCCTCCTCAAAGACAGTTCAATCATTATATATTCCAGCAAAACAAAAATATCCGGCGCGGACTGAAATTCTGCGCAGCAAAAAACCGGACAGATCCACGTCTGTCCGGTCTGTATGGAAAAGGGAAAATCAGTCTTTGATGATGACGGCGAGGATTACCAGATCGTGCTCACCGGTGTTTTCCACGGAGTGGCCATGGCCGCTGGTGGTTGCCATGGAGTCGCCCGCGTTGACGTCGAAGAACTGGTCGTCATCCTGAACGCGGCCGCAGCCTTCGATAAAATAGAACAACTCGGTCTCATTTTCATGAACATGATAGCCAATGGACGCGCCGGGAATCAGCGTCAGCGTGGAAAAGAGGCGCGCATTTGCCGGAAGCTCTTTGGAAAGAGCGGTCTGCTGAACGTACTCTTTGCCGCCGCGCATGTATTCGCGGATGCTTTTCTTTTGTTCATTCGAGCGAGTAATCATAACGAAACCTCCTTTGGATTTGCTCAATCGAAGCCATTCCGTTTTGCTGGCAGGGAAATAGAGAAAATAATTCCCACAGCATGATTATATTATAGCATGCAGTGGAAGAATGTACAAGCGTAAATTTCTTTTTAACACAATGCTGTTTTCAGCCGGAGACGTTTGTGCTATAATAGGGACGTCGGCATCTTCGGAGCTGAACACGGGAATCATGGATCTGCAAGCAATTTCGTAGGGTATCTCAACAAGAACTCGAACGGAGGAAATGAACATGAAGAAACTGTCCATTCGCGATTTCGTCATCCTCGCTCTTCTGGTGGCTATTTTGCTGCTGATGAGCATGACGCCCCTCGGATATCTGAACATCGGCCCGCTGGCCATCACCTTCAACATCATCCCGGTGGCCATCGCCGCAATCGCGCTGGGCCCGGTGGGCGGCCTGATCGCGGGCTGCGTATTCGGCCTGACCAGCTTTTTGCAGTGCATCGGCATCGGCGGCAGCAGCGCCATGGGCGTCGTGCTGTTCGGCATCAACCCCTTCCTGGCGTTCGTACAGCGCTTTGTCCCCAGAGCCGTGGACGGATTTGTGCTGGGTTATATCTATCGCCTTCTGTCGAAAAAGACCAAGCCCTATGTGGCCTGCGCAGCGACGGGTTTCCTCTCTGCATTTCTGAATACGCTGCTGTTTATGGCGGCGCTGGTCCTGCTGTTCGGCAATACGGAGTACGTGCAGGGCCTGATTGCGGGAAGAAACATCATCGTGTTCGTGTGCGCATTTGTCGGCATCAACGCGGTTGCGGAGATGGTTTCCGCGACGCTGCTGACGGGCGCCATCGGAGCGGCGCTCGACAAGGCCGGCCTGCTCCAGCATCGCAAGTAAAATACGGAGGGATTCCATGATTCTCACAATGGACATTGGCAATACCAACATCAAGACTGCGCTGTTTGAAGGCATGGAGATGCGTCAGTACTGGCGCATTTCAACGGACCGCAATCGCTCGTCGGATGAGTTGGGCATCCTGCTGATGAACCTGTTAAACTACAACCACATCGACCGCGGCTGCATTGAGGGCATCATGATGTCCTCAGTGGTGCCGCAGATCAATTTCACGGTCGAGCACATGTGCCGGAATTACTTCGGCATGGATCCCATGAAGATCGAGCCGGGCATCAGGACGGGCATCAACATCAAGTATGAAAACCCGCGCGAGCTGGGTTCTGACCGCATTGCCAACGCGGTGGCGGGCTACGAGCTGTATGGAGGACCCTGCATCACCATCGACTTCGGCACGGCGACGAACTTTGGCGTGATCTCCGCAAGGGGCGAATTCCTCGGCGGCGCCATCTGCCCCGGACTCAAGCTGGCGGCAGAGGCGCTGACGGAGCATGCCGCCAAGCTGCCGAGGTTTGAGCTGGACAAGCCGGAGACGGTCATCGGCCGCAACTCGGTGACCAATATGCAGGCGGGCATCATCTACGGATACATCGGCCAGGTCAACTATCTGGTGGAACGGATGAAGCGGGAGCTGGGCGCGCCGAACGCGAAGGTCATCGCCACGGGCGGACTGTCCGTGCTGGTGGCCGAGGAGTCCGACGCCATCGACGTGATCGATGGACTTTTGACGCTGAAGGGACTGTGCTTGATCTATGCCAAGAATGCAAATCAGAACCGTTGATTCGCCGGTGGGCAGACTGCGCCTGGCGGCGGAGGACGGGCGGCTTACGGAGCTCAAATTTGGAGGCGAAGCGGTTCCGGTCCAACGCGACGGCGTGAACGACGCGGTGCTCGACGAAGCCGAGCGGCAGCTGGCAGAATACTTTCGGGGAGAGCGGCAGGTCTTTGACCTGCCGCTTCAGCCCAAAGGGACGCCGTTTCAGCTGGCGGACTGGCAGGCACTTCGGGAGATTCCCTATGGCGAGACGGTCAGCTATGGCGATATCGCGCGACGCATCGGCCGCCCCAAGGCCTTTCGGGCCGTGGGAATGGCCAACCACAGCAATCCGATTTCCATCATCGTGCCCTGCCATCGCGTGATCGGCAGCGACGGCAAGCTCACCGGCTATGGCGGCGGGCTGGAGGTCAAGCGGCAGCTGCTGGAACTGGAACAGAAATGGAAGAAGAATGTCTAAGTTTGAGGGAACGGTAGAGGATATCGTATTCAGAAATGAACAGAATGGCTGGACGGTGGCTGCCGTTCGGCTGGATGGCTCAGGGCGCACCAGCGCCGTGGGCGTAATGCCGTTCCTTTCAACGGGAGAGCACGCGATCTTCGACGGCGAACTGGTGGAGCATCGGGACTACGGCGAACAGATTCGCGTCAGCAGCTATGAGACCACCCGGCCGGAGACGAAGTCCGCGGTGGAGAAGTATCTGGCCTCCGGGCTCATCAAGGGCGTCGGCCCCGCGACTGCAAAGCTGATCGTAAAGCAGTTTGGCGCGCGGGCGCTGGACATCATGGAGAGCGAGCCGCAGCGGCTGACAGAGGTCGAGGGCATCGGCCGCAAGCGCGCCGCGATGATCGCGGAATCCTTTGCGGAGCAGAATGAGATGCGCAATACGCTGCTGTTTCTGCAGGATTACGGTCTGACGCCGTCGCTGTCGATGAAGATCTACCGCGCCTACGGAGACATGACCGAGCGGGTGCTGCGCGCCAATCCCTATCGCCTGGTGGATGAAATCGAAGGCGTCGGATTCAAGACGGCGGACAGCATCGCGGCCTCCCTGGGCTTCTCCAAGGAATCGGAGTTCCGGCTGAGAAGCGGAATTCAGTATGTGCTCTCCGAGGCAGTCAACGGCATGGGGCACATGTATCTGCCGGCCCAATCGCTGTGCGAACAGGCGCAGAAGGTGCTTGGGGCGGAGCCGGAGACGGTGGACAACGTGCTGCGCGGACTGATTATCGACCGCGCCTTGATTGCCGAGGAGGTCAATGGCGAGCGCGCCGTCTATCTTCCCAGGGTTTACGAGGCCGAGCGCGATACCGCGCGGCTGCTGATCCGGCAGCGGGATTCCATCCTTCCGCCGCGGTACACCCAGGCGGAGCTCGTCGAGCAGATCGGGAGCTACGAGCGCGAAGAGGGCGTCACGCTGTGCGGGGAGCAGCGCGAGGCTGTGCTGGCGGCTGCCATGGAAGGCGTGGCGGTGGTCACCGGCGGTCCGGGAACGGGAAAGACCACCTCCATCAACTGCATCATCCGGCTGATGCGCAAGCTGGGGCGCGTGGAGCTGTGTGCGCCCACCGGACGGGCGGCCAAGCGCATGAGCGAAGCCACGGGCTGCGAGGCCCGCACACTGCACCGCCTGCTTGAGTACGGCGGCGAGGGCCAGGGCTTCTCCCGGGACGAGGACAATCCCCTGGACGCCGATGTGGTCATCGTGGATGAGATGTCCATGGTGGACATCTTTCTGATGCGGTCGCTCCTCCGGGCGCTGCGTCCGGGAACGCGGCTGGTGCTGGTGGGCGATGCCGATCAGCTGCCGTCCGTCGGAGCAGGCAATGTGCTGCGCGACCTGATCGCGGCGAACGTGGTGCGGGCGGTGCGGCTGACCGAGATTTTCCGTCAGGCGGAACAGAGCATGATCGTGGTCAATGCCCACCGGATCAACCACGGGGAGTATCCCGTGCTGCGGGTCAGGGATACGGATTTCTTTATCGAGCGAAAGGACGCGATTCCGCAGGCCGTGCAGACGGTGATCGGCCTGGTTCAAAACCGCTTGCCCAAGTATCTGGGCGTGGACAGCCTTCGGGGCATCCAGGTGATGGCCCCGATGAAGCGCGGCGACCTGGGTGTGTTCGCGCTGAACAAGGCGCTTCAGGAGACGCTCAACCCGCCGCAGCGGGACAGGGCGGAGCTTGTTCGGGGCGACTGCATGTTCCGCGAGGGCGACAAGGTCATGCAGATCCGCAACGATTACGATATCGAATGGATCAGCGGCGACAAGCGCGGATCCGGCGTGTTCAATGGCGACATCGGCTATATCACGTCAATCAATCGCCGGGAGTCGGCAATGAATGTGGAGTTCGACGACGGCCGCCGGGCGGTCTACGATTCCAACATGCTCGACGAACTGGAGCTGGCCTATTGCATGTCGGTGCACAAGAGCCAGGGCAGCGAGTTTGAAGCGGTGGTGCTGCCGCTGATGAGCGGCCCGCCGATGCTGATGACTCGCAACCTGCTGTACACAGCGGTCACGCGCGCGCGAAAGCTGGTGGTGATCGTCGGCCGGGAGAGCTGTGTGCGCACGATGGTGGACAACAATCACATTCTCAAGCGATACAGTGGATTGACGCAGCGCCTGCGAGAGGCGTAAGGAGAGCGGCCATGATCGGGAGCGTTTGTTGGCGGCAGAAGGTCAGGGAAGGGCTGCTCGGGCTGATCTTTCCCAAGCGGGCGATCTGCATGGGCTGCGGCTCGGCGGCGGGCTTTGAAAGGGACTGGCTCTGCGAGGATTGCCGCAAGAAGCTGGCGCGACAGTGGATCGGCGCTTTCCCCGAGGCGCAGCTGAACGGCGCCGCAGCGGCCTATCACTACGGCGGTCCCGCGGGCGGCGTGGTGCGCAATTTGAAGTATCGCGGCATCCTGAAGCTGGCGGAGCCGATGGTCAAGGACATGCTCCGTGCCTGCAAACAGATTCAGCCCATCGGCGCAGAGCTCGTCGTTCCGGTGCCGATGCATGCGAAGCGGCTGCGCCGCAGAGGCTTCAATCAGTCGGAGGTACTGGCGCGGGCGTTGGCAGAGGGCCTGAACCTTCCCTTTGAAAACGGACTGGTGCGCACGCGCAACACGGTGCAGCAGGCAAAATTGAAGGGCGAGGCGCGCAGAAAGAACCTTAAAGATGCTTTTCGGGCGGAGCGCTCCGTGTCCGGGCGGCGGGTGCTGCTCGTGGACGACGTCTATACCACCGGAGAGACGGCACGGCAGTGCGCAAAGGCGCTGCGGGATGCCGGCGCAGTGTCCGTCAGCTTGATCGCTTACGCAAAGGGCGGCGACTGAGAAGCCGGATGCGGGGCTGGAAGGCGTCTGAGCTGGCAGGCTTGACAAAACGGGAGGAAACATGGAAAGGATAACCAGCGTCAAAAACGCAACTGTGCGCGCCATGCGCGAGTTGAAGGACCGGCGCACAAGGCAGGAGACCGGGCGAATCCTCGTCGAAGGCGAGGTGATGATTCGCGAAGCGCTGAGCTGCGGACTGAGGATTTACGAACTGCTCGCGGAGGAGCGCTGCGAGCTGCTGGCGCAGGAAATGGCGGCGCAGGGAGCGCGCGCGTTCATCGTTCCGCGCAGCATATTGGAAACGGTCTGCGAAACGCGCACACCGCAGGGCGTCTGCGCCAGCTTTTCCCGGCCCGTGGAGCTGCCGGTGGAGGCGCTGCCCGAGGTGGTCGTCGCGCTGGACGGCGTGCAGGATCCCGGCAACGTGGGCACCATCTGGCGCACGGCGGATGCAGCTGGATTTCAGGCGCTGCTGCTGGGCGAGGGCAGTGCGGATCCGCTGTCGCCCAAGGTGCTGCG
>JBJEUD010000062.1:0-18907 GCA_051883655.1 Candidatus Faecivicinus sp. | reverse complement strand
CCGGCTGCACCTGGACCCGCGGCTACGGCAAGATCTTCTACTTCCAGCCCGGCCATGAAACCCAGCGCAGCTACTACGTTCCCGAGGTCCGCCAGATCATCAAGAACGCCGTCCGCTGGGCCAACCCCGTCGTCCGCATGCCCAAGCTCGATTGCCCCCACGCGCAGGTCTCCGCAGAGGAGCGTTACGCGAAGTAATATCCCAAAGGCAGAACCTTTCTCCGAAACGTTTTGCCGCGTTCTGCAAAATGAACCGGCCGGCCAGCTGCACGCAGCTGGCCGGCATCATTTTTGGGGAAGGAAAACGGCCATGCACCCGTCCTCCGGCGCATGCGCGGATTCTGTGCGCCGACACAAAAAAGACGGAGGTCTGTTTTTACAGACCTCCGTCCAAAATCTGTTTTCAGCCGAACATGCTCAGCGCCGGAAGGGCATTCAGGCTCAGCGACGCCAGTTCTCCGGCCATCATCCGATAAAATGCGGCGGAGCCGATCATTACGGCGTTGTCCGTGCACAGGCGCTTCGGCGGAATGTAAACCTCCAGGCCGGCCCGCTTTCCCCGGCGCTCCAGCTCGCTGCGCAGCAGGGAGTTGGCGGCGACGCCGCCGGCCACGGCCACCCGCTTCGCGCCGGTATCCAGCGCGGCGGCAAGGGTCTTGTCCACCAGCAGATCCACCACGCAGCGCCGGAAGGACGCGGCCCAGTCCTTCGCATCGATCTCCTTGCCCTGCTGGCGCAGATTGTGGGCCTGATTGATGACCGCGGTCTTCAGGCCGCTGAAGGAGAAGTCATACTTCCCCGGCGTGTGCGGATGGGGAAATTTGTAGGCATGGTCATCACCCTCATCGGCCAGTTTGTCCAGCAGCGGCCCGCCGGGATACGGGATGTTCAGCACGCGGGCCACCTTGTCAAAGGCCTCGCCCGCCGCGTCATCCGTGGTGCGGCCCAGCAGCTCGTAGGAGCCGTAGCGCGTGACATTCACAATGTGGCTGTGCCCGCCGGAGGCCACCAGGCAGACGAACGGCGGCTCCAGATCGGGATGGGCCACATAGTTTGCGCTGACATGGCCCTCAATATGATTGACCGGGATCAGCGGCTTGTCCGCCGCATAGGCCAGCGCCTTCGCCCAGCTGACGCCGGTGAGCAGCGCACCCACCAGACCGGGGCCGTAGGTCACGGCCACGGCGTCGATTTCGGAAAGCGACAGCCCAGCCTGCTTCAGCGCCTCGTCCAGCAGCGGATCGATCGCCTCCACGTGCATTCGCGACGCAATCTCCGGCACCACGCCGCCGTACAGCGCGTGCACGTCGATCTGGGACGCGATGGCGTTGGCCCGCTCCACGCGCCCGTTCTCCACCACCGCAATGGCCGTCTCGTCGCAGGAGCTCTCCACCGACAGGATCACCGCCGAGCCCTTTTCCCGCAGGGCGTCCGCCTTTGCGCGCATCCGCGCCTCGTAGCCCATCATTCTCTCTCCTCTTCTTTGGAAGTCAGAATCCCGATCGCCGCCGGGACCGACAGCGCCGCGATCAGCCCCAGCAGGCCAATCTGAGCGCCCATGTTCATGAACATGCCTGCCGGACAGATGCGGATCAGCAGATCCGTGCGCGGATCCAGCAGCCAGAGATCATTGGTAAACAGCAGTCTGTGGAAGAAGTTGAACGCCGAATTGAAGTCCATCGCCGCCCAGGCCGCAAAGGCTCCCAGCGGAATCAGCAGCACCAGCGGCGCGATCCACGCCGCCAGCCGCACGCACTTCCGGTTCCAGCACAGCAGCGCGCCCAGGAGCAGCATCAGCGGTCCCGCGATCAGCAGCGCATCTCTGACCCACCGCAGCAGGACAAACAGGTTCCGGCAGTCCTCCATGTGGGTCAGCTCGCGCTCGTTGAACGCGGGCTGAAGCTGGCCGAAGACTTCGACTTTCAGCGGCCCTGTCGCGGAGCCATCGTCCGTCCCAGCTGAAAAAGCATTCGGATTTCCTTTCAGACAATCCGCGAGCGCTGCATCCAGAGCAGCCAGATCCTCCTCGGAAATTCCAGCTCTGTCCAGCACATTTTCCTTCATTTGAAGCCTGTAATACAGCGCATCATCCGTGCCGATCCAGTTGACCGCCGCCAGCACGCCCGCCAATATGCAGCAAACCGTGCCCAGCAGCGCCAGCGCAAACCCCCAGCTCCTGCGCATTCCGTCCACCTCCCAACGCCGTTTCCCATAATCTTCCCGGAAAACGTCCGCTTCAAACCGCCGTTCTCCCCAAACATCCCATTTCGCGTTATGCCTCACTTTGTGCGGCTGCCACCACGGCAGCCGTGCAAAAGTTCCAGGTCCCAATATCGAACCCCAAGCGGTTTCTTTGGGAGGGGGCGCGGGGGAGGGCTTTTCTTTTTCCAAAGAAAAGCCCTCCCCCGCATCTCCCATCACAGCTTCTGCAGGTAGCTCGTCACGAAGCCCTCAAGCTCGCCGTCCATGACGGCGTTGACGTCGCCCATTTCGTAGCCGGTGCGGTGGTCCTTGACCATGGTATAGGGCTGGAAGACGTAGGAGCGGATCTGGCTGCCCCACTCGATCTTCTTGAGTTCGCCCTTGATTTCGCCCATCTGCTCCTGGCGCTGCTGGGCCTTGAGCTCGGCCAGGCGCGCGCGCAGCCAGATGAAGCACATTTCCTTGTTCTGCACCTGGGAGCGCTCGTTCTGGCACTGAACGACGATGCCGGTGGGCAGATGGGTGATGCGCACGGCGGAGTCGGTGCGGTTGACGTGCTGACCGCCCGCGCCGGACGCGCGATAAGTATCGATGCGCAGGTCCTCCTGGCGGATCTCGATCTCGCCGTCGTCCTCGATGATCGGGGAGACGTCGAGCGACGCGAAGGACGTCTGGCGGCGGGCATTGGCGTCAAAGGGCGAAATGCGCACCAGGCGGTGCACGCCGCGCTCGGACTTCAGATAGCCATAGGCATAGTCGCCCGTGACCTCGAAGGTCACCGACTTGATGCCGGCCTCGTCGCCGTCGAGCATGTCCATCAGCTTCACGGTGAAGCCCATGCGCTCGCAGAAGCGGGTGTACATGCGATAGAGCATCTGCGTCCAGTCCTGGGCCTCGGTGCCGCCCGCGCCCGCGTGCAGCGAGAGGATGCAGTTGCAGCCGTCGTATTCGCCGGTCAGCAGCGTTTCCAGCCGCAGCGTCTCCAGCGCCTCCTTGAGCGACGCGAACTCCGTCTTGATCTCCTCGGCCATCTCCTGGTCGTCGGCCTCCTCGGCCAACTCCATCATGACCTCGATGTCGTCCGCGCGGGTGTTCAGCGACTCATAGTGCTGAATGCGGCGCTCCACGCTGCTCGCCTTTGCAGAGATCTTCTGCGCGCGGGCCGGGTCATCCCAGAAGCCCGCCGAGCCCATGTCCTCCTGATATTCCACCATCTGTTCGCGCAGATGGTCAATCTGGAGCGATTCGCCCGCCTCCGCCAGCATCCGGCGCACCTCGGCCAGATCCTGTTTGAAAATATCCATTTCAAGCATGGTAGGTTCTCTCCTTCCCCAGGGCTCCGCCCTGAACCCGCCAGGGCTCTGCCCTGGACCCGCCAAAGGGATATATCCCTTTGGAATCCCGCCTTGCTGCCGCGTTTGGGCGGCGGCTTGTTTCGTACTGTGTTTTCTATACTCGTGCTGTGGACTTCGTTGATGGATGTGCTTCGCGAACGCAGTCATTTCCCGCTCGGATCTATGGCGGGAAATGACGTCGGTTCGAAGGAGGGAAGCATCAGAAACGCAGCTCAGGATTCAAGCGCCGACCACCGGCGCGCAGAATCCGCCGCAGAAACGCGGCAGCAATTGCATCAGGGCTCAGCCCTGCCGCAGCAGTTTTTGTATTTTTTGCCGGAGCCGCAGGGGCAGGGATCGTTGCGTCCCACCTTGGCGGCGGCCTTTTTGGGGGCCTTGGGCTGGGCTTCGGTGTCGCCGTGGGTGGCGGAAACGGGCTGGGCGACCTGCTTGCGCTCAACGGGGCGCGCGAGCACGGTGAAGTACAGGCGGCGCAGCGTGTCCTCCTGGATCAGGTGCACCATTTCCTCGAACATGTCGTAGCCTTCGCGCTTGTACTCGATGACAGGATTCTTTTGGCCGTAGGCGCGCAGGCCGATGCCGTCGCGCAGCTCGGTCATGGCGTCGATGTGGTCCATCCAGCGGTTGTCCACCGCGCCCAGCAGGGCGACGCGCTCGAATTCGCGCATGTCCAGCTTGGCGTCGGTCCACATCTTTTCGCGCATCTCATAGATGCGGTTGGCGCGCTCCTCCAGCTTGGCGATGAGCTCCTTCTTCAGGTGCTCATGGCACTCGTCGTAGGCCTTCTGTACGCCGCCCTTGTCGATGCAGAGCTTTTCCAGGTATTCGGCAAGGCCGGCGAGGTCCCAGGATTCCAGATTGCCCTCGTCGCCCACATGGCGATTGACGGCCTCCTCGATGAGCGTGTGGCGCATCTCGAAGATCTTTTCGCGCATGTCGCCGCCCTCGAGCACCTCGCGGCGCTGGCCGTAGATGATCTCGCGCTGCTGGTTCATCACGTCGTCGTACTGGAGGACGTGCAGGCGGATGTCGTAGTTCTTGCTTTCCACGCGCTTCTGGGCGTTTTCGATCTGCTTGGAGACGATGTTGAATTCAATGGCCTCCTCGCCGCCGGCGGTGAGCTTCTCCAGCATGGGGCGGAAGCGGTCGGAGCCGAACAGGCGCATCAGGTCGTCCTCAAAGGAGATGAAGAACTGGCTGGAGCCCGGGTCGCCCTGGCGGCCCGCACGGCCGCGCAGCTGGTTGTCGATGCGGCGGGACTCGTGGCGCTCGGTGCCGATGATGTGCAGGCCGCCGAGCTTGACCACCTCGTCGTGGCCCTTTTTCGTCTCGATGGAATACTTTTCCATCAGTTCGCGGAAGACCTTGCGGGCCTCCAGCACCTCGTCGGGGACGTGCTCGTTGAAGCCGATGGCGTCCTCGATCACCAGCTCGTCGTAGCCGGCCTGGCGCATTTGCTTGCGGGCCAGGAATTCGGCGTTGCCGCCCAGCAGGATGTCGGTACCGCGGCCGGCCATGTTGGTGGCGATGGTGACCGCGCCCACCTTGCCGGCCTGGGCGACGATTTCCGCTTCCTTTTCGTGGAACTTGGCGTTCAGCACCACGTGGGGAATGCCGCGCATGGACAGGAGTTTGCCCAGGAACTCGCTCTTCTCCACCGACACGGTGCCCACCAGCACGGGCTGGCCCGTCTTGTGGCGTTTTTCGATTTCGTCCACCACGGCCTGATACTTGGCTTTCTGGGTGACGAACACGGCATCGTTCATGTCGTTTCGGATCATCGGGCGGTTGGTGGGAATGGTGACGACGTCCAGCTTGTAGATGCCGTTGAACTCCTCCTCCTCGGTCTTGGCCGTACCGGTCATGCCGGAGAGCTTGTGGTACATGCGGAAGTAGTTCTGGAAGGTGATGGTGGCCAGCGTCTTGCTCTCGCGCTCGACCTTCACGCCCTCCTTGGCCTCGATGGCCTGGTGCAGGCCGTCGGAATAGCGGCGGCCCACCATCAGGCGGCCGGTGAATTCGTCGACGATGACCACCTGGCCGTCCTTGACGATGTAGTCCACGTCGCGCTTCATCATCTTGTGGGCGCGCAGCGCGCCCAGGATGTGGTGATACAGCTCCTGGTTTTCGGGATCGGTGAGGTTCTCCACGTTGAAGAACGCCTCGGCCTTGCGCACGCCGCGCTCGGTCAGCGCGATGGTCTTGTCCTTCTCATCCTTGGTGAAATCGCCCTCGGTCTCCACCTCGCCGTCCTCGTTCTCGATCTGCTCGGTGAGGCCCCGGGCGACAAACTGGTTGGCGTGCTCATACATGCTGGTGGACTTGTCGCCGCGGCCGGAGATGATCAGCGGCGTGCGGGCCTCGTCGATCAGGATGGAGTCCACCTCGTCGACGATGGCGAAGTTCAGCTCGCGCTGTACCATGCGCTCCTTGTAGGTGACCATGTTGTCGCGCAGATAGTCGAAGCCGAACTCGTTGTTGGTGCCGTAGGTGATGTCGGCATTGTAGGCGGCCTGGCGCTCGGCGGGATCCAGATCGTGCACGATCAGGCCGACGGTGAGGCCCAGGAACCGGTACAGCTTGCCCATCCACTCGGACTGGAACTTAGCCAGATAGTCGTTGACGGTGACGATGTGCACGCCCTTGCCCGGCAGCGCGTTCAGCACGGCGGGCAGCGTGGCGGTCAGGGTTTTGCCCTCACCGGTGCGCATCTCCGCGATGCGGCCCTGATGCAGCACGATGCCGCCGATGAGCTGCACGTCGAAGGGGCGCTGGCCCAGCACGCGCACCGCCGCCTCGCGCACCAGCGCGTAGGTTTCGGGCAACAGGTCGTCCAGCGAGGTACCGCTCTGGGCCTGCGCGCGCAGCGACGCCAGCTTTTCGCGAATGCCGTCGTCCGTCAGCTTCTGCATATCGCCCTCGAGGGCGTTGATCTTCGCAACTGTCTTCTGCAGCTTCTTGATCTCGGCCTCATTGCTCTGGCCGAGGAACTTGCGCAAAAAATCGAACATCTAATTTCCTCCATATAATTCGCGGCCCTGCCGCGGGGCTGGTTCAACTCATTTTGCATTATATCACGGTTGGAAGAATTTGACAACCGGATATCGCGTGTTCCCGCCGCCGCGCTACTTTGCCGGCCCGAAGCGGAACCGCTGCTTTCGCCCCATTCCAAGCACGGCGCAGCGCAGGATCAGCAGCGCCGCCAGCAGGTCGAAGACCACCGCCGTGCCCGCGCTGATCACCACGTCCAGCACCGCGCTTCGCACGGACGCGCCGAAGGCCAGCAAAACGCTTTCGCCCTTCTGCACCTCCAGCACGCGGCCGCGGCGGCTCAAACGGAGTGTGAGCGCGTCGCCGGGCTGGATTTCGGCGCTCAGCGCGTCGAACACATTGCCCACCTGGCTGCGCATCAGCGTGTAGACCGCGCCGTCCTCCGCCGTGATCTCCATGCGCGGGACATAGCTGTCCTGTCCCGTGACCACGCAGTCCGCCACGGTCACCTCGCAGGTCTGCGCGCTCTCGCGGCTGAGAAACAGCGTGTCGCCGGCGTTTCTCCACAGGAGGCCCGACCCGGCAAGCAGCAACACTGCAAGCAGCAGCAAAACGGAAATCGTGTTGAAAAAGGGAGCATCCAGCTTCTGGCCCAGAAACAATTTCATCTTCTGCATCATAGTCTTCTCCTTACGGGATCGATTCAAACTCGCCCAGCCCGTGGAACAGCCGGGTTGCGGTAAAGCGCAGGCGCTCGCCCCGCTTCATGGACTTCTCGAATGTCAGATAGGCGCGCCGTCCGGCGTCCACCGCCTGCCGGTTGATCGCCGCGCGGGCATAGACGCCCATGGCCACCGCGTCGGCAAAGGCGATGAAATCGGGATTCTTCGTCTGCGCGCACACGCGCCGCGCAAAGGCGCCGGGGGTTTCGCCGCTGATGGGCGATTGTCCCGTCTGGGCAAGCAGCGTCAAAATCGAGCGATACAGGATCATCGCGGCCTGCTGCGCAGTTTTGGCCTTTGCGCTCAGCCGGATGGGATCGGTGGCCGCCAGCTTCGCGCGGATCCACAGCGCCGCCAGCGCGATCAGGAGCAACAGCAGCAGAATGGCCAGCAGAATCCACAGCCAGGTGAAATTCCGGTCGGGCTCGTCCTTCTGCTCGGGCTGCTCGCCGATGGGCGCGGGCGTGGGCGTGCTCTCGCCGCTCTGCGGCTCGGGAGAGGGCGTCGGATCGCTCTGCGCGCCATCCAGCGGCGGCGGAGTCATGCCGTCGTCGGGGTTCGGCGTGGGCGTGGGCTCGGGCGTCGGCGTGGGCTCGGGCGTGCTCTCGGCGGGCGGCGACACCTCCTCGTCGTCGGCGGTGTCGTTCTCGTCCGGGCCATTGCCCTCCATGCCGCCGGAGCCATTGGCCGGATCAAACGCCACCCAGCCGAGGCCGTTGAAGTAGACCTCCGTCCAGGCGTGGGCGTCCTCGCCGGTGACGGTCACGGGCCCGCCGCCGGTCGCATGAACCGAATAGCCCTCTACATAGCGCGCGGGCAGGCCGGCGATCCGGCACATCACGGTCATCGCCGAGGCGAAATAGCTGCAATAGCCCGTTCGGCTGTCCAGCACAAACTGCGAGACAAAATCGCGGTCGTAGTCGGGATAGTCCGGCGTGAGCGTATAGGTGCAGTTTCCGCGCAGCCAGCTCTGGATGGCTGCCGCCTTGTCGTAGGCGTTTTCGCAGTCGCGGGTCAGCTGGATGGCCAGCGCGTATACGCCCTCCTCGATGGTGTCGGGCAGCTGGGTGCAGCTCTGCAGGATTTCGCTGAAATCATCGTCCTTGCGCTGCTGCGCCTCAACCACGGCTGCGCGCACCAGCGCCTCATCGCCAACCTGCCAGCCGGTCAGCGCATAGGCGTCCCCCGCCTCCACCTGCCGCGACAGGAACATCTCTCCGATGGAGTTGTAGTAGAGCGCGTTGCTCATGTCCATGGAAAATTCCTCCAGGCGCGCGGGCACAAACAGCGAGCTGGTGCCCGTGTCGAGGAATTTCACGGAGACGTTCACCGGCGCAAAGGCTTCGTTGTCGTGCATGCTGAACACGCTCTGCCGGACGTAGCGCCGGGTAAAGTCGTAGTACAGATACCGGGCCTTCGCATCGGGGTCCACCCAGGAATAGCCCATATAGGTGCGGCGGATCGCGCCGCGCAGCAGCACGTCCGCATCCGTCGTCACTTCCATCACCGCATCGGTGCTGGGGTTTGCCGGACCGCCCAGCCAGGCGACGACCTCGCCGTCGATCTCGGCGGCATGGTTGTAGCCCTCGGTGCTGATGGTAAAGGGAATGCGCTCCTTCGTAAACCGGAAATAGTCCTCGAACACGGCGCGGACCCTCAACGCGGCCTGCTCCAGCGGCGCCCAGGTGAGCCGCCCGCCGGGCGTGAGCACCAGCGCCAGCGCGATGACCAGTCCCACCGGGATCAGCGCGCGCCACGCTCCCGTATCCCGCGCCACCTCGCCCGAGAGCGCAAATGCCGCCAGCGCGGCAATCAGCCCGGGGACGGCCATGCCGAAGGACATATTCTCCGACAGCGCATAGCTGCCGATGAAGATGGCAAAATAGAGGATCAGCGCCAGCGGCGTGAGGCTCGGGCGATAGACCAGCGCATACAGCAGCAGGCCCAGCAGCACGGAGAGCGCCACGGAAATCACGCTGCCCGCCCGGGCCAGCGTCGCCGTGTCGGCGGCCACGTCCGCGTTGATCCGCGAGACGAGCCAGATCTGCACCGCGCCGAAGGCATCCACATTGAGCACGGCCGCGCCCGTGAGCAGCGCTGCGCCCACGATCGCGCATACCGCCGCCATCGCGCCCGAGCATCCGCCCAGGCCCAGCAGCGTGGCCGCGATCAGTCCGGGCAGATAGGCCGCGGCCACGCTGCACGGGATTGCCATCGCCGTCAGCAGGACGTGCACAGAGGCGCCCGCCATCAACGCGGCCAGCGCCACGGCGACGCCTATCCTCAAAAATCGGTTGTTTCTATTCATAGCCTTCCTCTCTCGTGCATGCGACCGGCCCCATCGCGGATGGAGTCCTTCGCCGCACCGGCAGCCTTTCCCGGACCGGGGATTGGCTGCAGATCAGAATTGAATCGCCTGCGCGCGTCGCTCCCCACGGCGTTCGCGCGCGCATTCAGAGCGCATTAAAAATCGCATTCGTCGGCGGGATTGTCCGCGCGCCGGTTTTCCCCGCTTCTCCACGGGTCGATGCGCTCCACCTGAACGTTTCCCATCTTCAGGCGCTCCAGCAGCTCCATGGCATCGTCCCGGGGATCGTCGCTGACCCAGATCAGCTTCACCTGAACGCCGCTGCGCTGCATGCGCATGGCCAGATCAGCGGTGCGCATCGTCAGCTTCGTCGTGGACAGCACCGCGCCGCCGGTGCGCTGCATGCGCGACATCATCTGCATCAGCACCTGCTCATAGGCGTAGGGGCTGTCGAACTTCACGCGCAGCATCGCGTCCACAAAGCCCGGCAGATCCGACGCATACCGCCCCGAGATCTCCGCCGGGCTGGCGCTGGTCAGCGGCATCCGGACGGGATAGCCCGCCTCCAGCTGCGCCTTCGCCACCGCCAGACAGCTTTCGCAGATGCAGTCCTCGGTGCTGAGCTGCTGATCCTTCAGCGCGGTGATCTCCGAAAGGTCGGGGATGATCAGCGTGTCCGGGCGGGCGCTCTCCTCATAGGTGCGCACCATGACCTCCCGGCGGCGCATGGACAGCTTCCAGTGCACCTTTTTCAGGCTGTCGCCGTCCTGCCAGGCGCGCACGTCCGACGGCGACGCCGCATCCTCCGAGGCGCGCGCCATGAACTCCGGCCCCATGTCGATGCTCTTCAGCGGCATCTCCGGCACGTTCGGCACCCGGGGCAGCACCTCCATGTGGATCTGCTTCATGCCCGGGTTGCGCGAAATGGTGAAGAAGCCGAACATGTCGCGGGCGGAGATCCTCGCCACGCCCGCATCATACACGCCGCGGTGCGGGCACTGGATCATGTGCCGGAACGACCGCTCCGCAAACGGTGGCGTGTGCACGCTGATCTCCTGCGTGGGCGCATAGGACGAGGGCACCCTCACCTGCACGCGCACGGAGGCCACCGGCAGAAGCGACGTATGCCGCACGGTGAACACCGTCATCAGCGTATCGCCGCGATTCACCCGGCTGCGCACGCCCTTCATGTCGATTTTGACTGTAAATACCGTCCACACCGCCGCGATCAGCCCCAGCAGGAGCATCACCAGCAGCAGATCGAACAGCAGATAGTACACGCGCGTGCCCGTGGACAGCCCCGCAGCCAGCAGGGTGATCATCGCGGCCAGCGCGCCGATCAGACGTCCGTTCATTTCACCTTCACCGGCACCTGCACGGCGCCCATCACGTTGGCCAGAATGCGCTCCGCGGTCATGTTGCGCATGCGCGCCTCGGGCGAGAGCACCAGTCGATGGGCCAGCACCGGCTCAGCCATCTGCTGAACATCCTCGGGCGACACGAAATCGCGGCCGTCCAGCAGCGCATGGGCCTGCGCCGCGCGCAGCAGCGAAATCGCCGCGCGGGTGGACACGCCCAGCTGCAGCGCGTTGGTCCCGCGGGAGGCGGCGGCGATGGCGGAGATGTAGGCGCGCACCTCCCTGGAGGAATACACCTTCTCCACCTCCTGCTGCAGAAGCACGATATCGCCGCTGGTGCAGATGGGGCGCAGCTCCTCCATGGGGCGCTTGCCGGTGGTATAGCGCTCAAGGATGTCGGTCTCCTCCTCCGCAGTGGGATAGCCAATGGAGATGCGCATGAAGAAGCGGTCCAGCTGGGCCTCGGGCAGCGGATAGGTGCCCACGAAGTCCACCGGGTTCTGGGTCGCCAGCACGATAAACGGCTGGGGCACGGCGTAGGTCGTGCCGTCCACGGACACCTGGCCCTCCTCCATGACCTCCAGCAGCGACGACTGCGTCTTGGGGGACGTGCGGTTGATCTCGTCCGCCAGCACGATCTGGCTCATGATCATGCCCGGCCGGTATTCCAGTTCTCCGGTCTTGAAGTTGGCGATGGAGAAGCCGGTGATATCGCTGGGCGTGATGTCGGGTGTGAACTGGATGCGCTTGAACGAGCAATCCAGCGACTTCGCCAGCGCGCTGGCCAGCGTGGTCTTGCCCACGCCCGGCACGTCCTCAATCAGCACATGTCCGCGGCAAAGCACGGCGATCATCATCAGCTCCACCGCCTTGTCCTTGCCCACAATCACCTTGCCTACGTTCTTCGTCAGCAGCTGTGCGAAGCGTTGCGTTACCTGCATCATTTTTATCTCCTTTGAAAGCGCTCGGAAATTCCAACTTATATTGGACTTGGATTCTGCCGGTTTGGTTCCATCGGCGCACAGTGCGCCCAGAATCCCAGCTTTAGTATACAAAATCGACTTCAACATTACAAGTTCAACTTTCCCAAAAGCACATCATTGTGCTATAATATTAAAAACCGCGCCACATTTCAATCCGAATCCCAGGAGGTGGTTGCTCTGAAACCGCTCATCTCCCCCGCCGCAATGCTCGAGCGCGAGCGGAACTACTTTCAGACCAGCGGGGTGAAGTCCATCGACGCAATGGAGCGCGCCGCCCGCGCGCTGGCCGACGCCGTCTCTGCCGCTGTGCCCGCAGGATCGGCCATCCACCTGGCCTGCGGCACCGGCGGCAACGGCGGCGACGGTCTGGCCTGTGCGCGGCTGCTCAGCGGACGCTATCGCTGCACAGTCCTCCTGCCCGAACCGCCGAGGTCTCCGGACGCCGTCGCCAACCTCGCGCGCCTGGAGCGCGTGCCCGTGCTGTCCATGCGGGAGCTGCCCAATCTGCCCGCGCCGGCCGCCTGGGTGGACGCGCTGTTCGGCACGGGGCTGTCCCGCCCGCCGAGGGAGCCCTGGGCCGCGCTGATCCGCCGGATCAACGCCGACCGCGGCCACGGCGCAAAGGTGTTCTCCGCCGACATTCCCTCCGGCCTGAACGGCGCGACGGGCCAGGCCTGCGACCCCTGCGTCCGCGCGGACAAAACCGTGACCTTCCAATACGTCAAATCGGGCATGGTGCTGGCCGACGGGCTGGATGCCTGCGGCGAGATCGCCGCGGCGGACATCGGCTTCCCCCCGAACGCCTTCGAACCCACCGGCTGCACGCTGTGGGAGCCGTCCGACCTGCCGGCGTGGATTCCGCCCCGCCGGCGCAACATCCACAAGGGACTGTGCGGACATCTGCTGATCGTTGCCGGCTCCTTCGGCATGGCGGGCGCGGCGGCGCTGTGCGCATCGGCGGCGCTGCGCTCCGGCGCAGGGCTGGTGACCGTCGCCTGCGTGCGCTCCATCGTGCCCATTCTGCAGAACCTCGTGCCCCAGGCCATGTGCATCCCGCTGGAGGAGCGGGACGGCGCGATTGCGCCCGAGGCCCGACCCGTGCTGGAGGGCGCGCTGCGGGGCAAGAATGCCGTCGTCATCGGCTGCGGACTGTCCCGGCGCGCCGACCCCGGCGCACTGGAGGCCGTGCTCGACAGCGGCCTGCCCGCAGTGATCGACGCGGACGCGCTGAATCTGCTCAGCGATCAAACCGGGATGATGAAGCGCCTCGGCCGGCATCACGTGCTGACGCCCCATCCCGGCGAGGCGGCGCGGCTGATTCCAGGCCTGGACGTCTCCGATCCGCTCGCCGCCGCCCGCCGGTTGAATGAGCTGGGCGCGACGGTGCTGCTCAAGGGCGCATCCTCGGTGATCATCGGCGACGGCGAGCCCGCTGTCAGCGCGTCCGGCTGCTGCGGCATGGCCCGCGGCGGCAGCGGCGACATTCTCTCCGGCATCCTGGGCGCGCTGCTGGCTGACACCTCCTCGCGCACGCCCGCAGTGAGCGCCGTCTGCGCCAGCGAGATCCACGGTCTGGCCGGGGAGCGCGCCCAGCGGAAGTACGGCTCCCGCGCAATGAACTCGAAGGACATCCTCGAGTTTCTGCCGGAGGTGTTCCCGGGATGACCGACCCTTCCAGCCGGATGCATCCGGATGACATCCCGTCCCTGCCCGCGCAGCTGCGCAGGCTGCTGCGCCCGCTGCTGCCGGAGCGCGCGTTTCTGCACCGCGCCCGCGGCGACGCGACGTTCATCACCGACGCCCCCCGTCACACCTCCTGCCTGCTTCTCCCCCGGTTTGAAGCCGCAGGCTTTCGCTGCACTCTTCAGGGCGGCTGTCTCCTGCTCTCCCCCGGGCCCGCATTTCTGACCGGCCTTGAACTGAACCACCCCGAACCTCCGGACTTTCTGTGCGCATCGCTGCTGCGCTTTCGCGGCCGGCCTCCCTGCGAGGAATCGCTGGCGCTGTTCGCCGTCGGCGTGCGGCTGCTGGAGTCCGGCGACGCCCGCGAGCGCGAGCAGTACGCCCGCCGCGTCCGCAGCCTGGCCGCCGTCTGCCTTCGGAAAGACCTCGGCGGCGCATATGCCTGCGCGCTCCTCATCCAAAACCTGTCTTGAAAGGAGAACCTGTTATGAAACTGAAATGGTACGGACATTCCTGCTTCGGCATGACCTTTGAAAATGGCACGACGCTGATCACCGATCCCTTCGACGACACCGTGGGCTATCCCCTTTGCACGGCCCGCGCGGACGCGGTGCTGTCCAGCCACGACCACTTCGACCACAACCACATCCAGTCCGTCTCCGGCAATCCGAAGCTGATCAACACCCCCGGCGCGCATGAGATCAACGGCGTGCGCATCACCGGCACCCATTCCTTCCATGATCCCGAGCAGGGCAAGCTGCGCGGCGAAAACGTGATCTTCGTCGTGGAGGCCGACGGACTGTGCATCGCCCATCTGGGCGACCTGGGCCACATGCCCAACGAGGAGCAGCTCAAGGCCATCTCCGGCGTGGACGTGATGCTCATTCCCATCGGCGGCACATTCACCATCACCACGCCCCAGGCCGTCGAGGTCATCGCCCAGGCAAAGCCCCGCACCGCCATCGCCATGCACTTCAAGAACGATTACTGCGGCTTCCCCATCACCGACGCCAGCGAGTTCATCGCCCTCACCGGCGCGGTCGAAATGCCCGGCGAACTGGAGATTGCCCCCGAAACCAGGCTTCCCGCCGCCGTCGTCATGAAATACGAATAACCGTCTGCATTCGACAGACGGAGCGCCTTTCCGCGCTCCGTCTGTTAATTTTGTAAACTTTCAAAAACCGCTTGACATTCCATGCCCGATGATATATAATAAATCTCGCGTTGAACGAGACGCGCTGATGTAGCTCAGTCGGTAGAGCGCATCCTTGGTAAGGATGAGGTCACCAGTTCGAATCTGGTCATCAGCTCCATAGAGACTTGCGAAGGCAAGTCTCTTTTTTGTTGATACAACCAGAAATGGTTGATCTTTTTTTGCGCTCCTGTACGAAAAATGCCCTTACTCCGCGCAAATGTATACTATACATTGCTAACCCGGCGTCCGGTCTGCTAAACTTCCAGCTAAACGCTGGAAATTTTGATGTCAGACGCTTCCGTGCGCATGGACTGCGCCGTTTAGCAGACTCTGCAGCAGCTGCTGAACCAATTCGGGCTTCTGCTGCAATTTTTGCAGGACGATGGACGGATCGTCGTCTGCGAAACGCTCGTTTTGCTGGCCCGGATAGAAGCTCGCCTCCACCATTTTTGCCAGCGCCCGCTTTTCCGAATCCAGAACCTCGTTGTAGTTGCTCATGAGCACCTCGGGGGACTGGCCAGCATTGTCGGCGACGAGCTGGTAGTTGTTCTGCGTCAGCCGAACCTTGTGCATCTGTCCCGACTTCCGCAATCCCTGAAAGTCAATTCGCTCCGATTCGGGGATGCCCATCTCCTGCTGGCATTTGCGGAAGCCGCGCACCAGATAACAGGGGTCAAGCGGCGTGCCGTCCGGCTGGCAGATCAACAGGCCGTGATCGTGATACTCTTCGCGGAAAAAATCCTTGCAGCGCTGGATGTCCTGAAGCCGCTCTGCGATCTCGTGAATCAGCGGAACCGTCAGGTACTGCTTTCTGTGGCTGCCCGCCGTCTTTGGGGACTTCAGGATCAGTGAGCTTTTGCTGCCCGCGACCTTCTTTGGAAAGACCTCGATCAGTTCTTCCTTTGGAAGCTCCCGAATCGAATCGTCCGATACGCGCTGAACCTGACGGGAAATCCAAAGGCTGCCCTCCTTCAGATTGATCGTCTTCACGTCGATGCCCGCGACCTCGCCTTCGCGCAGCGAGCAGACGAAGCCGAGATGAATGGCCAGATGAATCAGCCTGTCGTCCTTGATGGAATCCAGTATCTTCGAGACCTGCTCCGGCGACCATGCGCGGCGCTTCTGCGTCTTCTCCACCGGGGCCGTCGTTTCGGGAATCCTCTGGATGTATCCCCACTTCAGCGCCGTTGGAAAGCCTGCCGTCAGGACGACGTAGCACTTCTTGATGGACGATGATGAAAGCGTCGGCGCACTGCCGGGAGCTTTGCCATAGCTCTTTGGCCCCTTGCAGGGCTTGCGGCTGAGTGCATCCAGAAAATCATCCACGTCCTCCGAAGTGATCCGGCTCATAACCATATCGCCGAAGTACGGCAGAATGTGATTCTCCAGATTCTGACGATAGCTGTCGTAAGTGTTCGGCGAAAGCCGCTTCTTCCGAACGTGGAAGGGCAGCCACTTCTCTGCAAATTCGCGGTAGGTCTTTTGGGTATTGTCCGCATTCCGAACGCCCTGCGGCATCGGAACAGGGTTTTCAGGCTTCATCTGTTCAGATACCGCCTTTGCAATCATGCTGCGGCGCCTGTATTCGAGCGCCTCCTTGGTGACCTCAGATCGGAGCTGGTTTTTCTGAAGCGAATCAATGTATGCCTTCCGCTTCAGCGCTTCAACCTCCGTCATATAGGTCTCCCAGATCTGCTTCCTGTGCCCAAGTTCATCGAAGTAGGTGTAAACCACATTGTGGGAATTGCCTCTGACCGTATAGGTAGCCATAATCCTCATCCTTTCATGGGCTGCGGATCAGAGAGCGTTGAACTGGTCGTTCAGCCAGTGATCAAAGGACTCTTTATGAATCCTGACGCAACGTTTCCCGAGCCGAAGCACCTTAAATTCCGTCGTCGTTTCGCAGAGATCATAGGCTTTGCGAAGGCTTACACCCAGAATTTTTGAAACCTGTTCTGCGGTGTAGGTACGCTGGACAGTCTCTTTGCAAGAGTTGATTGCTTCCATCTTCATTCTCCTTTCCACAAAATGACCAGCACGTACCCATATTGTAATCCTCCCGGTGATGGGAGGCAAGGATACGGCTAATATCTATCCAATCATGACGAGTCATCAAAAATAACTGGTTACGGGCTGCAGCCGGCCAGGCCGCACCATAGCCCCGCAGATGCCGCTGCTCCCCGAGCTGGCGTACACCGCAGGAACTCCCCCTCTAGTCTGTGGGAGGCCGTGAAGAAGTATCATTGGCCCCTCGCAGGGTCGTCGCGTTCTGCCAGCCACGGCAGTCATGGCGGATCAGACGCCGCCGCCCGCTCGCCTGCGAGGGATATGTACCCGTAACCAGATGTGTAGTTTTCAAGGTTCTTCAAAGGTTCTCGCCGTATCTCGGCGACAAATGAATTTTACTATATATGCAGCCTTTTGGCGACTCGCTGGTTGCTTACAAACAGAGCGATTTCAGCCAGCAGTTTGCTAGCAATTTCCTACAGCCTTTCTTCTATCGCATTCAGCATGTCAATCACCGTCCTAAGTTCAGTTTTTATGGAATTTTGTTGTCTCCTTCCCAGAATAAGATCGTTCATATCTGCACCAGTCAAGTCGGCTATATCAACAATCAGGTCAAGCGAAGGCTTCCGAAGACCTATCTCAATTTGTGACAAATAGCCACGGTTGATGAAAAGCATCTCAGAAAATTCCAGTTGGGAGCAGTTCATTTTCTTCCTCAACGCTGCAATTCTGCGTCCCAGCGCAACAGCATCATACTTCATACCATTTCCCTCCGTTTCGGTATTGCGTGATAACGGGCGACCGAAAGAGAGGGCGGCGGGGATCGACACCGGGGCCGGACTTCGGAACAGGTCGTGCCTAAGCCCTGTACAGACACAAAAGTACCCGAGGGGTATGAAACCTCTCGGGTACATGCAATTATATATTCGTTTCTATGCTGCCAAATTTCACCTGCGTTGCCGGACTGTCCCGGAGGGGGAGCTACGCTTTTTTTAGCAGGTGAAGTTCATGGGTACTCGGCAAGAGGGCACAGAACATCACGGCAGCAACCTCCTGTATGCCGCCGTAATTTGGGATAGACGAAAAAACGGCGGCTCTGAAAGATCAAAGCCGCCCTGGGTAGTGTGAATATGGCATGGAAATGCTCCTGCCAGTCAGCGGCTTTTTTCTTTTCTGCCGCTGGGCAGGTTGGTTACACTTTAATACATTTCCCTTTTATCGCATAAGTGGCGCACCTGCTTACTATTCTTGCGCCACAATTCGCAAGGTCGAAACAATGCAAAAGGTTTTCAGGGAAACGAGCCGTTCCCCGAAACTGCATGCTTTCAGGTGTTCATCTCCCCGTGAACGGTATACCTGCATTGGCCCAGATTCTTCACTCGATGATGTGATTGTGAAACTAAAAAGTCAGTATTATGAAAATACAAATCGTTCAAATAACATAACCTGAAATGTAGAATTACATCAGGTGATGTTATGAAGATGGAACGAGATGAACGACGATTTGATTTCCATGATATCGGACTTGCAATCAAGCGGTCGAGAGAGGCCAGCGGGATGACGCAGGAACAACTGGCTTATATTGTTGACCGTTCCCCACGAACGATCATGTATAATGAAAACGACGGTCAGCACCCCAGCCTCAATACTTTTTATCAGATGGTCACGATGTTTGATATTACCGTCGACCAATACTTTTATCCTACGCAGAATTCAAGCAGCAGTTGCAGAAAGCGGATCGATGCCATGTTGAACTCGCTGGACGAAAAGGACTTGCAGGTTGTTGAAGCAATGATACAGGCATTGAAGAACGTCAGAGAAACGGAGGTCAAGTAAAGGGCCTCCGTTTTCCCGGGTTTTCAGAAGTACTACAAAATGGCAAACAGTGTTCATGTGGACACAAAACAGTTTTGCGCATGAAGGCATTACTTCCAGAATACACAACTTTTATTGTCAAGGCTCCCAAAGCCTAGCGCTTCATACATTTCAAAACATATCCAATTTGAACCGGAACATTCCCACCTTAAAATGCCCCGGTTTCTTTTCATGTTCAGACATTGAAGCGGTCGTAGGACTTGTAGCAATCCAGGCACAGCTTCTTGCC
>JBJEUD010000061.1:0-19002 GCA_051883655.1 Candidatus Faecivicinus sp. | reverse complement strand
AGGCGCTGCTGCTGGGCGAGGGCAGTGCGGATCCGCTGTCGCCCAAGGTGCTGCGCGCGGCCATGGGTTCCGGGTTCAGGCTTCCCTTTGCAACCGCACCCGACCTGCCCCAGGCGCTGCGCATGCTTTCGGAGCGGGGCTATCGCATCATCGCGTCGGATCTGAAGGGCTGCGATTTCTATTCGCGCCCGAATCCCGGGCGAAAGCTGGTCTTGCTGATCGGCAACGAGGCGCGGGGAATCAGCGATGCCGTGCGGGCGTGCGCCGATATGCGCGTGCGGCTGCCCATGCGCGGCGGGGCGGAATCGCTGAACGCAGCCATCGCCGCTGGCATCATGATGTACGATCTGATGAAAGAATACAAATGAGAACTGCCCGCAAGGCGCCGGTGCTTTGCGGGCAGTTTTATCTGTAAACCAAGGTTTTGAAGAAATGCGGGATGCGGACAAAAAAGAAAGCGCCTTCTGAAAGGCGCTTTCTTTTCGTTTGGATTATTCAGCGGCGGTCACGGAGGTGATGTGGGGGTTGACGCCTTCGTACCAGTACAGGAAACCTTCCAGATCGATCTTGTCGCCGACCTTCAGCTCCTTGACTGCGGCGTACACATCCGTGGTATTGTCGCAGAGGTAGGACTCAACGGTGAAGGTGTACGTCTCGCCATTCAGGGAGACATTGAAGTACAGGTCGCTGCCGTCTTCGCCGGAGCCATCCCAGTTGTAGAGGAACGCGGCGTCGTTGCCTTCGGTGTCCTGGCCAACGGATTCCACGGTCATGCCCTTGAAGGACACGAACTCGTTCTGGTGGCTGATCAGCTCGTCGGTGCCGAGCAGGTCGGTCACGTCCAGGGGCTCGGCCACATAGTTGCCCTCGAGGATTTCGAAGGTGGCGTCGATGATCTCGATCTCGCCGGACCACTCGGCCTTGTAGCCGGTGACGCGGATCTTGGTGCCGACGGTCAGCTTTTCATAATCCTCTTCGGAGCAGGCCATGTTGTACAGGAAGTAGGCGCCGTCCTGATCCTGGGTGTAAACGGTGGCCTTGTCCTCCCACCAGGACTGCTTGGCCTGAACATAGGTCTCAACGACCACTTCGGTGTCCAGATCCGCGACGACGTATTCCTCGTAGGTCATCACGCCTTCGGACTTGACGTCGGCCTCTTCCGCCACGCCAACGGCGGCGCAGCAGAGCAGCATTGCTGCAAGCGTCAAAATTGCGAGAAGCTTCTTCATTTTGATTTCCTCCAATTCGTGTTCCAGAGTTCATCCTTATTATACAACAAAAAGCGGATAAATCAATGCTCGCGGGGTAATTTTTTCTTTTTGATTGCACTCAGTGCCACGTACAGCAGGATCAGCGCCCATGCGCCGGCCAGCGCGGAGAGGAGAAGGATGGATGTCTGCGGCAGCGGTCCCAGTTCAACCTTGCCGGAGGTTTCCGCGCCGCCATCGGTCTGATCCAGGCGGTAGAGGGAGGTCATGTCGCTGTAAAGCGTTTCGATGTACGCATCATCGACGACCTTCTTGCGCCGGACGGATTTTGTAACCTCCTCGATCATCTGCCCGGCGGCGTCGCGCAGCGAGGCGGAGCCGTTGAACACCGGGGTGACGAATGTGTTGCCGATGTTGTCCAGCAGCAGCCGGGTGGCTTCGATCTTGACCTCGTAGTGCGTGGTGTTGTCCTCGCCTCCGCGGGAGAGATAGTCCTGATATTCCTCAGAATTCTGCGCCTTGGAGGTCACGGGCACGTAGCCCTCGGTGCCCGCATAGGCGATCTGCACGTCGTTGGTCAGCAGATACTGGGCGAACAGCCAGGATGCGAGCACCTCCTGCGGGTCGCTCTTGTTGAAGATGCACACGGACGGTCCCTGGGAGATCATCTGAGGGTTCTCGGGATCAAACTGGGGGACGGACATGACCGCGGTTTCGAACTCCACAAACTTGTCCTCGCTGATGTCGGAGAGCGGTGCGTCCGTGCCCATCCAGGTCGAGCCGGCGGTGGAATCCACGGCGAAGATGCACTGTCCGGCGTTGAGAAAGTTGGCGGGATAGCTGGAAATTTTGAAGGTGGAAAACGCGCCGGTCGCGGCGTGTCCGGCGATGGTGTACAGCAGATCGCGCGTGGTGTCGTTAAACAGCAGAACATCGCCGTCGGCGGTGGAGTACGCGCCGCCGGTCTGCCTGAGCATCTGAATCATCATGTTGTCCGTGGACTTGTAGATGAAGGGGATCATGACCTTCTGGCCGTTGACCAGGAAGTTGCCGTCCGCGTCCTGCGCCGTCGCGGCCTCGGCCACTTCCCAGACGAAGTCCCAGGTGAGCGTCTCCGGCAGGGTATAGCCCAGCGCTTCAACGTAGGTCTTGTTGACGTAGCAGGCCTCCGAGGAGCGCATGTAGGGAATCGCGTAGTGCTGGCCGTCGATGGCGCACTCCTCCAGAAACTGCGGAATGACTTCCGTAAGCGATGGGGAATCGAACCGCACCTCGCTGCCGCCGAGGCCGTACCGCTCGTCGGTGAACAGCGCATCCAGCGGCACCACGCTGTTGGTGCCCGTCAGATAGGTCGCGATGTGGTCGGGGTAGGTGATGCAGACGTTCGGCGTGGTGTTGGTGGAGATGTTTGTGATGACGTCGTTGTAGATCTTGCCGTAGTCCGTGTACAGGCGCAGATTCACGGTGATGTTCGGGTACAGCGCCTGGAAGTCGGCGATCGCCTGTTCATAGATCAGGGTCTGCGCCTTGTTGGTGTCGTTCTTGGCCCAGAAGGTGATCTCATAGTTCCTGGATTCGTCGAACGCATCGGGAATGGCGAAGGTCTGCAGCCCTCTGGAGCCGTGACAGCCGGTGAGCGTCGCGGCCGTGCAGGCGAGCAGCAGCAAAAGTGCCAGGCTCTTGTACAGCTTTTTCATCCCTTGGTGCCTCCTCTCGCTACGCCGGCCATGATCTTCTTGTGGAAGATCAGAAACAGCGTGATCAGCGGCACGGAGATGACCACCACAGCAGCCATCATGGCCGGAATATTCTCGCGGCCGAAGCCGTTCTCGCGGATTTCCTGAATGCCGTTGGAGACCAGAAAGTAGGCCTGATCGTCGGTGATCAGCCGGGGCCACACATAGGAGTTCCAGCATTCGATGACCTTCAGAATGGTGATCGTCACAATCGTGGGTTTGCAGATGGGGATCATGACCTTCAGCAGATACTTCAGGTCGGAGGTGTTGTCCACCTTGGCGGCATAGTACAGCTCGTCCGGAACCTGGGCGAAGTTTTCCTTGAGCAGGTAGATGTAGAACACCGAGGTCACCGACGGCAGGATCAGCCCCAGAAAGGTGTTGCGCAGATCCAGATTGGTGATGGTCACGAAGTTGGTGATGATGACCAGCTCGTTGGGGATCATCATCAGCGAGAGGAAGGCGATGAACGCCAGATTCCTGCCGCGGAAGCTGAGCCGCGCGAAGGCGAAGGCGGCGAGCACCGTCACGACCAGCATGATCGCCGTGGTGGCGACGGTGAAGATCAGCGTGTTGGCGAAGTATCGCGCCAGCGGCACCCCGGTAAACGCGTCTACATAATTCTGGAGCGTGGGCGACAGGGTGAAGAACTGTGGAATGTACTCCGAATTGTAGGCGCTGTAGCTCTTGATGGAGGTGAGCAGCATCCAGTAGAAGGGGAACAGCACGATCACTGCCCAGAATGTCAGCAGCGCATAGACTGCGATGTTGGCGGCCGTCTTGCGAACCCGGGCGGCGCGCTCGACCTTTGCATAATCAATTTGCTTGCCCATAGTTACCGACCTCACTCGTAATGCACGTGCTTTTTGCTGATCAGAAGGTTGATGCAGGTAATGGTCAACACGATGGCGAACAGCACGATCGCGGCCGCCGATGCGAAGGACGGATAGCCGCCGCTGTTGCCGTAGAGCATGTCGTAGACATAGCCGACGATGGTGTTCATTCCCTGGGCGTTCAGATCGGTGCCGAACAGAGCGACGGCGTCGCTGTATGCCTTGAAGGCGCCGATGAAGCCGGTGATGATCAGATAAAAGACCGTGGGGGAGATCATCGGCAGAGAGATTCTCGCAAAGATTCTGAGTTTTGATGTGCCGTCGACCTTGGCGGCGTTGTAATAGTTCTGGTTGACCGACGCCAGCGCGCTGGTCAGGATCAGAATCTTGAACGGCATGACGACCCAAACCGTATAGAAGCACAGCACGAACATCTTTGCCCAGTAGGGGCCGTCGATAAAGTCCACCGGGCCCGCGCCGAACCAGTGGAGAATCAGGTTGACAAGGCCGTCGGTGTAGGCGGTCTTCTTGAACAGGATCATGAATACCATGCCGACCGCCAGCGTGTTCGTGACGTAGGGCAGGAAATAGACGGTCTGATACAGATTGCGCAGCGGCCTGATGGAGCTCAGTCCCACCGAGATCAGCAGCGCGAGCGCTGTGGAGACCGGCACGGTGATGATCACCAGGATGAAGGTGTTCTTCACCGCCTGCAGGAAGTAGGGGTCGTGCAGCACATAGGCGTAGTTGTAGAGACCGACGCCGTAGTAGGTCTGGGAGGCGGAGTTGTAGCCCTCCTCGAAGGAGTAGATGAACACATCAATCAGCGGATAGACCAGAAAAAAGCCCAGAAAGAGGATTGCCGGCAGCAGATACAGCCAGCCCTTCATGCCCTTTTTATCCATTATGCATCACTCCCGCGCTCGTCCGGTTCAAAGCGGATCCGATTCTCCGTCGCCCTGCTGAAGAGGAAGGCCTTGCCCGGCTTGACGTCGAAGCGCACCTCCCCGGTTCCAACGCACGCACGGTTTTCCGCGCTGATGATAGAGCGCACGGTCGGGCTCTCGGCGTCGGGATGAGAGGAAACCACGCTGATGTCGCGGCCCATGATCTCCACGCGCCCGAGCGCGCAGCCGAGCGCGCCGTCCTCTTTCAGAATGAAGCCCTCCGGCCGGATGCCGACGAAGACCTCCTGGTCGGGGATGCCGCGCGCGCGGAAGAGCACGTCGCCGCCAATGCAGACCCTGCCGCCGCGGACGCTTCCGCGGAAGACATTGATGGGCGGCGTGCCGAGAAACTTCGCGACGAACAGGTTGACCGGATCGTCATAGACGTCCTGGGGCTTGCCGATCTGCTGCACGACGCCGTCCTTCATGACCACGATCAGGTCGGAAATGCTCATGGCCTCGTCCTGATCGTGGGTGACGAATACGGTGGTGATCTTTGTCTCCCGCTGAATTCTGCGGATCTCCTCCCGCGTCTGAAGGCGCAGTCGGGCGTCGAGGTTGGATAGCGGCTCGTCCATCAGGAGAATGCGGGGCATCTTCACCAGCGCGCGGGCGATGGCCACGCGCTGCTGCTGACCGCCGGACAGCTCGCCGGGTCTGCGGTCCATCAGATTGTCGATCTGCACCAGCCTGGCGACCTCGTGGGCCTTTTCCAGCATGGCGGACTTGGAGAGCTTGTCCTTGCCCTTCAGGTTCTGCAGGGGGAAGAGGATGTTCTGCAGCACGGTCAGGTGGGGATACAGGGCGTAGTTCTGAAAGACCACGCCGACCCCGCGCTTTTCTGCGGGCAGCTGGGTCACGTCGTCGTCGCCGAAGAAGATCTGGCCGCTGGTGGGCTTTTGAAGGCCGGAGAGCAGATTGAGCGTTGTGCTCTTTCCGCATCCGGAAGGGCCGAGCAGACCGATCAGCTGACCATCGGGAATTTCGAAGCAGAAATCGTTGACCGCAATGACCTCGTCGCGGCTGTTCTTGCTTCGACCGGGAAACTTCTTCGTCAGATTCTGCAATATAACTTTCATGCGATCCCTTCTTTGGCGTAGTGATTTGGCACGGAATATCGTCGGATGTCCGCGGGGTCGGGACAGAATGCGCTGTGTTGGGCGGCGCGACGGACTTTACAATTCCATTTTAGTGCAAGGGAGGAGACAAGTCAACGCCCGCGGCAGAAAAATCTTCTATAATATATGGATCAATACAGCGGAAGCTCTCCGGTGATGGGATCCACCCGCTCGGGCAGCTGCGGCTCGAAGGCCAGACAGGTGTAGGTAGGCTGGCCGTGGAATTCGGTCATGCCCGCGTCCTGGATCAGCGCGCAGAGAATGCCGGCCTCTTTGGCCTTGCGGTCGATTTCCAGAAGCGCCTCCTCGGAATCCACGTAGACGCAGATTTTGGCCTCGCCATTCTGAAACCATTGGCAGATCGGCTTGTCCCCGCACTCCGGCGCAGACAGCGCGACGCCCTCTGCGGTGATGACGATGCGATTCAGCAGCCCGTCGCGGGCGAGCGCAGCCAGCACAGCTTCCACGCAGGCGTGGCCGGCCTGGGCGGCGATTTTTCCCTTGCGCATCTTCAAATCGCGGCGCATTACGATCATCTGCTTTGCAGTATACATTCGAACAACTCCTTAAAATTGCGGACTTTGGCGGATGGGCCGCCTCTCGGTGCTTTGAATATAGCAGATGGTTCGATCCTTTTCATCACAAAGGTGTTAACTGCGCCGATTTCTTTTTTGAATCCCGTGCGCATGACTTGAAGTGGACAGAATTCTGTGCTATTCTATGGGTTATGGAGGTAATGCTTTATGAACCAGGAATTTCATGCAGGCAACCGCAGCCGTCTTTATGCTGAAATGAAGCCCAACTCCCTGATGGTGCTGTTTGCCGGAGAAGAAATCCGAAAGACCAATGATGAATACTATCCTTTTTTCACGGATCGCGACTTTCTCTATCTGACGGGCATCGACGCCAAGCAGACGGTGCTGCTGGCCATCAAGGACGCCGAGGGACAGGCGGCGGAGCGCGCCTATATCCTGCCGCCGGATGCCATGATCGAGCGCTGGAGCGGCCGACGGCTCAAGGCGGCGGAGGCGGAGGAATGCTCCGGTGTTCGCGATATCCGGTACACGGGCGCCTTCGAGACGGATTTCCATGCGCTGGCCACCAGCGGGAACTATGAAAATATCTATCTGGACCTGTTCCGGGTGAGCCCCGCGGATCCGGATCGTCCGGCGCACGTCTTCCTGCGCGCTCTTCAGAGGGAGTATCCCTATTTGAAGGTGGAGAATGCCAATGCGATCATCCGCCGCCTGCGCACGATCAAACAGTCCTGCGAGCTGGAAGCGATCCGCCAGGCCGAGCGGATCACCCGGGACGGCATACTGGCCATGATGAAGGCCTCGCGCCCCGGCATGTATGAATATCAGTACAAGGCCGAGTTCGACCGCGCGCTGGGTCAGTACGGTCCCCAAGGTCCGGGCTTTCCGTCGATCATCTCGGCGGGCAAAAACAACTTCTGCATTCACTATTATTCTTACACGGGACAGGCGCAGGACGGAGACATGGTGCTCAACGATGTGGGCGCACAGCACGACAACCTGATGACCGACGTCTCCCGCGGCTGGCCCTGCAACGGACGCTTCAGCGAGCGCCAGAAGCTGCTGTACAGTTGCGCGCTGGCGACTTCGGATTACATGTTTTCCATCATTCGCCCCGGCATGCGGATGAACGACGTCGACGCTACGATCCGCCGCTATAACGCGGAGCGGCTGAAGGATGCGGGCGTGCTCAAAAATGTGGACGAGGTCGGCACCTACATGTGGCACGGCGGCGCCCACCACGTGGGCTATGATGTGCACGATGCGGTGCAGCGCCCTGAAATCATTGCGCCGGGAATGGTGTTCTGCGTGGACGTGGGCATCTATCACGAGGAGTGGGGAATCGGCTTCCGGCTGGAGGACAACTGCCTCGTGACCGAGAGCGGCTGTGAAAACCTGTCTGCCGTCACGCCGCGAACCATTGAGGACATTGAAGCCGTGATGCGCGGCTGAGGAAGTGCGCATGGAACAAGCGATCATGTGGGTGATGGCCGCGGGCGCGCTGGTCGGCGGCCTGGACCGAATCATTGGAAACCGGTTTGGCCTGGGAAAGAAATTTGAAGAGGGCTTTCTCCTGATGGGCTCCACGGCGCTGTCCATGGTGGGCATTCTCTGCCTTGCGCCGATGCTTGCGCGGCTGATCGAGTGCGCCGTGGCGCCCCTGTGCCGCAGCCTGGGCTTTGATCCCGCGATCTTCGGCGGCATTCTCGCCATCGACATGGGAGGCTATCAGCTGGCGCTGGACCTGGCGCAGGATCCCCAGGTTGGACGATACGCCGGCGTTCTGACGGCGGCGATTCTGGGCTGCACGGTGACGTTCACCATTCCGGTGGGCATGGGAATGCTCGGAGAAGGCGATCGCCCGGATTTTGCAAAGGGCATCCTGTTTGGACTGATCGCCATGCCGGTCGCGCTGATACTCGGCGGAACGCTCTGCGGACTGTCTCTGGGAAATGCGCTCTGGCAGAGCGTGCCGATGCTGGTGCTGGCGGCCCTGCTGCTGCTGGGAATCTGGAAGCGAACGAACGGCATGATTCGCGGGTTTGCCGTATTTGCCCGGGGAATCCAGATTCTGACCACGGTCGGACTGGCGCTGGGCGCGGTGACCTACATGACCGGATATGCGCTCGTGCCGGGGCTGGCGCCGATCGGAGAGGCGATGGAGGTCGTGGCGGCCATCGGCATCGTGATGCTGGGCAGCTTGCCCGTGGCGGAGCTGCTGCAGCGCGCGCTGAAAAAGCCGCTGGGTTGGATGGGCGCGCGGACGGGGATGAACAGCGCGAGCGTGGCGGGGCTGCTGATCGGCATGGTCAGCGTGCTTCCGGCGATCGCGCTGGTGAAGGACATGGATCGGCGAGGCAAGATCGTCAATGCGGCGTTCATGGTGTGCGCGGCATCGGCGTTCGCGGCGCATCTGGGCTTTGTGGCCGGAGTGGATGCGTCGATGATCGTGCCGCTGCTGTCAACCAAGCTGCTGGGCGGCGTTCTTGGCGCGGGGATTGCGCTGGCCGCCACGCGCAGGAACATCTGAGAAACGGAGATGAGAGCGAATGGAATACAGGGATGTCGCAACGCTGGCGCAAAGGCTGCGGGAGAATATCGGCAAGGTGGTTGTGGGGAAGGAGCGCGAGATTGAGCTGGTGCTGGCTGCGCTGTTTTCCGGGGGACATGTGCTGCTGGAGGACGTCCCCGGAACCGGCAAGACCACGCTGGCCAAAGCGCTGGCAAAGTCGCTGAGCTGCGGCTTCTCCCGCGTGCAGTTCACGCCGGATCTGCTCCCGGCGGACATCACCGGCATGCGCGTTTACAGCCAGCAGACCGGCGCGTTCAGCTTCTTGAAGGGACCTGTGTTCACCAACATCCTGCTGGCGGATGAGATCAATCGCGCCACGCCGCGAACGCAGTCGGCGCTGCTGGAATGCATGGAGGAGCGGCAGGTGACGGAGGGCGGCACCACCTATTCGCTTCAGCGGCCGTTTCTCGTCATCGCGACGCAGAATCCAGTGGAGACGCAGGGCACGTTCCCGCTGCCCGAGGCGCAGCTGGATCGCTTCCTGGTTCGCCTGTCGCTGGGATATCCGACGGCGGACGAAGCCGTGTTCATGATGCAGCGGTTCATTGAAGACAATCCGCTGTCGGGGCTTCTGCCTGCGGCGGATGGCGCGCAGGTGAGCGAGGCGACAGCGCTGTGTGCGACTTGCCAGGTATCGCCGGACATCATGCGCTATATCGCATCGATCTGCGAGGCGGCGAGGGATCCGGAGAAGGTTCGCCTCGGCCCGTCGCCCCGGGCGCTGCTGGCGCTGATGCGTGCGAGCCAGTCGCTGGCGGCAATCCGCGGCCGGGACTATGTGATTCCGGACGACGTGAAGGCGTTGGCGGAGCCCGTGCTGGCCCACCGCGTGATCCCGCGCGGCCTCACCTCCCAGAGGGGCGGCGCTGAACTGATCCGCGAAGTGCTGAGCAGGACGCCCGCGCCCACCGAGGAACGCGTATGAGCGTGATCATCATCCTGCTGGTGTTCGCCGCCATCTGTACGGTCTACGGCGTACTGCTGCAGAAATTCGGATTGACGGGGCTGATGTGCAGCCGATCCTTTTCGAAGCCCGCGGTGTTTGAGGGCGAGGAGGCCGAGCTGGTGGAGGTCATCAGCAATGACCGCCCCATGTTTGTTCCGTGGCTCCGGCTGGAGAGCCGCATCTCGCAGAATCTCCAGTTCAACCGCCAGCAAAATCCCGATGGCAACGGCTATATCTACCACCAGAGCCTGTTCACGCTGATGCCCTATCAGCGCATCACCCGCCGGCACCGCGTGCGCTTTTTGCACCGGGGCGTCTACAACATCGGCAATGCCTCTCTGACCGCGGGGGATGTGGCGGGCCTTTTCCAGTGCAGCCGGGATCAGCGGATGAATGCGCCGGTGATCGTCTATCCGCGGCTGCTGGACGAGCGGGAGATTCCGCAGCCGCTGTCGCGCCTGCTGGGAGACTGCATGGTGGAGCGGCAGCTGCTGCGGGACCCGTTCCTGGTCAACAGCGTGCGGCCCTATCGCCCCGGCGATCCAGTGCGGGATATTCACTGGCCTGCCACTGCGCGCACCGGCGAGGTTCATGTGCGCGTACACGATTTCTCGGCCCAGACGCGGCTGATGGTGGTGATCAACGCCCAGCTGAAGGAGGCGCAGTGGGACAACCTGATGGATTATGAGCAGGAGATGATCGAGCGGGAGATCTCGGTCGCGGCCACGCTGTGCGTTCGCGCGCTGCGCGCGGGACTGACCGCGGGGTTTGCCACCAATATGCCGCTGGACGACAGCGAGGAATGCACGGTCTTTGCGCCTTCCGGCGGCGCGGCCCGTGAAGAGGAACTGCTGAGCGCGTTTGCCCGACTGAAGGTGCTTCGAATGCGCAGCTTCAATACGTTCCTGGAATCGCTGACGGCCTGCTCGGATCTGGACATGATCGTGCTTTCGTGCTATGACAGCGAAGCCCTGCAGGAGCGGCTGCATGCGCTGCGGCTGCGGGGGAATACGGTTTATCTGCATGTGCTGGAAGGCGGTGCTGCGGCATGAGGCTGAACTGGGCGGACTTTCGGCGGAAGTGCCAGTTCCCGCTGCTGCTGGCGACGGGCACCCTTCCGATCCCCATGCTCGTCTGTGCCCTCGCCGTTTCGGAGGGCGTGCGCGCAGCGCTGGCGATGATGGCGCTGTATGTTGTGCTGGCCTGGGCATGCCTGCTGATTCGGGGAAAGCTGCGCCTGGCGGCAGGCGCCCTGGGCGCGGCGATGCTGATCGCTGTGGGAGCGGCGTCGCTGCCCATTGGAGAAGCGCATGCCGCGCTGTTGATTCCAACGCTCTATGCCGTGCTGCTGCTGTCGGGATTGCAGTTTGCCGGCTGGGGGCGCGGGCGGGAGCTGAACCCCGTGGTGTGCGCACTCCTGGTGGTCGCGCACGTCATTGCGCAGATCCTGGTCAACGTTGCCGCCGGCGGGGATTCTCCCTATGCGGCGGTGGATGAACTTCTGATCGCGGGCTTCATCTGCTTTGGCGCGCTGATGCTTTTGTATCTGAACCGGGTCAGCCTGAACCTGGCGGTGAACGGCAAGCAGGCGGTTCCGGCGTCGATGCGAAGAAAAAACAAGCTGATGACGTTCGCACTGCTCGGCGTGACGCTGCTGATTGCGGCGCTTCCGGCCGTGGCGAGAGCGGCGGAAAGGGCCTGGCAGTGGTTCAAGATGCTGCTGATTGCGGTCATTCAGTGGCTGTTGAGCCTGTTTCCTGGGGATTCTGTGGCGGGAACGGAGAGCGGTGGCAGCGGCGGTGGCTTTCCGGCAATGGAGGCCTCCGAGCCGAGCACACTCGCGGTGATCCTGGAGAAGATCATGGCCGTGGTGGTGCTGACGGCGGTGGCCGTGCTGGCGGTGTTCGCGCTTCGCATTCTCTGGCGGAAGATCAGGGTTCTGCTGCGCCGACTGTGGGCGCAGTTGAACGCGTATCTGGCCTCCTCTACGGAGGATTATGAGGACGAGATCGCCGATACCCGCGAGGACGGCGCGGCGGAACGGTCCGTCCGACGCTCGCGGCGCAGGACGCCCCGGCGGCGGGTGAACGAGGGCGCGCTGAAGCCGGCAGAGCGCATTCGGTATCGGTATCTGATGGCCTGGCTGCGCCATCCTGAATGGACGCCGGAGCGCACGGCCCGGGAAAACCTGAGCGAGGGCGCGGCGCAGCTGTACGAGCGCGCCCGGTACAGCGATCACGAGGTCTCCCCGCAGGAGGCCGAGGAGTTTGCGAAAATGATGCAGGAGCGGTGACGGCTGCTTCGCTGCAAGCGTTTTATACAAAAACTGCCCGCAGGCATCGACGGTTTCGATGTGCTGCAGGCAGTTTTTGTGCAGTTTTTCAGACGAGAGCTACGAAATCAGGGCTCGGGGAACAGCATCTGATCGATGTAGTGCTCGTTGAACCGGGGATTGCCGCCGAGGCTGACGTGCTTTGCCCGGCTGGCGATGAAGCGGGCGTCTTCCGCCGCGGACTGATTCAGAAGCAGCTGCGCCGCACCGGCCAGAGATGCGTTCCCGATGCAATGCACCCGGGAGGCGAGGCCATCCGGGATCAATCCGATGGCGGCGGCGCTGTTCACGTTCAGATGGTTTCCGAATCCGCCGGCGATATAGAGCGCTTCCACATCGGAAGACTGCACCCCGGCGGTTTCCAGAAGCGTTTCGATGCCCGCCGCGATGGCGGCCTTGGCCAGCTGGACGGCGCGCACATCCTTCGGCAGAAGCGCAACCTCTTTTGCGAGCGGGATTGAATCCTCGGTCATCGCGCCGGTCTCGTCGATCCAGCCGAGCTGAAGCGCAGCGACGATGGCGTCGATCAGGCCGGAGCCGCAGATGCCGCAGGCCTCCGCTTCGCCGATGGTGTGAATGCGGATGGTTCCATCCTCGACCCATGCGCGGTCGATCGCGCCGCGGACGCTGGAACAGCCGCAGGAGATTCCGGCGCCTTCAAAGGCCGGGCCTGCGGCGGTGGAGGTGACGAACAGCTCGCCGCGCTTCCACAGCGCAATCTCGCCGTTCGTGCCCACATCGCACAGCAGCGCAATTCCATCGGTGCGCCAAAGGCCGCTGTCCAGCAGCGCGCAGGAGATGTCCGCGCCCACAAAGGCGTTCATGCACGGGGGAAGAAAGCAGGTTCGATCCAACAGCCGGAGAACCGTTCCAAACAGGCAGTCCGCCTCAAAGGGCGCGCGGGAAAGGAATTCAGGGCTGCGGCCGGTGAGCAGGTAGAGCATCGTGGTATTGCCCGCGACGACCAGCGCGTCCACCTCCTGGGCGGATCTGCCGGCCTGGGCGCAGGCTTCGCCCAGCAGCGTCTGCACCGCCTGCAAAACCTGGGCCTGCAGAGCGGGAAGCGCGCCGTTCAGCGCCGCGCCGATCCGCCCCATCACATCCGCAGCGACGGAGGTCTGGGGATTTCGCAGAACGGCTTCGCCGAGAAGCGCGCCGGACTTCAGTTCATACAGCCGAAGCGCCAGCGTGGTGGTTCCGATGTCGACGGCAGCGCCGAGGCGGCCGGGCATGGGATCGGCGGCGGAGATTGAACCGCCGCCCGAAATTTCGATCTGCTCCAGACGGACCTCTTCCGGGAGCGTCGCCTCGGCGTCGCCCAGCAGCACGGCCTGACAGGCCAGCCGTGTGCCCGCGCGAAGCTCAGCTTCGTTGGGCTCGGAGACTGCACCTCGCAGCGACACGGCGCACTTGCCGCAGACGCCGCGCCCGCCGCAGGGACGCTGAAGCTCCGCGCCCAGCAGGGAGCCGAGAACGGGCGCGCTTTCAAAGGTCAGCGTGCGGCTGACATTTCCCCGATGGATGGTCAGCTTGGGCATGGGAATCCTCCTCGAACAGCAGAAGGCCGAAGTAGGTGACGGTGTCTGCACCGTTGATGTACTTTAGATCCGTGGCGCGGGCGGTGTTGTAAACATCCACGCCGTAGCTCTCCACGGAGGGCAGCGCGCGATCCGGAAAGCGGCAGGGTTCGCCGGTGGCCTTTGCGCAGGTCTCGCACACGCGGCAGCCGCCGCAGGTGAGGTGCAGCGCGCGCAGACCGGCCGGAAGCGCTGCGCGAATCCGCTGGCTGACCTGGGCGTGATGGCGGCCGGCGGCGGTCATGCCCTCGAAGTCAAAGCTGTCCTCGAGGATGCCGATGGTCTGATAGAGCACGCCCTGCGGGAAGGTGCGGATCTGCGCCATCAGAGCTTCAATGTCGCCCACATCCGGCGGACACATCCAGCACCGTCCGTACAGCCCGCACTGGTTCCGGGCGCACGCCTCGCGGAACTCCGCCGAGAGGGCGATGTCGGATTGCTGGATGAGGGCGGCCTTGTCCGCGCCGCAGCTCAGGATCAGCTGCAAAAGTTCATTGGGATTCATGGGATGACTCTCCGTATATGCCGTAGGTTTGAGCGATATGGATCATGCGCTGCGCACGGTCAAAGGAGGCGTTGGCGGGGTACTCGCAGCCGGTGGCCAGCAGGAATCCGCCGCCCTTCGCCATGGCGTCGATCTGGTCGGTGCACTGCCTGTCCCACTCCTCATCGGTGCCGATGACGGCGTTGGCGGGCGTGACGCAGCCGATCAGCGCGACCTTGTCGCCGTACTTCGCCTTGCACTCCGCAAAGTCCGCGCAGTCGTCCGGCGGGTAGAGGAAGGAGATGGCGGTGGGCTGAACGGCCTCAATCTGCGCGTCGAAGTAAATCCGCTGGCCGCAGTTGTGAATCATGTTCATGCAGCCGTGATCCCGCACCACCTGGGCGAGCATCCGCATGGGCGCGGCTTCCATCTCCGTCCACATGCTCTTGCTCATGATGGAGCCGCTGGCCATCAGCGTGTCCCACATGATGGCGTCCGCGCCCGCGTCGCACAGTGCGCCGGCATACTCCGCCAGCGTCTCGGCCACGTGCCAGGCGGCGGCCTTGACTGCGTCGGGATCGTCGTAGAGGTCCATGTACATCTCCTGCTGGTTGCGCAGCATCGACAGCGTGCCCAGCGGGCCGAACACGAAGGCGACGATGGGCAGCTGGCCCTTTTTCGCGGCGGCAAGGCGCTTGATCACGTCGATGTGCATCATCATGCGCTTGCTCTGGCGATAGTCCACCTTCCGGATCTTCTCATAGTCCTCGATGTCCTTGATCACGGGATCGGAATAGTCGGGGTGGGCGGCTTCGTTCTCGGGATAGACGATCTTCTGTCCCCAGGCGTCGCACTCCACGGAGAGGTCGATCAGTGTGACCAGGCAGTCGATGTCGAACAGCTCCGCCGTCTTCAGATAGCCCTCCGCGCAGGTCTTTGCATCGGTGGACCAGGTGGGATAGTCCGCGCCGACCAGCTTGCGGTTGACGCCGCTGAGAATGGGATAGACGGGCACGCGGTCGGGAACCTGATGATTGAGCGCTGCGGATACGCGTTCAAAGGAATTCATGGGCTTCTCCTTTCGGGTCAGGAGCAGTAGCCGACGGCCACATCGGCAGCGCTGGCGGCGTCGGGCGTGTAGGCGTCCGCACCGATCTGGAGGCAGAAGGCCTCGGTGATGGGCGCGCCGCCGATCATGATCTTCACATGATCGCGGATGCCGGCCTTTTCGGCGGCCTTGACCACGTCCTCCATCACGCCCATGGTGGTGGTCAGCAGCGCGGAGCAGCAGATGACCTGGCAGTTCTGCTCCTGAGCGGTCTGGACAAAGGTCTCCGGGGCGACGTCTGTGCCCAGGTCGACGACCTCAATGCCCTTGCCCTCCAGCATCATCTTGACCAGGTTCTTGCCGATGTCGTGCAGGTCGCCCTTCACGGTGCCGATGCAGACCTTGCCGCTGGCCGACACGCCTTCTGCGGTCAGCAGGGGCTTGAGCAGCTTTGCGCCCATGTTCATCGCGCGCGCGGCCACGAGCACCTCGGGAACGAACACTTCGTTGTTCTTGAACTTCTCGCCGATCACGTTCATGCCGCTGATGAGGCCCTGCTCGAGAATTTCCTGGGCGGGAACGCCCTCGTCAATCGCCTGCTGTACCAGCTGCTTGACATCCTTCGCCTTGCCGGCCTGGAGCTTCAGAGAGATTTCCTGCAGATTCATTGTCATTTCCTCCTGTTGCGTTCTGGGGTTATCTCTAGTATAATATAGTTTGATCGGAAAAGATTGTACTTATTTCTGATTTATTGAAATTGCGAACTGAGGGAAGAAAATGGCCAAGGGCATATTTTCGCTCGTTTCCGAGGAGCGGTTAAAGGACGTTCTGAACACGCTGCACGCCTTTGTGGAGCTGCCGATTCAGCTCATTGACGCCGACGGCAGCCTGCTGCTGGCCTTTGGCGAGACGACGGGATTCTGCAGGCTGATCAAGAAGAACATCTTCAACAGCGGCGAGTGCTTTGAGCTGCACCGGCGCGCGGGCGAGCAGGCGATGAAGTTGGGAGAGGCGTATGTGTTTACCTGCCATGCGAATCTGAACCACATTGCCTTTCCGCTGATCCATCAGGGAGAGCTGCTGGGCAGCATCATCGTGGGGCCGTTTTTGATGGATGTGCCGGACAGCACGCTGGTCAGCGGCATCGCCGAGGATCACGGCATATCGCCGGTGCTGTGCCTGGAGCTGTACGACGAGCTCTCCGAGCTCCAGGTGATCGCGCCTGCGCGGGTGAATCACCTCAGCCGGCTGATCGATCATCTGCTTTCGCCGCTGCTGCCGTCGGAGCGAATGGCGCTGCAGCAGAGCCAGTTCAAGGCCTATCAGCAGTCGCGCATCAGTGAAACCCTTCAAATGTACAAAGAACAGGAAATTTCTCCAACGCAGAGTTATGTCTATGAAAAGGAGACGGCGCTGCTCACCAAGGTGCGCACCGGCAGCGTGCAGGATGCCAAGGCGCTGCTGAACGATCTGCTGGGGTATGTTCTCTTCAGCGAGGGCGGAAAGCTGGATGTGGTGCGCATGCGGGCCATCGAGCTCACGACGCTCCTCTCCCGCGTGGCCATGGACGGCGGCGCGCGGGTGGACAGCATCTACGAGTTGAACCATCGCTTCCTCGACCTGTTGAACCGCGGCGAGAGCATCGACGATCTCTGCTATCTGCTCCAGGACGTGGTAGAGAGCTTTATGAGCACGATGTTCAACCGCCTGGACAAAGGCAACGCCTACATTCGCCGTGCGCTCAGCTATATGGCAGAGCACTACCCGGAACCGCTGACGCTGGAAGAGACGGCGCGGGAGGCCGGGCTGAGCCCCAGCTATTTCTCCGGGCTGTTCCGGCAGGTGGTGGGCGTCAGCTTCCGCGAGCATCTCTGCCGCATTCGCGTGGAGGAGAGCAAGAAGCTGCTGATGAACACGAACAGCTCGCTGACGGATATTGCAATCGAGGTCGGCTTCGCCGATCAAAGCTATTTCTGCAAGGTGTTCAAGCGGATCGTGGGCTTGACGCCGGGCAGGTTCAGAAATTGGAACGCTCCGGAAAGTGATGAAATCGTAAAAACGTAGTGTAAAAAAAAAAAAAACGGCGTTAAAATTTCGTATATACACAAACTTTTGTGTTCACATGTGATTGAATTTTCGATTAGAAATTATTAAACTATATTATAAATAGGTGCAGAAAATCGAGGTTTAATTGCGTGGATATCGAGAAGCTGATTTATGATCTGATTGAAGCCAGGGGAATGTCCCTGACGGAACTGACAGCGCAGCTGGGCTATCAGAGCAAGACCTCGCTGGTGCGGATCATGAAGAATCAGGCAAGTCAGCGGGCGATGGATACGTTCGCCAAAAAGGTCAGTGCGAACCTGGCGCTCAGCCCGGAAGAACGGCAGCGGCTGGACGAGGTTTTGGATTACATGCGCTGGCAGGACGACTATGCCTCCTCGCGGGAGATGCTGAAATTCCTCCGGGGAGAGATTTCGCAGGACGCGGACGTGTGGCTGGAGGAGATCGGATCCAAGAAGCGCATGCTGTTTTCACAGAGGTATCTTTACGCGACGGAAATCCGCATCACCATGCTGAACAGCCAGTACGTGCCCATTTTCCAGTATCTGCTTCAACTGGTAAGGGAGCGCGGCGCGACGATTGAACACTATCTGCGGATGCGCAGGGACTCTACCCACGTGATCCACGCGATCAGCGTTCTGATTCCGATGATCTACGAGCGGGGCTACATGGGGTATTCCTACCGAAAGAGCGACGGCTATGAGGGACGGGGCGTGCTGAGCGCAGACGTGATGGTGGTTCAGTATCGCGCGGCGGACGGCGCTGCGCGGGAGGACATGATCGTGTTCGACCGGGCGGACCACGGCTTTGTGCAGACCAGCGCGCAGAATGGAGGCTTCGTTCGGATGCTGGGCATCCGGCAGGAGAATTTCGAGTCCATCAAGCGGACCTACTTTGAAAACGGCGGTCTGGAGAACTACATCCAATACAGCGAAAGCTATGCGCAGCTGGAATACAATCGCGCGATCTACAAGATCAAGCCGGACATCGGAATCGACTGGATTCCCGAGGACATTCTGTACGACGCGCTGATGGAGGGCGGCATCCCGGGCATTCGCGAACAGACCGAATTTGTGGAAAAGATGGAGCAGATCTATCGCGAGCGCGTGCGCAATACCTACGAGAAGCGCCGCGTCGCGCGCACGATCATGAAGCGAAGCGCCATGGTTCGCTTTGCCCGCACCGGACGCACCACGGATCACTTCTGGGGCATGCGCTCCTTCAGGCCGGACGAGCGCCTGCGCATTCTGAAGAAGCTGCTGGAGCAGGTGGAGGGCAACCCGTATTTCGACATCTATTTCCTGAAGGACAACGATTTCCTGCGGGATGTGGAGATTGCCTATTATGAAAACGCGGGCATACTGATGCTGGACTCCGCCACGAGCTATTCGCTGGAGGAAAACCACTGCGAGGTTATGATCGTGCACAATGAATTCATGCGGATGTTCAAGGAGTACTTCGAGCGCTCGCTGCTGGCTGAGCATGTGACCTCCACCAACGAGACGATCGCTTTCCTGAATGAACTGATCAAAATTGTGATGAACGACGCCTGAGAACGGCGCGCGATGTCCGCTCTGCGAATGCGCAGGGCGGCTTTTTGT
>JBJEUD010000060.1:0-3300 GCA_051883655.1 Candidatus Faecivicinus sp. | reverse complement strand
CACACGACGCAAGCCGCCACCACGGCGGCGCAGCGTCCGACGCACGCCATAACTTTGAACCACCCCCAGCTGGAAGAGTCCAGAGAAACTCAGTTTCTCTGGCGGGGTCCAGGGGCAGCGCCCCTGGAGGGAAAATTTATGAAAATTGCGAAAATCAGTTGCCTTTTTCGACCAACCATGCTATAATACTTCATGTGTGTTTGATACTTAAGGAGGATGTTCCATGACTGCTTTGTCGATTATCATTGATGTTGTTCTGATTCTCATTTCCATCGTCCTGATCGTCGCCGTTCTGATGCAGCAGGGTCAGCGGCAGGGCTTGGGCGCCATCGGCGGCGGCGCGGAAACCTTCCTTGGCAAGAATAAGGCGAGCACGGTCGACGGTCGGCTGAAGACCATCACCAAGATCGCCGCTGTCGTCTTCATCGTGCTGGCAATCGTGGCCACCATGGTCACTTCCCGCCTCACCGATGTCTCCACCAGCACCGGCACGGACACCGAGGTCACCGACACTGCGGACGAGACCACCGAGGATGAGACGACCGACACCGCTGCGGACGACACCGAGGACGCCGCTTCCGACGAAGACGCCGATGCTGCCGAGGCCGAGCCCACCGAGGAGCCCGCTGCCGATGCCACCGAGGCGCCCGCCGAGGATGAGGCTGTCGAGCCCACCGCCGAGCCCGAGGCCTGATTTCCGCATTCAAACCGCGCTGGAATTTCCAGCGCGGTTTTGTCATGCCCGCCCGCAGTATTTTGTGCTTGACGAGCCCCGCGGGGAATGCTATACTCAAGCCAACGCGACACCTGTCAAACTGAAAACGCACCGCACAAAGGGAGGTAATCCTCATGGTCAAGCCCCGCTACACGATCTACAAAACCCGCACGCCCATCCTGATTGACGGCAAGCTCGACGGCAAGATCTGGGACAAGGCGCCCTGGTCCGACCGCTTCATCGACCTCGTCTCCGGCGAGCCAATCATCTTCGACACCCGCGTGAAGTGCCTGTGGGACGACGAAAACCTCTACATCGCCTTCCGCGCCGAGGAGCCCTTCGTAACCGGCCAGCTGACCGAGCGCGATTCCATCATCTTCCGCGAGAACGATCTCGAAATCTTCCTGGGCGACGGCGACACCTATTACGAGCTGGAGGTCAACGCCCGCAACACCGTCTACGAGGTGTTCTACATCTGGCGCGACGCCTATGTGAAGAACGGCTGGAGCAAGCGGCCCGAATACGACCTGCTGGCCACCGAGGCCCGCACCTTCGGCGGCAACCATGACCGCACGGTCGACCACTTCTGGACCGGCAACCACCCCCGCGGCGACAAGTTCGCCTTCATCCACTGGGACTATCCGGGGCTGAAGACGGCCGTGCATGTGGACGGCACCCTCAACGACAACTCCGACATCGACAAAGGCTGGTCGCTGGAGATCGTGCTGCCCTGGAAGGGCATGGCGGATCTGGCCGGCGGCAGACCCATTCCGCCCCGGGAGGGCGACCTGTGGAAGATCGGCTTCTATCGCTTCGAGCAGCTGCGCAACGCCGGTGAAAACGTCTCCTGCGGCTGGGGGCTCGACATGATGGGCGACGGCGACAACCACAAGCCCGAAAAGTTTTCCGACTGCCTTTTCTCCGAACACTATGTCGAGGATCTGTGATCCCGCCGAATCCCCCGCCCGCCGCCGCGGACAGGGGATTTCATTTGGCTTTTACTTGACAAAACGCCCGCTCACCGTCTATAATAGATATTGCATTGAAGGAAAGTATTAAGCGCTTGACTGCGTCCACAGAGAGCCGCCGGTTGCTGAAAGGCGGCGTCGCACCGCGCCGAACTCGTTCCGGAGCATCCCGGTGTAATGCCGGGCGGGCTGCCCCGTTACAGGCGTTCGAGCGGATTCCCCTGGAATCAACGAGAGTGGTACCGCGAAAGGCATGTCCTTCCGTCTCTTATGCAGACGGAAGTTCTTTTTTTATCAACTATTTTATTGGAGGCGCAACCATGAGAGAAATTCCCGCCTACTCTCCGGCAGACATCGAGGTCAAGTGGCAAAAGCACTGGGAGGACAACCACTCCTTCGCCGCTGAGAAGTCCCACGAGAAGCCGAAGTTCTATCCCCTGATCGAGTTCCCCTATCCCTCCGGCGCGGGCCTGCACGTGGGCCATCCGCGCTCCAACACGGCCATGGACATCATCGCCCGCAAGCGCCGCATGGAGGGCTACAACGTGCTGTTCCCCATCGGCTACGACGCCTTCGGCCTGCCCACGGAGAACTACGCCATCAAGAACCACATCCATCCCGCCATCGTGACCGAGAAGAACATCGCCCGCTTCCGCAGCCAGCTCAAGCGCCTGGGCTTCTCCTTCGACTACGACCGCGAAATCTCCACCACCGATCCCAAGTACTACAAGTGGACCCAGTGGATCTTCCTGAAGCTGTTCGAAAAGGGCCTGGCCTACAAGCAGGAGATGCCCATCAACTGGTGCACCAGCTGCAAGGTCGGCCTGGCGAACGAGGAGGTCGTCAACGGCGTGTGCGAGCGCTGCGGCGGCGAGGTCGTGCGCAAGGTCAAGAGCCAGTGGATGCTGCGCATCACCAACTACGCCCAGAAGCTGATCGACGGTCTGGACGACGTGGATTTCATCGAGCGCGTCAAGATTCAGCAGCGCAACTGGATCGGCCGCAGCGAGGGCGCCGAGGTCGACTTCACCCTGTCCACCGGCGACAAGCTGCGCGTGTACACCACCCGCCCGGACACGCTCTTCGGCGCGACCTACATGGTCATCTCCCCCGAGCATCCGCTGATTGAAAAGCACAAGGACCTGATTGCCAACTACGACGCCATCGTGGCCTATCGTGAGGCCGCCGCCCGCAAGTCCGACTTCGAGCGCACCGAGCTGAACAAGGACAAGACCGGCGTGGCCATCGAGGGCATCACCGCCACCAATCCCGTGAACGGCACGCAGATTCCCGTGTGGGTCTCCGACTATGTGCTGATGGGCTACGGCACCGGCGCGATCATGGCCGTTCCCGCCCACGACGAGCGCGACTGGGCGTTCGCCAAGAAGTTCGGCCTGCCGATCATCGAGGTGGTCGCCGGCGGCAACGTCCAGGAGGCGGCCTACACCGACATCGTGGACGGCGTCATGGTCAACTCCGGCTTCCTCAACGGCATGAAGGTGGCCGACGCGAAGAAGGCCATCATCGACTATTTGGCCGAAAAGGGCCTGGGCGAGCGCCACGTCAACTTCAAGCTGCGCGACTGGGTCTTCTCCCGCCAGCGCTACTGGGGCGAGC
>JBJEUD010000059.1:0-3304 GCA_051883655.1 Candidatus Faecivicinus sp. | reverse complement strand
CTGAAGCACCCGGTCAATCTGGCCTATGAGGCCGCCACTGCCGATCTGAACGACGTGAACATGATCGACCCCTTCCACCTCGAGGCCTACGGCCAGACCACCGTCAACTACAACCGCGACATCGAGATTTTCCCCGTGCTCAAGGCCATCTTCGAGCGCATCTACGGCGAATGCCCCTACAAGAGCCCCACGGACATGGGCGTAAACATGGCCGGCAAGTCCATCATCGACGACGAGGTCTGCCGCGAGGCATCCCGTCAGGAGGTCATCCGCCGCTACTACAAGACCGCCTGCCAGCTGCGCCAGGGCCTTTCCAGCGAGCAGGAGATCAACAAGCTCAAGCTGCTGATGCGCACGCTGGGCGTGGACCTCAACACCCGCAAAACCGTGCCCGCGGCGCTGGCTGTGGCCGAGCGCACCGGCGAACCGGCAACCGCCATCGAGCTGACCGACGGCCGCATCGTCACCGGAAAGACCTCCGCGCTGCTGGGCGCCTCCTCCGCCGCTCTGCTCAATGCGCTCAAGCTGCTGGCCGGCATCCCCGACGAGCTCAATCTGATCTCCCCCACGGTCATCGAGCCGATTCAGCACCTCAAAGTGGATCATATGGGCAACCGCAATCCCCGCCTCCACACCGACGAGGTGCTCATCGCATTGGCCATCAGCGCCGCGACCGACAACGTCGCCGCCCGCGCCATGGATCACCTTTCCGAGCTGAAGGACTGCGACGCCCACTCCACCGTCATCCTCTCCCAGGTGGACGACGGCATGTTCAAAAAGCTGGGCGTCAACGTCACCTGCGAACCCACCTATCAGAACAGCAAGCTCTATCACAAGTAATTCCATTCTCTTTCAGCGGTCCGACGCAGTGTGCCGGGCCGCTTTTATTCTCCACCTGAATTATTTTCAGATAATACTTGACGCATAATACTATGTATGATATAGTATTGTGTGAAAGGAGGGATTGCATGGATCTTCAACTGAGGCGGGGCATCCTGGACGTCTGTGTGCTGGCCGTTCTGCGCAGGGGAGATTCCTACGGCTATCAGCTCGTCAAGGACATTGGCTGCATCATCACAATCACAGAATCCACGCTCTATCCAATCCTGAAGCGGCTGGAGGCAAGCGGAATGCTCACCGTCTACTCCATGGAGCACAATGGAAGGCTTCGGAAATACTATCGGATTACCGATGCCGGCAACCGACGCATCAAGGAGTTTATGGAAGAATGGAAAGAGCTCATGCACGTTTATCGCGCCATTGAGCGCGAACTGGAGGAAAACAGCAATGAATAAAGAACAGTTTATGCTCGAGCTTGACCGGCGGCTGTCCGGACTCGCGCTCGGGGATCGAAAGGTCATTGAAGATTATTTCATCGAGATGATCGACGACCGCATGGAGGATGGTTTGACCGAGGAAGAGGCTGTCGATGCGCTGGGCGACGTGGATCAGATCATCCTCGAGACCATGCCGGAGTCCGGCACATCTGCTCCGGCTGCATCCGGCGAATGCATGCACTTCTTTGAGCCCATCCATACGCTCGCCATTGATTGCGCCGGTGAAAACATTTTTGTGGAGACCACTGACCGGATGAATGGCGAAACCGGCCGAATCGATCTCTCGGATAGCAAGGACTGTAGCTGCCTGCTGCAGAATGGTGTGCTGACCATCCGCAGCGAACCCAGACGGTTCCGCACGCTGTTTCACCTTTCCGGCAGCCGTTCCTCCGGCACCATCCGGCTGACCCTGGCCCGCAGGCCGCTGGAGAGCGCACAGATTCACACCCTCGACGGCGGCATCAGTGTCGACGGGCTGAATCTCAGCGGCGCGTTCAAGGCCGACAGCGCCAGCGGCGATCTTGAGCTGAAGGATGTGCAGTCCATCCGGCTTCATGCAAAGTCCGCCGGCGGCGATCTCTTCATTCACAGCGTTGACTGTCAGGAAATTGCATTGGAAACCGCCGGTGGTGATCTGGAACTGCAGAACGCGTGCTGCAGTCAGGTTTTGTCTGTCCAGACCCGAAGCGGTGATCTGATGCTTCAGGATGTCAGCTGTGCCGAACTTCAGGCGCACTGCGCAAGTGGAGACGCGCAGTTGACCCAACTGAAAGCCGACAAGGCGATTGTGGTGAGCGCCAGCGGCGATCTTGACCTTGAAGCGCTCCAGATCAAAGGTTCCCTGAACCTGCGCGCCAGCAGCGGAGACATCCAGCTGCGAAGCGCTTCCGCAAAGAATGCAAGCCTTCAAACCTCCAGCGGCGATCTTCATCTGAGCGGTGTGGACGTCTGCCGCATCCTTCTTTCCACTTCCAACGGCGACATCTCCGGCGATCTCGCCGGCAGTACATCCCAGTACACCTTCCGCGCGCATTCCCAGTCCGGCGACGTATGGGTTCCGGACAGCTGCGGTGAACGAATCGTGGAGGCCTGGACCTCTTGCGGCGACATCAACCTTCAGGCGCAATAAAACCGGACCGGGGTGCGCAAAGAATGCGCGCCCCGGACTTTTCATACATATTTTTTCATCTGCTGCAGCGCGGCCTTTTCCAGCCGCGATACCTGGGCCTGGGAGATTCCGATCTCCTCGGCAACCTCCATTTGGGTCTTTCCCTGGAAAAAGCGGCGGCGGATGATCTTGCGCTCGCGCTGCTGGAGCTTGGAAAGCGCCTGGCGAATGGACAGATCCCGCACCCAGTCCTCCTCGCTGACGCGATCATCCCGAACCTGATCCATCACGTAAATCGCATCTCCGCCGTTCTGATAAATCGGGTCGAACAAAGACACCGGCTCCTGAATCGCCTCCAGCGCCAGCACCACGTCCTCCTCCGGCGTTTCCATCTCCCCGGCGATTTCCGAGATCGACGGCTCGCGGCCGTTTTTGTAGGCCAGCGCGTCCCGCGCCTTGAGCGCGCGATACGCGGTATCGCGCATGGATCGGGACACCCGAATGGGGTTGTTGTCGCGCAGATACCGGCGGATTTCTCCGATGATCATCGGCACACAATAGGTGCTCAGGCGCACGTTCATGCTCAAATCGAAGTTGTCCAAACCCTTCATCAGCCCGATGCAGCCCACCTGAAAGAGATCGTCCACATTCTCCCCGCGATTCTGAAATCGCTGGATCACGCTGAGCACGAGGCGAAGATTGGCGTGCACCAGCTCGTCGCGCGCCTGCATGTCGCCCGATTGGGCGCGCACCAGCAGCTCGCGCATTTTTTCGTGGGACAGCGTCGGCAGCTTTGAGGTGTCGACGCCGCAGATTTCAACCTTGTTTCCGGCCATCTTTCTTACCTCCACAGCAGCAA
>JBJEUD010000058.1:0-19543 GCA_051883655.1 Candidatus Faecivicinus sp. | reverse complement strand
TCTTCCCTTTTTGCCGAACATTGCCTTTTTTTGCCATCCCTTCCTTCGCTTTTCTTCATCTTTATAGTCTCAGATACGCGCAATTCGCCCGATCCGCTGCCAAGAAGAAATTCGCTCTGCCATCGAGAATTTACTCAGGTTTTTCGATCGCCCATGTTTGGGGATTGTCCGGATGGGCGATATTATGGCATGTTTTGTAAAAAATGGGGTTGTGGTGATCAGTTTCTTCGAGTATAATAGGTATATCCGCGAATTCCATCCCGAACAAGGAGTGATTTTCATGAGAAAGAGCGGCGTTCTGCTGCACATTACCTCTCTTCCCAGCCCTGGCGGCATCGGCACGCTGGGCAAGGCTGCATTTGATTTTGTCGATTTCGTCAAGTCTGCCGGAATGAACATCTGGCAGGTTCTCCCCGTGGGACCGACCGGCTACGCCGAGTCCCCCTATCAGAGTGCGTCCACCTATGCGGGCAACCCGCTGATGATCGATCTGGAGACGCTCGAGGCCGAGGACATACTCCCCGCCGGCGCTTATGACCCGCTGCCCAATACCGAATTTGTGGATTTTGAGGCCGTCAAGGCACAGAAATCCAAACTACTGAAGCTGGCCTTTGAGCATTCCCGCGAAAAGCTCGCCGATGAAATCGACGCTTTTGTCGCTGCACACGAATGGGTTCGCGATTATGCACTGTTCTACTCGATCAAAGAGCATTTCAATCTGGTGTCCTGGATGGCGTGGCCGGACCAGGACATCCGCCTGCGCAAGCCCGAAGCAATCGCGAAGTATTCCGAATTGCTGAAGGATCGCATTTCCTATTATATCTTCGAGCAGTACCTGTTCTTCCGCCAGTGGAACGCGCTGCACGACTACGCCCGCGCCAACGGCATTGAGCTGATGGGCGACATGCCGATCTACGTCGCCGAGGACTCCGCCGATGTCTGGCTCAACCCCGACCTGTTCGAGCTGGACGAGGACTGCAAGCCCATTCGCATCGCGGGCGTTCCCCCGGATTACTTCCAGGCGGACGGCCAGCGCTGGGGCAATCCGCTGTACCGCTGGGACCGCCATGAGGAGACGAAGTTCGCCTGGTGGATCGGACGCCTGCGCGCGGCGGGCGAGCTGTTCGACAGCATCCGCATCGACCATTTCATCGGCTTTGCCAACTACTACGCCATCCCCTCCACCGAGCCCACCGCCCGCAACGGCAAGTACGAGCTCGGCCCCGACCGCAAGCTGTTCCGCCGCATCCGCAAGGAGCTGCCGAATCTGAAGATCGTGGCGGAGGATCTGGGCGTGGTCAGCGCGCGCGTGAAGCGCCTGCTGAAGTTCTGCGGCTATCCGGGCATGAAGGTCATGCAGTTCGCCTTTGACAGCGACGACACGAATGTCGATCTGCCCGAAAATCACACCGAGAACTGCATCGTCTATACCGGAACGCACGACAACAACACCACCCTGGGCTGGTGGACGGGCGCCAGCGACAGCGTCAAGGCATTCGCCCGCAAGAAGCTCGGCATGAAGCCCGACAGCGAGGATATCATGCCCGCGATTCTGAACGCCGCCTTCGCCAGCGTGGCCAACACCGCCATCGTTCCCATGCAGGATCTTCTGAACCTGGGCGAAGGCTATCGCATGAACTATCCCGGCACCGTCGGCGGCAACTGGCTGTGGCGGATGCTGCCGCAGGATCTGTCCGGCGTGGCGCGTTACGTGCGCATTCTCAACCGCCGCCATCGCCGCGGCACGCTGCCCTCCATCGACGCCAAGGACCTCGTCGCCCGCGCCGAGGAGCTGGTGGTGAGCCGCTATCACGTCTCGCTGAAGGACGCCTCCACGGTTCAGCTGCACGAAGCCCTCTCCGAAGCCGTGATGCTGCGCATCGCGCCGCAGTGGACCGACGATGCCGCCGAGCGCCTCGAGCATCGCCGCGCCGTCTATCTGTCCGCGGAATATCTGGTGGGCCGCCTGGTCTACAACAACATCTTCGCCCTGGGCGTGCTGGAGGACGTTCGCGATCTGCTGGCAGACAAGGGCGTCGACCTGGCAGACCTCGAGGACATTGAGGATGCCGCGCTGGGCAACGGCGGCCTGGGCCGCCTGGCCGCATGCTTCCTGGACAGCGCCGCCACGCACAACATTCCGCTGGACGGCTACGGTCTGCGCTACCGCTACGGCCTGTTCAAGCAGGAATTCGAAAACTACCGCCAGAAGGAGCTGCCCGACGACTGGACGCAGTTCGGCGACCCGTGGAGCATTCGCCGCGATGAGCTCAGCGTCATCGTTTCGATGAAGAACTGCGAGGTCCGCGCCGTGCCCTACGACATGCCCGTCATCGGCTACGGCAGCAGCATCGGCACGCTGCGCCTGTGGCAGTGCGAGAGCACCCACGAATTCGACTTCGATCTGTTCAACAATCAGGACTACGCGAAGGCCTCTGAACAGAAAAACACCGCCGAGGACATCACGAAGCTGCTCTATCCCAACGACACGATGCGCGCCGGCAAGCAGCTGCGCGTGCGCCAGCAGTATGTGCTGTGCTCCGCATCGCTGAAGGACATGCTGCGCTCCTACAAGGCCCGCTTCGGCAATGACTACTCCCATTTCGCCGAACTGCACGCCATCCAGCTCAACGACACCCATCCCACGATGGCAATTCCTGAGCTGATCCGCCTGCTGATGGACGACGGCGTCTCCTTCGCGGATGCGTTCGACATCGCGCAGAAGACCTTCCGCTACACCAACCACACCGTCATGCGCGAGGCGCTGGAGCAGTGGGATGTGAGCCTGCTCAACGACGTCGCGCCCGCGATGGTCAAGGTCATCAAGCGCATCCAGGCAAAGCTGACCCGTGAACTGAAGAAAAGGGGCGTCGCGGACACGTCTGTCTACGACATCGTCAGCGACCGCCGCGTGCGCATGGCGAATCTGGCGGTCTACGGCACGTCCTACACCAACGGCGTCGCCGCCATCCACTCCCAGATTCTCAAGGACGACGTGTTCAAGGAGTGGTATGAGCTCTATCCCGAGCGCTTCAACAACAAGACCAACGGCATCACGCAGCGCCGCTGGCTGGGGCTGTGCAACCCCGAGCTGTGCAAACTGCTGGACGAGGAAATCGGCGCCGGCTATCTGACCGACCTGTTCAGGCTGGAGGCACTCGAGCCGAAGATCGACGACGCGCTGGCGGAGAAGTTCATCGCCGTCAAGCAGGAGAAGAAGCGCCAGCTGGCCAGGCTCATCCGCGAGCGCGAGGGCATCGACATCCCCGAGCACTTCGTTTTCGACGTGCAGATCAAGCGCCTGCACGAGTACAAGCGCCAGCTGCTCAACGCCTTCTCCATTCTGGATATCTACTACGGCCTGAAGGACGGCACGCTCACCGACTTCCCGGCCACGGCCTTCATCTTCGGCGCGAAGTCCGCCCCGGGCTACGACCGCGCAAAGGCGATCATCCGCTTCATCAACCAGATCGGCGAGATGGTCAACAGCGATCCCGAGGTCAACGACAAGATGCGCGTGGTGTTCGTGCACAACTACAACTGCTCCTACGCGGAGCACATCATCCCCGCCGCCGATCTGTCCGAGCAGATCTCCCCCGCGGGCACCGAGGCCAGCGGCACCGGAAACATGAAGCTGATGCTCAACGGCGCGTGCACGCTGGGCACCTATGACGGCGCGAACATCGAAATCGTGGAGCAGGCCGGCGTGGAGAACAACTTCATCTTCGGCGCAACCGTCGATGAGATCAACGCCATCAAGGCCGACTACGATCCCGTGAAGCTCTACGAATCCAATCCGCGCACCAAGCGCGTGGTGGACGCGCTCAACGGCGCCTTCGAGGACGAGGACGGCCGCCTGCACGAGCTGTACACCGCACTCCTCGAGGGCGCGAGCTGGCATGCTCCGGATCACTACTTCCTCCTGCTGGACTTCCCGTCCTACATGGAGACCAAGCTCAAGGCCATCCGCGCCACGGAGGACAAGCTCGATTTCGCCAGGAAGTGCCTGCACAACATCGCTGGCGCCGGCAAGTTCTCCTCCGACCGCACCATCCAGGAGTACGCGGATGACGTGTGGCAGCTGTAAAGTCCCATTTTTTCACCAGGAAGGGCGTCTCTTTGCGAAATTCGCCCTCCAATCAAGCGCAGGGCCGCTTGCCGTATGATTACGGCAAGCGGCCCTGTTTCATGTGCGGATCGTCCACTCCGCAGGAATCCAGGTCTTGCAGCAGCGCTCCTGCTTGCGCGCTTCCCATGCGATCCAAATGTCTGTTCTCCGGATTTCCGCCTTTCACGCATTGTGCAAACACAGGGACCGGCTTGTGCAGTCCGCAAGGCCGGGGGGCAGATCATGCCAATCTCCTGAGGAAGCAATTTCAGCAAGACCTTCACCGGAACCATTCCCTTTGGCAGATCAAAAAACGCCTTCTTGGAATAGAAGGCGTTTTTTGTATCTTTGCAAGGCGGTCACTCGCCGGTGTAATCGTAGATGATTTCGGCGTTGGGGAACATGTCCTTGCTGACAGTCAGGCTCCACTTCATCTCGCTGCCGCGATAGTAGATCTGCTGCACGTTCGGCAGCACCGAAAGCAGCGTGCCATCGGTGAGGCTCACCGGCCAGACGATGGTCGTCAGCGCCTCGTTGGTGCTCATCTCATTGCCCCAGCCCCAGGATTCGATATTCCTGACCGAATCCGGCAGCACCAGCGCCTTCAGCTGCGGGCAGCCGTCAAAGTCATTGCGGGAGAAGGATTCCAGTCCCTCCGGCAGAGCAATCTCCTCCAGCGAAGTGCAGTCGGCAAACGTCGCGCCATGGGTGAACGCTGTGATGCCGGTCCTGGACAGGTCCACACGCTTGAGCGCTTCGTTGCCGCTCTGCTGCTCCAGTTCCGTCACGGTGGAAGGGAGCGTCAGTTCAGTCACACCGCTGCCATTCAAAATCCGGAATTCCACCGTGGCCACACCTTCGGGAATCACGATCTCCTTCAGCGAAGTGCAGTTCTCAAACGCGCCCTCCTTGATGATGGTCACGCTCGAGGGGATCGTCACCGACTTCAGCGACGTGCAGCCGCTGAACAGGTGATCCGAAATTGCAGTCACGCCCTCGGGAATCTCGATCTCCTTCAGGGAAGTGCAGCCTTCGAAGCTGCGGTACGCAATCTCTTTGAGCGAATCCGGCCAAACCACCGTCTCAAGCGACGTGCAGCCGATAAACGTTCTGTCGAGGCCGAGCTTCGCGAGGCTGCCAAAGAAGCGCACCTCCTTCAGCTCCGTTGCGTTCTGGAACACCTCACCGCCGAGGCTCTGCAAGCTCGACGGCAGCCAGATTGCGGTGAGCAGGCTGTCCTCAAAGCAGTTGTTGGACACGGAAATGATGTTCTCGCCAACAATCAGCTCGCCGTACAGGCTGGGCACGACGCTGATCAGCGAATATTTCTCGTCCTTTTCCTTCAGCTGCACATAATTGGACGCAACCAGCTCGTCCCAGTCGAATTCAAGATTTCCATTCAGATACAGACCCGGTACGCGCCAGCCGCAGATTGTGCACACGTTGTCCACGTAATCGTGCTCCAGCTTGTCCACCACTTCGCCGCGGATGATCTGCCCGCATACCGTGCAGGTCTGATCGCCCGTATAGCCCGCCTTCAGACACGTTGCTTCAACCACACCTTCAGGATCGCCCAGGGTGTGTCCCAGCGCGGGGATGACCTCGGCCTCCTCCAGAACAGCGTTGCAGTAAGAGCAGACCAGCACACCCGTGCTGCCCTCATCCGTGCAGGTCGGCTCATAGACCCTGTACCGCTCCTCTTCAGGCGTGTGCTCCGTCATCGGGATGGTCTCGCCCTGTTCGATCAGCTCGCCGCAGACAGTGCAGTATACGTCGCCCGTGTATCCCTCGTTCACACAGGTCGCCTCAACAACGCTCAACCGCTCCCCCGCTGCATGTCCTGCAGCCGGGATCACTTCGCCCTTCGTCACCGTTTCACCGCACTTTTCGCAGACCATATCGCCGGTGTATCCATCCCCGGTGCAGGTCGCATCCACAGCGTTCAGCAGGTTCTGTACCTCGTGCTTACAGCTGCATCCGGTCAGAACCAATGCCAGAGATAGGATCAAAATCGCCACAATCCACTTTTTCATCCCCAAGCCCCTTTCCTTTGGTTACAAAAATTATGCAATCATTATAACACAGATTGCAGAGAAAAAAAAGAGACGGCAAGATGAAGTTTCGTCGAGAGAGGCGCGCTGGACAGCATATGAAAACCTCCCGTTTCTGAAAGAGAAGTTCTCCCAGCGCCAGGCAGTGGCACCGTCTGAAAAAGGAGCGCTTCATGTCGAACGCCCTTTTCCCCTGCTGAGGGATCTGTTTCGTAAAGCATCTGGCTCCGGCCTTCGGCTGTACACTGAGGCGTGAAGGTTCTTCTGTGCGCAGCTGTTGATGCCGCTTTGGGGAAAGTGCAGAGCCAGCGTCCTTCCCTGTCCCCTGCCCGCTCCAAATGCATCTTGACAATCATGCGGAATGCGCTATAATGAACATTGTTCAGTTTGGAGGTATGCATCTTGAACGCGAACATCACGTCCAAAGAGGCCATTATGCAGGCGTGCAGGCGCATTGTGGCGGAAAAGGGTATGAAAGCGCTGAACATGCGGCTGGTTGCGAATGAATGCCATATTGCGCTGGGAACTCTGTATAACTATTATGCGGATAAAGATGCGTTGGTTCTGGCCACCATGGAGAGCATCTGGAAAGATATTTTTCATGCGGAGGCCCGGAATCAGAGCGGCGTTTCCTTTCCGGACTGCGTGGCGGATCTGTATGGGCGCATCCGCAGAGGTGCGCAGGCATATCCCGGCTTTCTGACGGGACATGCCATCGGCATTGCCGGCGCCAAACGCGGAGAAGCTAAAAGCGTCATGGACCACACGCTTGCACACATAAAGGCCGGAATGCTGGAAATGCTGCAGAATGACCCGTCTGTTCCGGAAAATGCTTTTCCGCCGGCGTTTCCCCGAGAAGCGTTTGTGGGTTTTGTGCTGGATCATCTGCTGATCCTGCTGGTACAGGAGCAGCCGGACTGCAATATGCTGCTGGAAATTATCCGCAGGGTGATTGACGGATGAGAAGGGCTTTGCCAAATCTATTTCAGGAGGAATGAAACGATGCAGGCCATTTTTGAAACGCTGTTTGACATTGTCTATCTGGTGACGGTCATCGCCCTCGGTGTTCGGATGATTCGCGGCAGCAAGGGCCGAAAGCAGTATCTGCTGTTTGGCGTCATGGCGGTGACGCTGGGCTGCGGGGACGCCTTTCATCTGGTGCCCCGCGCCGTGGCCCTGTGCACCGCGGGATTGGAAAACTACACGGCAGCTCTGGGGATTGGCAAGCTGATCACATCTGTCACCATGACGGTGTTCTATGTCCTGCTCTATTATGTGTGGCGCTCGCGGTACCAGGTCTCCAGCCGGAAGGAGCTGTCCATCGCCGTATGGTCGCTGGCTCTGGCGCGCATTGTGCTGTGCCTGATGCCGCAGAACGCATGGACCAGCGCAACGCCGCCGCTCTCCTGGGGCATCTATCGCAACGTTCCCTTCGCCATCCTCGGCGCGCTGGTCGTCGTGCTTTTTTTCAAAAGCGCCAGGGAGAAACAGGACACGCCCTTCCGGCATCTGTGGCTCACGGTCGTGCTGAGCTTCGCCTGCTATATCCCCGTGGTGTTGTTCGCGGATGCACTCCCCGCCGTGGGAATGCTGATGATCCCCAAGACCTGCGCCTATGTCTGGACGGTAGTGATTGGATATAATGCGATGAAAAAGGAGAATCGGCAATGAAAAAGTATCTGAACATCTCTCTGGTCTATGCGGTTGCTGCGATGGCCGGCGGCGTCTTCTATCGGGAATTCACGAAATTCAATGATTTCAGCGGCGTTACTGTCCTGGGGAAAGTACATACCCACCTGTTTCTGCTGGGGATGCTGGTCTTCATGGTGACTGCTCTTTATGCCGCGCACAGCGATCCCGGGCAGCTCAGATCATTTCGGGTTTTCCTGTGGATTTATAACATTGGCGTTCCGCTGACTGCGGCGATGATGGCAGTGCGCGGCATCTCCCAGGTGCTGGGAATGACCCTGTCCGCAGCTGTCAGCGCCTCCATTTCCGGAATCGCGGGCATCGGCCATATTCTGACCGGCGTCGGAATCGTTCTGCTGCTCGTATCCCTGAAAAAGCTGGCGAGGAATTGAGTCTGAGATCATCAATCAAGGAAAGCCGCCCTCATGCCAGTCGGGCGCAATGGTGCAGAACTGAAAACTGCAGCGCATGCATTCCATGAAACAACGCCTTCGAACCTTCTGCATCTCCGCCAAAGCCATCCCATCAAAACGGTCTACGGCGCAGAGCCTGCACCTCAATACGGCTATTTGAGGCGTTCACAAGTGTGCGCCATTCTTCAAGAATATCTGACCGCACACCGGAAAAGGCGAATAAGACAGCATTCGCTAAAATTAACTCTTAAATCGAAGGAATTCTTCGCCGCTGATCGAATATTCTAAGACATGTTATTATTGTTGGGGGTGCGCAAATGAGAGGCGGCGGAATGGCGAAAAAACGATCCATTGTGCATGGCGTGACGAGCGTTCTGGCCACGACAATGATACCGCTGATCGCGCTGCTGACCTTCGGCAACCTCTATTCAATCGGCCATTCCAATCACCTGCTGGCCGATTCCAACCAGCGAATCGTGGCACAGTGGACGAAGCAGATCGACCAGAATCTGGAGATGATCGAGCGTTCGCTGTCCAGCATCGTATTTGTCGAGCCGGAATTCGCTGCCATGAGCAGCCAGGAAAGCGAACTCGGCATCCATCTGGCGGCGCATGTCATCACTCAGAGGCTGGATACCATGATGAACGCCTTTCCGGCGCTGGGCGGATTGTTTATGTACAGTTCGAAAGATGCGGCATGGGTGGAGCGCTTTGCGGACAACGCCTACCCCTATGCGGTTCGCGAGGCGATTCGCGCACTGATCCGCACGGAGGAATACTGGAAGAATTCGCTGGGCCGATGGCATGTTCAGCCTGTTGCAGGGGAAAACATGCTGATGATCAGCCTGAAGTACGATACTGCCTACATGATCGCGCTGGTGGACTTCGAACGTCTGCTTTCAGTCACGCAGGAGACCTATCGCCTCTATTATATGGACGAATCCGGAAACGCACTGAGCGGCGGAGCGTTCTCCATGCCGAAGGAGGTTGCGGAGCAGACGGAAGGCTGCTGCGAGGCGGTTGGTGCGGACGGAGAGAACTACATGGCGGTATGGAGCAGCCTGGGCCGCGTGCCGGTGCGGCTTTTGCTGGCAGTTTCCGACGCGGGATATTGGGAAGGGCTCACTCCGGTTCAGATTGGTATGCTGGTGCTTTCGCTGGCGATGATCGGCATGATCCCCCTCGCGCGGCGCTGGGTGCGGGCCAGTCTGGGCGAGCCGCTGGAAGATCTTTCCTCGGCCATGGAGCGCATCAAGCGCGGCGAACTGGACGAGCCGATCCAGCGGGAATATGAGATGGTGGAACTGGATCAGGTCAAAAGCACCCTGAACGACATGATGGGCCAGATTCGAACTTTGAAGATCGAAGCCTATGAGCGGGAGATGGACCGGCAGCGCATCGAAATGCAGTGCCTGCACATGCAGCTGAGGCCCCATTTCTTCCTGAACTGCCTGAAAAACATCTATGCCTGCGCCCAGCGGCTGCGCTATCAGCAGGTGCAGGAGATGGCGCTGGCCGTTTCGGACTATATCCGGTATCTGTTCCGCGACAACATGAAAATGGTAACGCTGCGCGAGGAGCTTCGATATGTGAAAAACTATATCGAGATTCAGCGCCTGTGCCTTTCCATGCCGCCCAGATGCGAATTTTCCGTGGATGAATCGCTGATGGAGCTCCCCGTGCCGCCGCTGTTTGTGGAATCCTTCGTGGAAAATGCGGTCAAGCATCAGTGGAAGCCCGACCGGCAGCTGGTGATTTCCGTGCGCGTGGTGGAGCTGAAGGCGGAGGATGGCCGCTATCTGGACATCACAGTCCACGATAACGGCGAAGGCTTTGCGCCCGATGTGCTGGAACAGATCAACAATCTGCCCGAGGAATCCTTTTACCAGGAATATCACGTGGGACTGACCAATCTGAAGCATCGTCTGCGGCTGATCTATGGAGGGCGCGCTGCGCTGGCATTTTATAACGATGTGAACGGCGCGGTATGCGAGGTCATCTGTCCGCTGGATCCGGACGACGAAACGGAGGAGAAATGATGAATGTTCTGGTCGTGGACGATCTCTACGAGGTGGTTCAGGGCGTCGTGGACGGCGTCAACTGGAAAGCGATGGGAATCGACGGGATTTTCACTGCATACAGCGTGGAGGAGGCCCGCGAGGTGCTCGGGCGCAGCGAGATTTCGCTGCTGCTGTGCGATATTGAAATGCCGCCGCACAGCGGTTTTGAGCTGCTGGAATGGATGCGCGAACAGGGCATGGACGCGGAGTGCATCTTTCTGACCTCCCATGCGGAATTTGAGTATGCCCGGCAGGCCGTGAAGCTGGGCAGCTTTGATTACATCCTGCAGCCTGCGCGCTATGCGGACGTCGAGGCGGCGGTGCAGCGCGCCATTGCCCGCGTTGAGGACAAGCACCGCACCCGGGACGCCGCGCAGTACGGCCAGTTCTGGAAGGAAAAGCGCAATCTGCTGGCAGAAGCATGCGTAACGCGCTATTTGCGAAGCGGCGGCGAGGAGCTGGGCAGCTTCTTGGAGGAACTGGGAAGGATGGGCGTGCCCATTGGCCATGCTACCGAGATCTGCCCGATCCTCATTCAGCTGCATCGCGATACCCGCGGCGACGATGCGGACGGTCTCAGGGCGCTGTTTTCCGAGCTGCTGGACCGCACCGAGGACACTCAGCTGGTCGTGGGCATGGAGGAGGGCTGCTTTCTTGCGCTGTTCTTCGGCGGCAGCGCCTGCTGGGCGGAGCTGGGTTCCGCGCTGGAGCAGGCGTCATCGCGCTGGGAGAGCGAGGGCCGCGGCCGCCGTCCTACCTGCTATGTGGGCGATGTGATTCATCCCGACGCGCTGTGCGGACAGCTGAAGCTGCTGCGCAAACGCATGCAGGACAATGTGGCCCGGTACAGCGGCGTGTTCGCGCCGACGCAGCGCGAAGAGATCCTTCACTACGTGTACACCTTTCCGGACATGCGCCGCTGGGCGCGGCTGCTGGAATCCGGCGAGTGCGCGCAGGTGCGGGAGGAGGCGTTGAACTATCTGCGCCAGCAGCGCGACGAGGGAATGGTGAACGCGGAGTTTCTGGCGAAATTCCATCAGGATTTCATCCAGACCTTCTTCACGGTCGCCCAGGCCTACAAGACGCGCACCCACGATATCTTCTATGAGGAATATCCGTTTAACGATTTCCTTCAGGCGTATACGTCGTATGACAAGATGGTTTCACTGGTGCGGTTCGCGGTGGACTATGTGGCCCAAAAGATTGCAGGACCGGCGAAGAACGAATCTCCGGTGGAGCAGGCGGTGCGCTATATTCAGCAGAACATCGAGCGGGATCTGCATCGAAGCGATGTGGCAGAGGCGATCTTCATGAACGGCGACCATCTGGCGCGGTTGTTCAAGAAAGAGATGGGCGTTTCTCTGCACGATTTCATCATCCAGGAAAAGATGCGCGTGGCTGAATCTCTGCTGCGGGGCACCAATCTGCCGGTGAGTCTGGTGGCCTCCAAGGTGGGCTATCCGAACTTTTCCTATTTTTCCCAGGCGTTCAAACGGCTCAACGGCATGACGCCGGTAGAGTATCGGGCGCGCAAAAGTTAAGACACTTTCCCAAACACTGCATATCAACAGAGCTATTCCTGCAGAAACCGCTGCTATTATCGTGAAAACATGGGCTTTCTACAGGTTCACAGCGCCGGATATGCAGTGTTTGTTTTGCCAAAAGTCTGAATTTGAACAATCAAGGTCCGTTTTTTTATAGATATGAACGACTTTATTTTTTATAATCATCTTACACTTACGAGTGAGAACAGATGAAAGGAAGTACACACTATGAAGAAGCTGCTCATGGTCGTTCTGGCCCTGTCCCTGCTGCTCACCTCTGTGACCGGCATTGCGGTCGCAGAAGATCTGCGGGAAAAAGAGCTGGTTACCCTGGACGTCATCATGATGGCCTCCGCCGGCAAGGATGGCTCCGGCGACGTCGTGAATGCGATCAACGCCTACCTTGAGGAGAAGCTCAACATTAACATCAACCTCACCTTTATCAGCTACGGCAACTACACCCAGCAGACCAACCTGCTGCTGAGCGCCGGCGAGGGCATCGACGTGTTCCCCGTCTATATGACCCCCCTGACCACCGTTGCCAACAACGGCCAGATCCTCCCCCTGAACGATCTGCTGGCCGAGTACGGCCAGGGCATCGTCGAGCAGATCGGCGAGGAGTTCCTGAACTGCGGCAAAGTCGAGGACGAGATCTTCGGCATCACCACCGGCCGCGACCTGGCAGCGTCCTATGGCTTCGAAATGCGCAAGGACATCTGCGACAAGTACGGCATCGATTATGAGAACATCACCACCCTGGAGCAGCTGCATGACGCGCTGGCGATCGTGCACGAGAACGAGCCGAATCTGGTCTGCGTCGTTCCCTCCAACGGCGAGCTGATCCGCAACTGGGGCTGGGATCCGCTGGGCGATGCCAGCACGCCTCTGGGCGTCCTGATGGACATGGGCCAGAGCGACACCGTCGTCAACCTCTTTGAGACCGACTTCTACAAGGAGTTTGTCACCACCATGCGCCAGTGGTACCTCGAGGGCCTGATCATGGCGGACGCCGTCTCCAACACCGAGAGCGTCGGCACCATGATGGGCGCGGGCACCGCCTTCGGCGGCTTCATGAACCTGAAGCCCTACTTCAACGTTCAGGAGACCACCAACTACGGCACCGAGATCGTGGTCAGCGAGATCGTTCCCGCCTTCTCCTGCACCTCCAACGTCTCCATGGCCACCTGGGCCATCGCCAGCTCCACGAAGTATCCCGAAGCCTGCATGAAGCTCCTCAACCTGATGTACACCGATCCGGTTCTGGAGAACCTGATGATCTACGGCATTGAGGATGTGCACTACGTCGCGAAGGGCGACGCCGCCAACGGCCAGAAGATCATCGGCTATCCCGAGGGCATCGACGCCACCACCACCACCTATCGTCCCTCCGGCGGATGGCTGTGGTGCAACCAGTTCATCGGCCACGTTTGGGAAGGCAATCCCGCCGACTACTGGGATGTGACCCGCGAGTTCAACGAGACCGCCATCAAGTCCAACGCCTTCGGCTTCACCTGGGATTCCTCCAATGTCCGCAACCAGGTGACCGCCTGCACCAACGTGATGCAGAAGTACCATCAGGCGCTCATGTGCGGCGCCGTCGATCCCGAGGAAACCCTGCCGAAGTTCAACCAGGAACTGAAGGACGCGGGCATCGATGACATCATCGCCGACAAGCAGGCGCAGTACGACGAGTGGCGCGCCGCCAACGGCAAGTAACCGTCGTTTCAAAACCGGTATCCAGCCGGGAGAAGGGGCTCCGGAGACAGGCTCCGGGGTCCCTTCTGCATCATCCGGCCGTGTCCGTTCGGGCGCAGAAAGGAGAAGAACATGTCCGCGATTACACCCCTTGCCGGGAAGAAGGCTTCCTTCGGCATCCGGTTCAAGCGCAGCATCCCGCTGTATCTGATGGTGCTGCCGGGGCTCGTCTACCTGATCATCAACAACTATATTCCCATGTTCGGTATCATCATCGCGTTCAAGAACGTGAACTGGCGCAAGGGCATCCTCGCCAGTCCATGGGCCGGATTCAGCAACTTTGAATACCTGTTCAAGACCAAGGACGCATGGACGATCACCCGCAATACCCTGTGCTACAATCTGGTGTTCATCGTTCTGGGCACGGTGCTGGCCATCGCGGTGGCCGTATTGCTCAATGAGATCCGCTCCAAGCGCCTCAAGCAGGTATACCAGACCGTGTTCCTGCTGCCCTATCTGATCTCGATCGTGGTGGTGAGCTATCTGGTATATGCGATGCTCTCCATCGATTCCGGCTTTGTCAACCGCACCATCCTGACGGCCATGGGCAAGGAACCCGTCGCGTGGTACACCGAGCCGAAATACTGGCCGTTTATTCTGGTGATCGTTTATCTGTGGAAGACCTTTGGCTACAATTCCATCGTGTATTATGCGACGCTGATGGGCGTGGATGAGAGCTATTACGAGGCCGCGGCCATTGACGGCGCGAACCGCTGGCAGCAGATCTGCCATGTGACGATGCCTGCGCTGACGCCCACCATCATCACGCTGACGCTGCTGTCCATCGGCAAGATCTTCTATTCCGACTTCGGTCTGTTCTATCAGGTGCCGATGAACTCCGGCCCGCTGCTGGATGTGACCAACACCATCGATACCTATGTCTACCGCGGCCTGATCCAGCTGAACGATCTGGGCATGTCTTCCGCGGCGGGCGTCTATCAGAGCGTCGTGGGCTTTGTCCTGGTGCTGACCGTGAACTACATCGTCGGCCGCGTGGACAAGGACAACGCGCTGTTCTGAGAAAGGAGGGCTTGACGGTGGTTGAAAAGAAGAGCAGTTTCTATTTCTTTGCAAACGTCTTCATGATGTTTCTGCTGATCTGCAGCATCTTCCCCTTCGCGCTGCTGGTGATGTCTTCGCTGACGGAGGAGAAGACGCTGATTCAGAACGGCTATTCGCTGTTCCCCGCAAAGTTCGGCCTGGACAGCTACATCTATATGTTCAAAAGCGGCTCCAGCATCATCCGCGCCTACGGCATTACCATGCTGGTGACGGTGGTGGGTACCTGCTCGGGCATGCTGCTGACCATGCTGCTGGCCTATCCGCTGTCGCGCAAGGAGTTCTTCGGGCGCGAGATTCTGGCCTTCATCGTGTTTTTCACCATGCTGTTCAATGGCGGTCTGGTGCCCACGTACATCATGTACACCCGATACTTCCATCTGCGCAATACGCTTTGGGCGCTGATCATTCCATCGCTGCTGGTAAACGCGTTCTACGTCATCATGATGCGCACCTATTTCAGCACCAACATTCCCGATGCGGTGGTGGAGGCCGCGCGCATCGACGGCGCGGGAGAATGGCGCACGCTGTTTCAGATCGTGCTGCCCATGTCCGTGCCGATGATCGCGACGCTGGCGCTGCTGATCGGTCTGGGCTACTGGAACGACTGGAAGAACGGCCTGTACTATCTGACCGACAGCAACCTGTTCTCCATTCAGAACATTCTGAACCGCATGCTTCAGGACGTGCAGTTCCTGAAGAGCGGCGCGGGCGGATCCAATGCCAGCGAGATCGCGGCCACGCTGCCCAGCACCGGCATCAAGATGGCCATCGCCGTGGTCGGCGCACTGCCGGTGATGGTGGTGTACCCCTTCTTCCAGAAGTTCTTCATCAAGGGCATTACCATCGGCGCGGTCAAGGGCTGATCGCGCAGAAAGGACGATTCTTATGAAAGTCGGCATTCAGCTTTATTCCGTCAAGGACATGATCGCAAAGGATCACATCGAGGCATTCAAGAAGGTCGCCGGCATCGGCTACAAGTGCTGGGAGGTCTGCCAGCTCTACGGCCGCACGGACATTCCGTGGAACTACGGCCTGCAGATGCCGCCCGAGGAGGCAAAGTCGTTTGTGGCTTCCCTCGGCGTCGAAGTGATCGGCAGCCATTTGACCTATGACCAGACGCAGGACGAGGCCTACCTGGAGGACTATCTCTCCTACATGGAGCAGATCGGCTGCAAAGCCGCGGGCCTCGGCGCAGCCTACTTCCCCTACATGGACATGGACGATCTGAAGCGCCAGTGCGATCATTTCAATCGTCTGGGCGAGAAGTGCAAGGCTCATGGCATGCGCTTCTACTACCACAACCACTTTCAGGAGTTCCAGCGCTTCGGTGAAAAGACCGTCTACCAGCGCCTGATGGAGGGCACCGATCCCGGACTGGTCTGGTACGAGCTGGACACCTACTGGTGCATGCGCGCCGGAATGGATCCTGCGCAGGTCATCCGCGACAATGCGGGACGCATCTGCTTCATCCATCAGAAGGATTTCCCGAAGAACTTCCGCAACCCGGCGAACCTCTATTCCTACGCCATCGACCCCAATGCGAACCTCGACCGCAACGCCCTGCGCGGCGTCAGCGAGCCCGACGGCTTCGCAGAGGTGGGCACCGGCTGTATGGACATTCAGGGCATTCTGGATGCCGCAAACGCCTCCGGTGTGCAGTGCGTGATCCTCGAGCAGGATCGCACCGCGCTGACGGAAGAAGAGAGCATCACCATCAGCATGAACGCCTTCCGCCGTTACAGCGGCATCGAATGGGATTGATCAATCCGCCGATTCCCGGGAATCATCATGCGGCCGACGCAGCTGTCGGCCGCATGAATTTGTTCAGGGCATGGCGGCTATTTTTTGATTTGACCTGCCATTTCACGCAGTTCCCCTTCGCAGAAATCATACAATTGGCGGGCCTGTTCGGCGTTGACGGATTCCGCAACAATGCGGAATTGCGGCCGCTGTTCGTCGAGGCACACTCAGCCCCAGCTTTTGTCGAGCCTGAGGCGTACGCCGCCGCCCAACTCCACATTGCGCTTGCGCTCCGCGATGGCATCGCCTGTCTATTTCAGGCACAATTCAAGCGCCTGGCCTGCCGGATTGGAAGCGCCGAATCCGGCCGTAGAGCCGATGCCAGCATCGTCGTTCAATATGCGCCGCGTTTCCCGATTCTACTCAATTTCTGGGAGAGCGACGATGAGTTTCCCTGCTCTGGCAAGGCCTTCGTGGATGCGAATGCGCATCACTATCTGACGATCGAAGCAGCCGGCGGGGCATGCTCGGCGGTGATCCAACGGCTGATCGATCTGAAAAACGCTGATCCCCCGAAGCATGTATAGGAACAATCCTTGATTTCAGGCGGTAATTGTGTTATCATAGAATTACCAACAGGGCAATGAGGCTTTATGGCTTTATTGCCCTGCTTTTTTATGGAGGATACTGTGATGAGTGCCTTTGACAAAATCCAAAGCGGCATACCCGGGCTGGATGAAGCGCTGGACCATGTCCGTCTCGGCGACAATGTGGTCTGGCAGATTTCGGACCTGGAGGAATTCCGCGCATTTGCAGAGCCCTTTGCCCGTCAGGCTGTTGCCGACGGCAGAAATGTGATTTACATTCGCTTCGCCCAGCATGAACCGGTGCTCCGGGATTTGAGCGGCATTCATGTATCCCGATTCAACCCGGACGAAGGCTTTGAGCCCTTTACGGTGGCCATTCACGAAGAAATAACCCGGCAGGGCAGGGACGCATTCTATGTGTTTGATTGCCTGTCCGAATTGCAGTCCGTATGGTATACCGACCTCATGATGGGCAACTTTTTTCGGGTGACCTGTCCGTATCTGTTTGAACTGGACACCGTGGCCTATTTCCCTTTGATTCGGGGCAGACATTCCTTTGATACCGTAGCCAGAATTCGGGACACCACGCAGCTGCTGCTGAACGTCTATTCCGGCGAAAAGCATCTGTATCTGCACCCGATGAAGGTGTGGAACCGGTACTCGGAAAAGATGTTCCTCCCCCACTGCCTGAAAAAGGATACCGGGGAGTTTTCCGTGATATCCGACGGCGTTGGGATGAGCAGATTCTATCAGATTCAGCAAAGATTGGCCCAGACGGGGCAGGATCAGAATTTCGACAGCCACGACCGTTTTTTCTCCCTGGCAAAGATGCAGTTTTCTCAGGGTGTGTTTTCCAAGGATACCCAGGAGCAGATCATCCGCAGCACCATGACCAAGGACTCCAAACTCAAGGCTCTGGTGGAAGAATACTTCCGTCCGGAGGATTACTTCGCGCTGCGGGAGCGGATGATCGGCAGCGGCGCCATCGGCGGCAAGGCGTGCGGAATGCTTCTGGCGCGAAAAATTGCGGAAAGGGAGATCCCGGAGTATGCCGAGCATGATGAGCCCCACGATTCCTTTTTCATTGGCTCGGATGTGTTCTACACCTATATCGTGTCCAACGGAGCCTGGAAGCTGCGCATCCGCCAACGGTCTGCCGAGGGCTATATGAATGCCGCCGGAGAGCTGCGGGAGTGCCTGCTCCACGGTGTGTTCCCCGCAAAAATCCGGGAACGGTTTGTGGATGTGCTGGAGTATTTTGGTCAAAACCCATTTATTGTCCGTTCCTCCAGCTTTCTGGAGGATGGCTTCGGCAACGCCTTTGCCGGCAAGTATGATTCCGTCTTCTGCGTGAATCAGGGAAGTCCGGAACAGCGGCTGGAAGCCTTTGAACAGGCCATCCGACAGGTGTACGCCAGCACCATGGATCCTTCCGCGCTGGAATACCGGCGGATGCGTGGACTGGATAAAAGGGACGAGCAGATGGCCGTTCTGGTTCAAAGGGTTTCCGGTTCCCACTACGGACAATTCTTCATGCCCTGCGCGGCAGGGGTGGGCTACAGCCACAGCGCTTACCGATGGATGCCGGATATGGATCCGGGCGCCGGAATGCTCCGCATCGTCATGGGACTGGGAACCAAAGCCGTCGACCGAACCCAAGAGGATTATCCAAGACTTGCAAATCTGGATCGTCCCGGAGTGACGATGCTGACGACCGTAGCACAGAAGCACAAATTTTCCCAGAGGAATATCGATCTTCTGGACTGCAGCGGCAACCGGCTGACGGAGCTTCCTCTGGATTCTCTACTCCCCCACCTTCCTCTGTGGTACAAAAGAATGGTGCTGGAACGGGATTACGAGGCGGAAGCGTATCTGAGAGAAAGCGGCGCGTATCAGGAGGTATGGTTCGTCAGCTGCCAGAAGCTTCTGGAAAACCAGCGCTTCACCAAGCTGATGCAAAAGATTCTCAAAACGCTGGAACGGGTATACCGCAATCCAGTGGATATTGAATTTGCGGTGAATCTGGCTCCGGATGGCGATTTTGTGGTGAATCTGCTCCAATGCAGACCCCTGTACCAGAATCAATCCAGCGAAACGGTGGATCTGAATGCACTGAAGCTCGAGCAGGTGTTCTTTGATATTTCAAACGCAGTGATGGGGGCCTCCGGCAAGCGGAAGATGGATGTGGTGGTACAGATCGATCCTGCCCTCTATGATGCCTATCCCTACAATCAGAAATATGGAGTAGCGAAGGCAATCGAAACCATCAACGATTACTACAAGGGCACCGGAAAAAAACTGCTGCTGATGACGCCTGGCAGAGTGGGAACCTCCTCACCGGATCTCGGCGTTCCCGTAGCCTTCCGCGGAATCTCCAACTTCTCCGCAGTCTGCGAGGTATCCGATAGCCGGGCCGGGTATATGCCGGAACTCAGCTATGGCAGCCATATGTTCCAGGACCTCGTGGAGGCCAGAATTCTCTACGGTGCGATTTATGGTGATAAGCGAACCCGTACCTGGAATCCGGAGCTGTT
>JBJEUD010000057.1:0-3461 GCA_051883655.1 Candidatus Faecivicinus sp. | reverse complement strand
CGAAAATTCAATAGACAGATCCCAACAACTGTCAAAATGGGGTGGGGGAGAAGCGTGTTCTAGAATTCTCCGCGGGATGGATTCAGCCAAAAATCCTCCTCAGAAAATAGGCGGGGGTGCAGCTCCAGGCATGGCAATAGCTGTGGCTCATATAGCTTCCGTATGGCGATTCGCTGGGATTCTCGGGGCAATAGATCTCCCAGAAGGTGTCCGCGCCCAGGCGCACCATGCCGCCCCAATAGGTATCGATGACGCGAAGGGCTTCTTCGGCCATCCCTGCATAGAGAAGCGCTTCCAGATGATAGTGCTTCAGATAGGGCGTTGCGATGTCGACCGGCGGCTCATGTTCAGCCGCAGATATGAGGAGCTGTCTGGCTTTGCCCGGTTCCAGTGCGCCGCCCAGAACCATCCATATCTGGGAGGCCCAGGAAATCTGTCGGTCCTTCCCGCAGACGAATCGCTGCAAGGCTTCGTCCCAGTAGACATCGATTGCCGCCTGCTTCGCCTCTGCATACCACTTGCGGAGGGTGGCAGCGTCGTCGGCTCTGCCCAGCGCTTCGGCCAGTTGGATGCCGTGATTCAGCGCGTAGAGGTATACTCCTTGCAGTGCTGCGTGGCGGTCCAGCGTCTCGCACCAGTCGATAAAGCAGGTGAAGCCCTCCTCGAAGGTCATTATGCCCTCCGGAGAAAGCGAGGCGTGTGCGATTTCCAGCTGATCCCGGGCCACGGGATAGAGCTCCTCCACAAACGGGATATCCCCGACGTGCTCGCAGCAATCCCACAGTGCCGACACGAACAGGAGCGCGTAGTCGGCAAGACAGCTCTCATCGTTCAGGGGCGGATCGCAATCGTAGATCGCCGCAGCCATTCGCCCGTCTTCCAGCGGCGAGGCCGCGAACATGCACAGGCAGCGCTTGACCAGATCATCCCGCCGGTAGGTGGAATAACTCGCCAGCGCCTGCAGGCGCAGATCGCCCAGCCACAGACGGCGGTCGCGCTTCGGGCCGTCCTCGAAGATTTCCAGCATGCAGTCGCGGAGCGTGTCCAGCGCTGCGCGGTCGATCGCCTGATATTTCTCGGGAATCACGGCAGGAGAGGCGATTTGCCGGGTGTCGGCGGAGGTCATCGCTTCGCAGCGCAGGTCGTCCACATATACGCCAAAGTGCGACGAGGCCGCCAGAATTTCCACCTTCACATATCGGAAGGCGTAGCGGCGCGGCAGCTTCACCACCTGGGGAACGCGGTCTAGGATGAGCGTTTCCTCCTGCAGCCACGCCGCGGAAATGCATCCGCGATAGTCGGAAAACGGTTCGGCCAGCTCGCAGGGCATTTCACCAAAGGTGACGCGCAGCTTCACCGGGGCGTCCTGCCGGGTGCCGGCCAGCGCCACGCGGAAGGACAGGTGCCCCAACATGTGACGGCCAAAGTCCCAGCAGCGCTCGCTGCCGGCGTCCAGCCTTTGGGTCGATTCCTCAACCGGCTTCATTCTCCAGCCCTGAAACATCGTTTTATCTTCGACGAGCGCCGTCGTGTGAACCGGCGCGAGGGTTTCGCGATAGAGGTTCGGGCGCAGCGCTTCGGCGCGCTCTGCCCATTGACGGGGAGTGATTCTTGTCATCGGTCATCCTCCAGTTTTTGAGAAAAGGGGCGCGCTGCTTCTCCTTTATGACGCGCTTCGGGATTATCCGGCATTTCGTTGTCAGGTACGGGCGTGGACATGACGTCTTTCCACCATTGAAGCAGGGCAATCCGGTCATTGGCGTGCCGGTAGACCTGTCCCAGGTCGAACAGGAAGAACAGTGAATCGCCGTCTCTCATCACCAGAGGCTTTCCGCATCGGCTCGTGGCGGCGGGCCGGGCGGCGCCGGAATGGACGACGTTCAGATGATGTCCAATGGAGATGTCCGCCGGCGCGCGGAGTTTCACCGGGAGTTCCTGCTCCATGGAATCCGTGGCGACGACCTCCGCGCCCAACAGTTCGCTCAGACCGCAGCCGGGAACCTGGGGGAAGAGGCATCCGTGCTGGTCAAAGCAGCCGGTGCCGTAACCGGCCAGAAGAACTGCCTTCGCATCCCGGGCGCGGCCGATGGCCTGAGCCACCTCCGGACTTACGACCACGGTATAGGGCAGCGCCAGCAGATCTCCCTGCATCCAGGTGCGGCGGCAGAGGGCCTTGTCGTCCAGGAAGACGAGGTCGTATCCCGCGTCGGTGAGCAGGCGGTACCAGCCATGGAGACTGTCGTCCGCAGACTGGTTCGGATCGAATCCGGTGGAGAGCGCCAGGCTGTCGATGGAATAGTGAACGTAGGCGGTGGGGCGCGGTTCTTTGGAAACAGAGCCTGCCTCCTTCAGCAGGCCCGGAAGCGCCCGGGTTCGCTCGTTTTCACTGCCGTCCAGAGCGGTCACTCCGTTGAGGCCGTACTCCTGTCCGCCGTGAAGGGGCCTCCACAGGAAGAACAGCACCCGCCGGGCGCCGTGTTCCGAATAGGCAAGCAGGCTGTTCCGCAGGAACTCGATGCCCCAGGCGCCGTCGTGGAACCGCCGGGACCAGGGGGAGAAGTGGGGACCTCCCTGGGTTTCGCTGATCCAGAACTCGGCGTTGGAGACGCGGGCGGCGGAGCAGACGACATCACAGCTGTAGCCGATGCTCTTTTCCACCTGATAGTCGTCCCGATCATAGCAGTAGATATCCGTTCCCACATAATTCAGCCCCTGCGCCTGTGTCCAGAAGTCCTGACCGAGATGGGCGGAGGCCAGAGGGCCGCATTCGGGCATGTTCGTGCCCAGAAGGAAGTCAGGATTGACCCACTGCAGCAGGTCGCGCTGCCAGAGGATAAACCGGGTCACCTCATCCCGGCGAAAGCGCATCCAGGCCAGCCATAGCGATGGATTGCTGGCCTGGCGGGGTGGCAGGATCTGCTCCCAGCTGGTGTAGGACCGGCTCCAGAAGCTGTTCTGCCAATCTCGGTTGAGTTGCTCCAGACTGCCGTAACGGTCCCTCATCCAATCCTGAAAGGCACGGATGGAGGCGGGGCTGTAATCGTATTTCGCGCAGTTGACTGTTTCTCCCAAGGATGGTTCGTTGTCAATCTGCCAGGCGTACAGGGCGGGATGATTCCGATAGCGCTCCGCCAGGCGGATGATGGCGCGCTCCGCCAGCCGCAGGTAATTGGGATCGCGCAGGCTGGCCATGTGCCTGCCGCCGTTGTGCGGATGTCCCTCTGCGTCCAGCATGCGGACCTCGGGATAGCGGTGGAGCAGCCATTCCGGCGGCGCCGCCGTGGGCGTGCACAGAATGACCTGCAGGCCGATGGTGTGGGCCAGGTCCATAAACTCGTCATACGCGGAGAAGTCGAAGCGGCCCTCCTCCGGCTCGAACCAGGCCCAGGAGAATTCTCCGAAGCGCACGCAGTCCAGACCGCTCTCCTTGATGAGCGCCATGTCCCTGGCCCAGTCGCTCC
>JBJEUD010000056.1:0-20317 GCA_051883655.1 Candidatus Faecivicinus sp. | reverse complement strand
AGAAGCTCTCGTCCTCGCCGGATTCCGCGCAGCCCAGCACGCCGGGCACCAGTCGGGCCACGGAATCGATGACCACCAGCGCGCCCAGCTCGCCGCCGGTGAGCACGTAGTCGCCGATGGAAAGCTCCTCGTCGATGCACAAATCCAGCGCGCGCTGGTCGACGCCCTCGTAGTGGCCGCAGAGCAGCAGCAGCGATTCCTCCCGGGACAGCTCCTCCACCACCCGCTGGGTCAGCGTCCGGCCGCGGGGGGACAGGTAGATGCGCCGGGCGCGATGCCCCGGATCGCGGGCCTGAACGGCGTCCACGATGGGCTGGGGGAACATCACCATGCCCGCGCCGCCGCCGAAGGGGTAGTCGTCGGTGCGGCGATGCCTGTCCTGCGTGTAGTCGCGGATGTTGGTCAGGCTGACCTGCAGATGTCCCGCCTCGATGGCGCGGCCCAGAATGCTGCCGGACAGCATGGGCGCGAGCATCTCGGGGAACAGCGTAAGAACCTCAATCTTCATCGAACACCGCCACTTCGTTCAGACGCTGGCCGTCGAAGCGGATCTCGCCGGCCTCCAGGTCGACCTTCTCCACCACGCTGCGCAGCGCGGGCACCAGCACCTCGCCCAGCGGGCCCCTGAAGACGTAGACGTCGTTGCCGCCGGGCTGAAGCACGTCCTTGAGCGTGCCCAAATCGCGCCCGTCGGAGACGACGCCGTGCAGGCCGATCAGATCGCAGATGAAGGTGGAGTCCTCGTCCAGCTCCACGGCATGGGCGCGGTCGATGTACACCAGCTCGCCGCGCAGGCGCTCGGCGGTGTTGCGGTCGACGATGCCCTCGATGTTGAAAAAGACCGCTTCAGGGGAGACGCGGTTGACGGTCAGGTGAATCTCTTCAAAGGCGTCGCCGCGCTTGAGATAGGCGACCTTCAGCCCCTCGAAGCGCTCGAAATCGCAGGTGATCGGGCGCAGCTTCAGTTCGCCGCGCACGCCCTGCGGCTTGGTGATCTCGCCAATGACCAGATGAGTGCTCTGCATGCAGGTTTCCTCCAATAATTGTTCTTTGTGTATTATAGCCGAAAGCGCCCGCCGGGGCAAGCGAATCGGGGAATTTCTTCCGGTTGCAGGTTGAAAAAAATGATGGGATAGAGTAAAATAGAATTACCATTATGGCAGAGAGGAAGATTCCCATGAGTGAAATGAAGAAGGCCGTTATCAGCGTTCTCGGCGCTGACCGCAAGGGCATTATCGCCAGCGTGACCCGCATTCTCTATGAGCACGATGCAAACATCCTCGATATCTCCCAGACCATCGTCTCCGGTCTGTTCAGCATGATCCTCATTGCAGACATCTCCAGCGAGCTGTGCGACTTCGAGCAGCTCAAGAAGGGCCTGAGCGCAGAGGGCGAGCGCCTGAACGTGCAGCTCCGCGTCCAGCGCAGCGAGATCTTTGAAGCGATGCACCAGGTTTAAGGGGGAGAGCGCGCAATGATTACAACCTCTGAAATCCTGCAGACTCTGCAGATGATCGATCACCAGAAGCTGGACGTGCGCACCATCACGATGGGCATTTCGCTGTTCTCCTGCGTGAGCGATGATGAAAATGCGCTGTGTACGCGCATTTACGATCTGATCACCCGCCGCGCTGAAAATCTGGTGAAGGTCGGCCGCGCCCTCGAGAGCGAGTTCGGCGTGCCGATCGTCAACAAGCGAATCTCCGTCACGCCCGTGGCGCTGGTGACCGGCGCGATCAAGAACCCCGTGCGCGTGGCGCGGGCGCTGGACCGGGCGGCAAAGGAGACCGGCGTGGACTTCATCGGCGGCTATTCCGCGCTGGTGCAAAAGGGCATCACCGCGGCGGACCGCCGGCTGATCGAATCCATTCCTCAGGCCCTGGCGGAAACGGACTTCATGTGCTCCTCCATCAATGTGGGCTCCACCCGCGCGGGCATCAACATGGACGCCGTGCGCCTGATGGGTGAGGTGGTCAAGCAGACCGCCGCCAGCACCGCCGATCGCGGCGGACTGGGCTGCGCGAAGCTGGTGGTGTTCTGCAACGCGGTGGAGGACAACCCCTTCATGGCGGGCGCGTTCCACGGCCCGGGCGAGGGCGACTGCGCGGTGAGCGTGGGCGTCAGCGGCCCCGGCGTGGTGAAGGTGGCGCTGGAGAGCGTGAAGGGACAGCCCTTCGACGAGGTGGCGGAGACCATCAAGCGGACGGCCTTCCACATCACCCGCGTGGGCCAGCTGGTGGCGCTGGAGGCCTCGAAGCGCCTGGGGGTGCCCTTCGGCATCGTCGACCTGTCGCTGGCGCCGACGCCCGCCGTGGGCGATTCCGTCGCGGCGATTCTGGAGGAGATGGGCCTGGAGGTCTGCGGCACGCACGGCACTACTGCGGCGCTGGCGCTGCTCAACGACGCCGTCAAGAAGGGCGGCGTGATGGCCTCGTCCCACGTGGGCGGCCTGTCCGGCGCGTTCATTCCGGTCAGTGAGGACATCGGAATGATTCAGGCGGCGGAGAGCGGCGCGCTGACGCTGGAGAAGCTGGAGGCCATGACCTGCGTCTGCTCCGTGGGCCTGGATATGATTGCCATTCCCGGAGATACCACCGCCGAGACCATTGCGGCCATCATCGCCGATGAGGCCGCCATCGGCATGGTCAACAACAAGACCACCGCCGTGCGCGTGATTCCCGCACCCGGCACGAAGGTGGGCGACAATGTGGAGTTCGGCGGACTGCTGGGCCGCGCGCCCGTGATTCCGCTGAAGGAGTACAGCGCGGCGGAGTTCATCCATCGCGGCGGACGCATTCCCGCGCCGCTGCACAGCCTGCGCAATTAAAGGAGAGGTTCGATAAAAAATGGAAATGCTGATTCGCGGCGGCAGGATTTATGATGCCGTGCATCGCGATCCCTACGAGGCGGATATTCTCATTCAGGATGGAAAAATTGCCGACATCGGCGCAAACCTTGCCGCTTCTGCGGATGCGGAGGTCGTGGACGCGGCCGGCCTGAATGTCTATCCCGGACTGGTGGAGGCGCACGGCCACATCGGCCTGGACGGCTGGGCTGTCGGCTATGAGGGCCGGGACTACAACGAGCTGACCGATCCGGTGACGCCGCAGCTGCGCGCCATCGACGGCATCAACCCCTTTGATTATTCGCTGCGGGATGCGGCGCTGGGCGGCGTGACCACCCTCTGCGCCGGCCCCGGCAGCTCCAATGTGATCGGCGGCACCTTTGCGGCGTTCAAGACCGTTGGAAAGTGCATTGACGACATGTGCATCAAGCCGGAAGCGGCCATGAAGATCGCCTTCGGCGAGAACCCGAAGCGCTGCTATCGGGACAAGAGCATCACCAGCCGCATGTCCACCGCCGCGAAGCTGCGCGAGATGCTGTTCCGCGCCCGCGAGTACATGAATAAGATCGACGCCGCCCATGGCGACGAGAGCAAGCTGCCTGCGTTTGACATGCGGCTGAATGCGCTGCTGCCGGTCATGCGCCGCGAGATTCCGCTGAAGGCGCACGCGCATCAGGCCAACGATCTGCTGACCGCCGTGCGCATTGCCAGGGAATTTGGCGTAAAGCTGACGCTGGAGCACGTCACCGACGGCGCATTGATCGTGGACGAGCTGGCGCGCGCGAACGTGCCGCTGGCAGTGGGCCCCACCTTTGGCCAGCCGTCGAAGATCGAACTGCAGCACAAGAGCTGGGAGACGCCCGGCATTCTGAACAGAGCGGGCTGCCAGGTGTCCATCATCACCGATTCGCCCGTCACCGAGCAAAGCCATCTGCGCTTCTGCGCCGCCATGGCGGTGGAGAGCGGCATGGATCCCTTTGAGGCCTTCAAGGCGATTACCATCAATCCTGCCCGCCACATTGGCGTGGAGGACCGCGTGGGTTCCCTTGAGGTGGGCAAGGACGCGGACATTGTGCTGACGGACGGCTGCCTGTACGCGTTGAGCACCCATGTGGTGGCGACCTATATCAATGGCGTGAAGGTGGAGAAGGTTTGAACTTTATGTTGAAGCGCGCTGCGACGGCGCTGCTGGTCGCCCTGGTGCTGGCATCGGCGGCAGTCCCGGCAGCGGCGCAGACCTATGTCTGCGAGAATCTGTGTACGTTTGACTATCCCGACGACTGGGAGGATTTTGGCGCGGATTCCTCCCATGACGAGGAAGGGGAGTATTACAACCTGGCCTTCATTGGAGGGAGCGCCTATGACGATCTGAACGTGTCCGTGGATTTGTATTATTACGATGTGTATGCGGACATCCGGCTGTTCAGCGCGGATGAAGCGACGCTGCGCGACTACGTTCGGGATATTGAGAGCTCCTTCTACGAGGTTGCCTCCTCCGAGGTCGTCGAGGTGGGAGAGTACGGCATCCCCTTTGCGATCCTGCGCGGCACGGACCGGGATGGCGAAGCCCTCTATGCGGAGACGCTCGCCAACGGCTGGTGCATCGCATTCTATGGCTACGCATATGGCAAAAAGGGTCTGGAGATGCGCGAGCTCACCGATGAAGACGAGAGGGTCTTCCAGGAGATCATCGCCAGCTTCGAGCCCATCCTGAAGGAGAACGGCGCATGAGGAGAGTTTTGCTGCTGCTGCTGGCGATGCTGGCGGTGGCGGCCTCCGCATGCGCGGAGGCATCGACCACGGTGATGGTCTATATGAGCGGCGATACCCTGGAATCGGATGACGGCAGCGCCAACGAGGATCTTGAAGAGATGATCTATGCCGTCCGAAACGGAAACGATTCGGTGCGGGTGCTGGCGATGACCGGCGGCTGTGCGGATTGGTGGAATGAGGAGATCCCCGAGGATGCGCTGACCATCCATGAGATCGGCGGGAAGGGCCTGAACGCGCGCCAGTCGCTGCCTTTGGCCAGCATGGGAAGCGCGGAGACGCTGGCGCAGTTCGTATCCTACGGCCTGCGGGAGGCGCCGGCAGATCGCTATGTGCTGGTGCTCTGGGGCCATGGAAACGGTCCGACCGGCGGCGTGTGCAGCGATGCGCTGTTTGACGGCGATTCGCTGATGCCGGATGAATTGGCCCGCGCCCTCGAAAGTGCGCTGCCCGGGGAACAAAAGCTGGACGCCGTGTTTTTCGACACCTGCCTGATGGGCTCGATCGAAATTGCGCAGGCGATTCAGCCGCACGCGGATTATATGGTGGCCAGCCAGGAGACCACTGTGGGCACCGGATTGCGCTACGACCAGTGGCTTGGCACGTTGATGCGGGACCCTTTGATGGACATGGCGCATCTGTGCCAGGTGGCTGCGCAGACCTATGTGAACGACAACAACCTCGGTCGGTTCGGGGAGATGTGCACCATCAGCGTGCTGGATCTCCGCCAGACGAATGCGGTTACTCATGCAGTCGAGCAGCTGTACGGCGCGCTGAAGCAGCGCCTGGAGAGCCGGCCTGAAGAGGTGCTCGAGCGAAGAGCGGAGCTGCTTTCCTTCGGAGAATTTGACCAGTCCGGCGCAACGGATCTGGTGGACGCGCTGCTGATTGCGGACGCCTTTGAGGATCTGGAGCCGAACGCCTGCCGCGCACTGCGCGAGTCGCTGCAGAGAATGGTGATTTTCAACGCTGCCAGCGACGATATGGCGGATTATGCCCATGGACTGTCGCTGATGATGCCCTATGCCACGGGCGACTGGGTGGAACCCATTCTGGAATGGTATGGCCCTGAAACGGCGCATTCCGAATATGCCGCGCTGATCGTTGAAATGGCAGAACTGGCGGAGCAGAATTATGTTGCGCCGATGCCTGCGGTTCCCAGGGAAGAGATGTGGACCGGCCTGCTGGACTCGGCGGATGAGCCGAAGCCCTCGGCGGAAGTCCCGGACCCGTCGGACATGTGGGAAGGTCTGCTGGAACAAAACTGAATATGCCGCGAAAAGAGCGCGCCGGGAGCCTGAAGAAGCTCGCACGGCGCGCTCTTTTGTTTTTAGAAGCGCTGACGATCGGATGTTCCGAAGGCGCGCGGTCAGGTGCACTGTTTCCGCTGCCTCGGCGGGGAGGGCAAATGCTTGCGGTGTTCGGCGGCGATTTCCGCAGCGCAGAGCGCGCGGAAGACGTGTTCAGCGGCGTGCGCACTGTTGCAGGCGCTTGCAGTCCTCAGGCAGGGGATGGGTTTTGCGGGCCGCGGTGACGCGACCTCATTCATAGAAGTCGATCTGCTGGTCGATATAGTCGTCGACGTTGAACAGCCACTCGGTGATGAAGTCCTCCCAGTCGCCGCCGGCCGCTCGATCGAAAGCATCGACGAAGTCGTATTCGCCCAGAAGGTCGGATTCGAGCCCCATTTCATAGAACTCCCGCAGCCCGGCGATCCAGCTTTCGCGGCCCATGGCGACGCGCATCTCGTGCATCACCACCGTGCCGCGGTCGTGAACGATGATGTCGTACTCCTCGGCGGTGAACAGATTGGCCGGGGCGGTGATGTACAGCCCGCCGGGAACGGTCATGTTCAGCGCGGTGATCACCTGGTCATTCAGCGCGGTCAGGAAGGCGTTGTAGCCCTTCAGCTCCTCCACGGCCAGAAGGGAGAGATAGGTGCAGGGCACATCGGAGAGCCATGCGTCGGACACGGGCTCGGCGTAAGCGGCAAGGCCGATGTACTGCTGGGCCAGACAGAATCGCAGCGCTTCTTCCAGCGCGTCATTGTCGCCCCACATGCCGTTGGGGAGCCAGATCGCGCCGGGAAAGTTCAGGGCGTCCACGGGATAGTCACTCTGCACCAGGTCGATCTGCCGGACCGGGAACTCGCCCAGCCAGGATTCGTACAGGTCGATCAGCTGCACCGCATAGGACAGGGCGTGGGATGCACCGCTGCGGTCGTTGGACAGCGCGCGAACGGTGACCCCGGATTCGCTCTGCGCCGCAGTCTCGCGGTAGCGCCGCCCAAAGGACACCGCGAACTCGCGGATGTTCTGCGCTTCGAACTGCCAGGTGGAGAGATGGTTCTCTGTGGAAATCAGCGTCTCGCTGCCTGTGGCGGCCGGAAGGTATTGATCGGGAATGGACAGGGTCACGGAGTAGTCCGCGGCGTTGGTGCTCACCCAGCGGGTGAACTGCAGCGGCGCATAGCTGACGAATTCGCCGTCGAAGACCAGCGCCGGAATGAAGTAGAACGCGCTCAGGCGCACGTCGGTCTCATAGGCGCCGATCATGGCGCAGCTGCTGCTGAGCAGGAGATAATAATCAAATTCGAAGGTGCAGGAATCGCCGGGCTCCAGCGCGCAGGCCACGCGCAGGTTCAGCTCCTGGGTTCCCTGATATCCCCAGTCCGCGTCTGCGCCGTCACAGCGCACGGAGCGCAGATCGATCCCGGCGGGCGCGTAGCCGCTGGGAAAGACCGATTCGAGCACATCGGATTCATACATCAGCGCGCTTTCCCGGCGAAACATGTTGCCGGCAGCATAAAACACCACGCGATCCAGGGCGGCGCCGGTGCGATTGTGATAAACAAGGCGCTGCGTGATGTGCAGCGCCTGTTCATCTTCCATATAATCCATGACAAGTTCGTAGGAATCCCGTGCGGGCTCGGTCTCCTCGGCGAAGGCGCTCACCAGTACGGAGAGCACCGTGGTGCCCACCAGCAGCACAACCAGCACGATGGCCAGGATGCGCACAAGCCTTTGCCGCTGTTCTCTCTTCTTCATGCTGCCTCCTTATTCCACTGCGCGGATGTTGCTCAGGGGCCAGATGACATAGCGCACGCGGCCGACGAGCATATCCTTCGTGATGGGGCCGACGTCGTTGGACGGATCGGAGTCATTCCAGTCGCGGGAGTCATGGCTGTTGTATCGATTGTCGCCGACGACGAAGTACTCATCCTCGCCCAGCAAATAGGGATCGTAATCTGCGCCTGCGCCCAGCAGGATGTAGCCGCGGGAGGGATCCAGCGCCTCGTCGTAGATCTCGGTGCCGGTGTCGGTCTTGACGGAATAGACCACGTGGGTCACGCCGTCCTCGCGGTAGACCGTGTCGCCGGGAACGGCCACCACGCGCTTGACGAAGTTGGTCCGGCCGCGGTTGGGATAGTGGCAGATGACCACATCATTGCGCTCCACAGTGCCGAATTTCACATCCGCCACGGTGACGAACAGCCGCTCGTTGTCGGCCAGCGTGTTGTCCATGGAGTGGCCGTCCACGCGGATGAGCGTAAACAGGAACATGCGGATGACGACGACGGCCAGCAGCGCCACCGCCAGCGACACGACCCACTCCCGCACTTCCTTCCAGAATTTCTTTTTCTTTTCGGCGCGGAGTTGCTGCTCCATCTGCGCCGGGTCGAGCGGATCCAGGGGGGGCTTCCCGACTTCGGAAGGCTGATGGTTCTGCTGCTCCGGATCGAGCTTGTTGTTGTCCATGCCGTCATTCCTCGCTTTCAAATCAGGATAGGGATAGAACGAGGGGAACTTATTCCACCGCGCGGATGTCGCTGAGCGGCCAGATGACATAGCGCACATGGCCGGTGATCATGTCCTTGGTGATGGGGCCGACATCATTGGAAGAATCGGAGTCATTCCAGTCGCGGGAATCGTGGCTGTTGCCGCGGTTGTCGCCCACGACGAAGTATTCGTCCTCGCCCAGCACGTAGGGATCATAGTCGTTGGCGGGGTTGTAGTAGAGCACAAAGGCGTCGTCCAGCGCGTTGTCCACGGTCACGGTCTGGCCGTTTTCGTCGGTGGTCTCATAGACGATGTGGGTCACGCCCTCTCTGCGGTACACTGTGTCGCCGGGAATGCCCACTGCGCGCTTGACGAAGAAGGTATTGCCGCGGTTGGGATAGTGGCAGATGACCACATCGTCGCGGCTGATGGAACCGAACTTCACGTCCGCCACGGTGACGAACAGCCGCTCGCCATCCAGCAGCGTGGTCATCATGGATTCGCCATCCACGCGGATGAGCGTGAACACGAAGTTCTGCAGAAACAGCACGACGACGACCGCCACGAGCAGCGAGACCGCCCATTCGCGAACCTCGCCCCAGAAGGATTTTCTGGCCTTCTTTTTCTTCTTTTTCTTCCTGCCATTCTCGGGATCCTGCTGTTCAGGATCGAGGATCTTCTCATTGATTTCCATCTTTCGTTCCTTTCATTCCAGCGGATTTTATTCGACGGGGCCGAAGCGGTTCAGCGGCCAGAGGATCCAGCGCACGCGGCCGAGGATCTGGTCGCGGCGGATGCAGCCCATGTCCTCGGTGCGGCTGTCGTAGCTCTGCGCGCGATTGTCGCCCAGCGCGAGGTATTCATCCGTGCCGAGTTCGATGGACATGTCCTCCGTTTTTGAGGAGACATACGGCTCGGACAGCGGCCTGCCGTTGAGAATCAGCACGCCGCCGGAAAACTCCACGGTGTCCCCCGGAAGGCCCACGATTCGCTTGACGTAGCTGCCGCTGCGGCCGGTGAATTCACATTGAACCACGTCGCCGTGCCCGGCATCCCCGTACAGCCGCGTGACCAGCGCGATGTCGCCGGCTTGCAGGGTGTCCTCCATGGAGGACCCGGCAATGCGCACGGCGGTGAACAGCCAGGTTCGCACGGCAATGGCCAGTCCGCAGACGATGGCCAGCGCCAGGGCGATGCTCAGCAGCCGCTTCACACCTCGGCCTCCGGCTTTGCGGACTCCACAAGCTTCTTCACGCGCTTGTCAAAGGTGGGGCGGTCCAGCATGACAACGCGGCTGCACTTTTCGCAGCGCATCTTGATGTCCGCGCCCACGTAGGTGATTCTCCACAGATCGTTCCCGCAGGGATGCGGCTTGCGCATCCTGACGAGATCGCCGACATTCAGCAGCATCCGAATGCCTCCTTCTAAACCAGTATTATACCGCAATCATGTTAACGCAGCTTAAACTAAGTGTGGACGATCCGATAATAGAAGCTGCGTCCGGTTACATCGCTGACGCACAGCGCCAGATCGCCGGCGTATACGGGCGCGTCCAGCGTGGTTTTCAGCGCGGGTTCGCGGCGGGAGCGCGCAAATTCCGCCATGCAGTGGTATCCGTCCGGGCGGAGGTATCCCACCGACCAGTTGTCCACGGCGTCCAGTCCGTCAAACTCGCGCGGCATGGAGCCGGGCGCGGGGACAAAGGAATCCAGCGAGACGTGGTAGAATCCCACGCCGGGCTGCAGCGAGGCCTCGCAGACCGGCGCGCCCTCGAACGGCGCAAAGCACAGCGAATAGGCGCTGCCGGCCAGGCGCCGGCGGGCGATGTTCAGCGTCATCGGACAGCGGTCCACGCCGAGAAAGCGCCGCTGGTTGCGCTTGGCGGCCTCCAGCGTGGTGGAGCTTCCGGCGAAGAGGTCCATCACCAGTTCGCCCTCGCGGGAACCGCACTTCACGATGCGGTTGAGCAGGGCCAGCGGCTTTTGCGTGTCGTAGCCGGTGCGCTCCGGGTCGCGCTGCTGGAGGTGACTCAAGTCGTTCCAGACGTCCGAAGGGGCGACGGGATCGTCGTCATAGTAGGTGTATACGCGGCCGTTGGAGCGGATGGAGCGATACACGCGGCCGTCGGGATCCACGTGGCGGCGCATGTGATTGGAGCGCGGCTCGGTGGGGGAAACCATGATTTCCTGCACGTTGAAGTCGTACTGGGGGGACTTGCGGTAGAACAGAATCACGTCGTGCTTGCGGCTGAAGTACTTCAGCGAACGCCCGCCGGACTGATAGACCCAGATGATTTCATTCAGAAAGTTGTTCTCGCCGAAGATTTCGTCCAGCATCAGCCGCAGATGGGGATGCGTGCGGTAATCGATGTGGAGAAAGAGCATGCCGTCCTCGCGCAGCAGGCGATGGCAGGCTTCCAGCACAGTGCGCATCATCCCGAGAAAGGCGGCGCGGTTTTTCTGATCGACGAAGCTCTCCAGCGCCAGCGAGCCCTTGCCGGACTTCCACTCCGCTTCGCCCACGCGCACGCGCATGTAGAAGCGGTCGCCGGTGAGAAACGGCGGGTCGAGATAGATCAGCTTGACCTGTCCGGCGTACTGTTCGCAAAGAGCGTCGAGCATGCTCAGCGTATCGCCCAGGCGGAATTCGCCCCGCGGGCCGCTTCCCTCGTGAATTTCGCGGTCGACCCGAACCGGTTCCAGCCTCATGCGTCATCGCCCCTTCATCTTCAGCATATCAATATCAATTATACCAGTTTTTTTCCCTTCCCACAAGGGAAAACCTAAAAAAAGCGACGGGCGGCACATCCGCGAAAGGAGAACGCCGCAGCCGTTTTTCGCGGCCGCGGCGTTGAAGAAAATCAGGGCCTGAGCTCCAGCGAGGGCGCCTCCGCGGCGGCGTCGGCCGCCCGGGAGGGCGGGTTGCTCAGCACCAGAAGGGCGGTCAGCGCGAGGGCGGCCAGCGCCATGGCGATGGTGCGCCGGAACAGTCGGGCGCGCTGGCGGAGGTAGCGGGCGTGGAGCTCCTCGATGGCGGCGGATTCGTTCGCCGCTGCGGGAGCGGCCTTCGGGGATTCATAGAGAAAGCGCACGTTTTCGCGGGTGTGGCCGATGGCGGTGAAGTGGTCGCGATGGCAGCGCGCACAGGCGTCCTCGGTGTTGGGATTGACGCGGCCGCAGACGCAGCGCCACGCCTGGGAGTCCTGCTTGGGATAGCAGATGGCGTCGTCCCCGGCGACCGCTTTGAGCATGGCGAGCTCGTCGGACGGTATGGGTTCGATCGGCGAGATTTCTACGATTTCGCCTTCGCCGGCGCGCCAGTCCGGACCGCCGTCCTCGAAGCGGACGGCGGTGAAGATCAGCTCCAGGCGGTCGGCGTCGGGGAGGCGGCTGCTTGAGAGTGTAATTCTGAATCCGTTTTCACCGCCTGCGCGCAGCCGCTCCGCGCAGAAGGGCGCGGCGACGCTGCCATTGGAGGTGCTGCTGCGCCACTTGGCGACGGCTTCAAAGGATTCGATGCGGCGGTTTGTCAGGTTATACAGGCGCACAGACGCCTCCACTGCGTCGTCGGAGTAGGACAGCGCATAGCCGCGCAGTTCGATGGGGCAGCTCAGGTCCAGCTTCATGAAATTCACTCCCGTGCAGCGCTCTTTCCGAACGCAATTCGAAGACATTATAGCACGAGGAATTCCAAAAAGAACGCAGTTCGAGAAGATGTCGAGGCGTTGTTGGGATTTTGTGCATTTTCGGGTGGAATGTGGCAGAATCGGAGTGGATTGTGCGTGAAACGCTAGATTCGAGGAGGTGGAAACATGCAGGATGAGCGCGAACCCTTCCATGATGTGGAGGATGTGGCATCGGCCACGGAGTGCACCGGGCTGATGCCCGTGCTGCCCAAGGATGAGGGCCAGAATGTGAATTATGCGGAGCTGTACGCCATCCACAAGGCGGCGGGACCGCGCCGCAAAAAGAAGTGACAGCGGCGGGAAAATCTGGTATAATGAGTTGAATTTTGAGAAATCCGGAGGTCGAAAGGCCTCCTACATAAGGAGATCGGATATGGATGGCAAGGTGATTCTGGTGGGCGCAGGCCCGGGAGATGCGGGGCTGCTGACGGTCAAGGGCCGGCGGGCGCTGGAGCAGGCGGAGGTTGTGGTGTTCGACCGCCTGGTGGACGGGGAGATCATGAAGCTGATCCCGGCAAATGCCGAGCGGATCGACGTGGGCAAGAACGTGGCGAATCATCCCGTTCCGCAGCCGCAGATCAATCGGATTCTGCTGGAAAAGGCCCAGGAGGGCAAGCGCGTGGTGCGGCTCAAGGGCGGCGACTGTTTCGTATTTGGCCGCGGCGGCGAGGAGCTGGAGCTGCTTGCAGAACACGGCGTGGATTTCGAAGTGGTTCCGGGAATCACGTCGGCGCTGGCCGCAGCGGCCTATGCGGGGATTCCGGCGACACATCGGGATTACTGCGCGTCCGTGCACATCATTACCGGCCATCGACGCCGCAATGAATGGCTGGAGCTGGATTATGATGCGCTGGTGCGGCTGAACGGCACGCTGATCTTCCTGATGTCCGTGGCGACCTTCGGAGAGATCGCGGAGGGGCTGATCGCCGCCGGCATGGACCGGGACTTTCCCTGCGGCATCGTGGAAAACGGCACGCGGCCCGAGCAGCGCAAGGTGATCACCACTGTGGGCGACGCGGCGGCCAGCATTCAGCGGGAGAATGTGCACTCTCCGGCAATCTTCGTCGTCGGGCGGGTTTGTGGGCTGTCGGAGCAGATGGACTGGTTCGATGCACTGCCGCTGAAGGGAAAGCGCGTGCTGGTGGCGCGGCCGCGGGAGGACAGCCATCGCATGACGGAAATGCTGAAGGCGCGCGGCGCGCGGGCGATCGAGCTGCCGGCAATTCGCACGGAATTCCGCGCGTTTGATCTGCCTGCTTCGCCGGCGAACCTTGTGCTGTCCTGCCCGGATGCGGTGGACGCGCTGTTTGCGCAGCTGGAGCGCATGGATGCGGATGTGCGCGTGCTGGCGCGCTATGCGATTGTATGCGAGGGCGCGCGGGCGGAGAAGGCGCTGCGGGAACGCGGCCTGAAGCCGGATGCGCCCAATGACGGCTGGCCGACGGCGCGCCTGTGCTGCGAGGGCGAAGCAGGCATTCCGGCGTGGCGGAGAATCGGGCCGAAGCCGATGGAGGGCGAAATCGACGCAGACTTTGTGACGTTCACCACGCTGAGCAGCATTGAAGCGTTCCGGCATGCCATGGCAGGGCGGGATTGCTCCGGGCTGCGGGCGGTGTGCATCGGCGCGCAGACTGCGCAGGCCGCGCGCAAGCTGGGCCTGGAGGCGGCACAGGCGGCGGCTCCGACGCTGGAGTCGGTGGTGGAATGCCTGGAGTCGCTCTGCCGGGAGTGCGCTTCAGCGGAATAGAGCTTCAAAAAAGCGGGGCGCGGACTCAGTCGAAGTCCGCGTCCCGCTTGCGCTTGTCCATCAGAAAGACGAGGCGGTTTTTTTCAGAGAGCGCCTTGTCCCAGTGAAAGCCGAGGCGGTCGAAGGCGCGCAGATCGTCGGGGGAATCGATGGCGTTCTCGGCGAGAAAGCGCACCGCTTCTCCCCGGGCCATCTTCACATAGACGCCCTTTTCGCGGACCTTCCCGCCGTCCATCTCGCCAAAGACGCAGTCGATCCAGCGCACATTCGCAGGCAGATGCCGGCGCACCGCTTTGGCATATTCCTCCGAGGCAAGGTTGAGCACTGCGCCGTCGCCCGCCGTGACCAGCTCCGCCAGCGAATCTCCCCAGAACTGATAGAGGCTGCGGAAGCCGTCCACGGCGAGTCTGGCCTGCATCTCAAGCCGGTAGGGGACCACGCCGTCCAGCGGGCGGAGCACGCCGTAGAAGCCGGAGAGAATGCACAGGCGCTGCTGCACGTAGTTCAGATAGTCCTGTTCGAACACCTGCGGCGCCATGTACTGATACTGAATGCCGTCGTAGGCCAGCAGCGCGGGCGTGTCGGCGCGGTCCAGGTCCATGGCCTGAAAGCGATCGTAGTTCAGCCGGGCGATGTCGCCGTTGCAGGCAAGCAGGCGCTGCAGCGCGGGAAGATCCATCCCGCGCAGCGCGTCGAGAAGGCGGCGGGTGCGGTTCAGCAATGCGGGAACGCCGGCGGGCGAGAGTCCGTCGGCGTCCGTGCGCATGCGCTTGGCAGGGGAGATGATGATGCGCATGGGTTCCTCACTTCACAATGATTTGCGGCGGCGATAGTCCTCGTCGATGCGGCTCTTCCAGTTGGCGCTCACGGGGCGGCAGGCGCGCATGTCGCTGACGGTTTCGCTGACCACGTCGTAGTTCAGGCGGGTGCCCTCGGCGTCGGCGTGGTAGTTGACCGCGCGGTCGGCGTGGATGCCGATGCGGGAGGCCGCGCTGATGGCGTCGATGTTCGCGCCCAGGAAGAGAAATTCCCAGCCGTAGGTCTTTTCCTTCTCGATCATGCTGTGAATCTGTTCGTAGGTGAACCGCCGGCTGGAGTTCTCCATGCCGTCGGTGATGATCACGAACATCGTCTTGGAGGGGCGAAGCGCCTCGGCGGTGTGGATGTGCGCCTGGACGATCTTCTGAATCGTGCAGCCGATGGCGTCCAGCAGCGCGGTGCTGCCGCGGACGAAGTAGTCGCGATCGGTGATGTTGGCGACGCCCTGCAGCGGGATGCGGTCGTGGAGCAGCTCGCTGCAGTTGTCGAACAGCACCGTGGTGATCAGCGCCTCGCCCGGCTCTTTGCGCTGCTTGTCCAGCATGGCGTTGAAGCCGCCGATGGTGTCGGATTCCAACCCGGACATGGAGCCGCTGCGATCGAGGATGAAGACCAGTTCCGTAAGATTGTTTTTCATTGTGATATCCCTCCGTTCCTTTGATGGATAAAGGATATCACTTTTGCTCGCCAAAAAGGTTGCTTCTCAAGCGACAATTCAGCCCTTCATGCCCAGACAGGGCTGGTTGTATTCGAAGAGGGTGATGTTGATTTCAAAGATGTCGTACTGGCCGTTCTCGATGAAATACGATACGATCACGTCGCTTAAGCTGCTGGGGGAGAGCGCATAGCCGGCGCGGGCCAGCAGGTCGCGCGTCTGGTCCATGTTCAGCTCGAGCGCGATGGCCAGCGCGAGGGCCGTGGACTTCGAGGGCGTATAGTTTCGGTTGGAGCGCAGCTTCGAGAATACGGAGCGGTCCAGATTGGCGCGCTTGTAGACGATGCTGTCCTTGGCGAAGCCCTTTTCGTCCACCAGGCGCAGCAGCATTTCGGAGAAGGTCTCCTCGCGGCGGCGGGACAGCCGGTCGATCAGCGAGTGAAGGCTGCTCCTGGGCTCCGCCGCAGGGGCCGCGGCTTCGCAGCGGGGCGCTTTGGGGGTGGGTGCTGCGTCGTCGGGCGCGTCCGGAGCCGCGCAGGGCGCGTTGAAGAATCCCATCTCTTCGTCCCGCAGCCGGCGACTGGCATAGGCGGACTCCGCAGTCCGGACGTAGTGCTCGTCAATATAGCTCCTGATGTTGGCCGACAGCTTTGAAGAGAGCTGGAAGGCGCGGCTGTCGAAGACCACCAGATAGGCGTCCATCTCGTAGACCTCGAGCAGAAAGCTCTGAATGGCGGACAGCGCGACCTGCAGCGCCTGATTCTTGGGATAGCCGTAAATGCCCGAGGAGATCAGCGGGAAGGCGATGGAGCGCAGCTGCTTTTCCTGGGCGAGCTTCAGCGCGCTGGTGTAGGCGGAGCGCAGCAGCGCCTCCTCGCCGCAGTCGCCGCCGTGCCAGACCGGGCCGACCGCGTGGATGATCCACTTCGCCGGAAGCCGGAATCCGGGCGTGATGACGGCTTCTCCCGTGGGACAGCCGCCGATGGCGTCGCAGGCGCGCTGGAGCTCCTGGGGGCCCGCGGCGCTGAAGATGGCGCCGCAGACGCCGCTGCCCATCTGCAGGTGGGAGTTGGCAGCGTTGACGACGGCGTCCACCTGCATGTCGGCAATGTTGTTGCGTACGATCTGAAGGGGCATTCGGATCCCTCCTGGCTGTGGTTTTCGTATGATAACATCATTATAACATCTGAAACGGAATTTGTCCATTCACTTGAAGCGGGCGCGGGAAGCTGGTATAATGAATCCAGGAGAATTCCAATGAGAAGGAGTCGGATGTATGGATCAGAAATTTGAACAGCAGGCGCGGGAACTGGTGGAGGAGATGACGCTGGAAGAGCGCGCTTCGATGCTGCGCTTTGACGCGCCGGCCATTCCGAGGCTGGGCGTCCCGGCGTACAACTGGTGGAACGAGGCGCTGCACGGCGTGGCGCGCGCCGGTACGGCCACGGTGTTCCCCCAGGCCATCGCGCTGGCGGCGGCCTTCGACCGGACGCTGATGGGCAGGGTGGGCGACGTGATCGCCACCGAGGGCCGCGCGAAGTACAATGCACAGTCCGCCCGCGGAGACCGCGATATCTACAAGGGCCTGACCTTCTGGTCGCCCAATGTGAACATCTTCCGCGATCCCCGGTGGGGCCGCGGCCATGAGACCTACGGCGAGGATCCCTATCTCACCGGCGAGCTGGGAGCGGCGTTTGTCGAGGGCATCCAACAGAAGGATGAGAAGGGCTATCTGAAGGCGGCGGCCTGCGCCAAGCATCTGGCGGTGCATTCGGGGCCGGAGAGCCTGCGCCACGAGTTCAATGCCGACGTCAGCAAAAAGGATCTGTGGGAGACCTATCTTCCCGCCTTTGAAAAGCTGGTGACCGAGGCGAAGGTGGAGGGCGTGATGGGCGCGTACAACCGCCTGTACGGCGAGCCCTGCTGTGGAAGCAAGCTGCTGCTGAAGGAGATCGTTCGCGAAAAGTGGGGCTTTGACGGCTATATCACGTCGGACTGCGGAGCCATCATGGATTTCCACATGCACCACAAGGTCACGGACAATGTGCTGGAGTCGGCAGCGTTGGCGCTGCGCAATGGGTGCGATCTGAACTGCGGAGGAGCTTATCCGTATGCCGTTGCAGCGGTGGAGAATGGACTGGTCAGCGAGGAGGAGATCACCGAGTGCGCCGTGCACGTGATGCGCACGCGCATGCGGCTGGGCTTGTTCGACCCGGACTGCTCCTTCAACGCCATTGGCTACGACGTGGTGTGCTGCCCGGACCACATCAGCGCGGCGCTGGATGCGGCCCGCAAGAGCATCGTGCTTTTGAAGAACGACGGAACGCTTCCGCTCAAGGACGTGAAGACCGTGGGCGTGATCGGTCCGAACGCCGACAATCGCACGGCGCTCATCGGCAACTACCATGGCACGCCCGACCGCAGCGTCACGCCGCTGGACGGCATCTATGCCGAGGCGGACCGCCAGGGCTTCCGCGTGTTCTATTCCAAGGGGAGCGAGCTGATGCGCGATCGCGGCGAGGGACTGGCTGACGCGAACGACCGCATTGCCGAGGCGCAGGCTGTGGCGGCTCAGAGCGACGTTGTGCTGCTGTTCCTGGGCCTGGATGAGACGCTGGAGGGCGAGGAGGGCGATGCCACCGGCGACAAGGAGAGCCTGGCGCTGCCGGCCTGCCAGCAGCTGCTGCTGGAGAAGGTCTGCGAGGTGGGAAAGCCCGTGGTGCTGGTGCTGATGACCGGCAGCGCCATGGATCTGCGCTATGCCGACGAGCACTGCGCCGCAGTGCTGCAGGGCTGGTATCCCGGTGCGCGCGGCGGCTGGGCCATCGCGGATGTGCTGTTCGGCCGCGTTTCGCCCTCGGGCAAGCTGCCGGTGACGTTCTACCGCTCCGCCGACGATCTGCCCGCGTTCACCGATTACAACATGGAAAACCGCACCTATCGCTACTATCGGGGCGAGCCGCTGTATCCCTTCGGCTACGGCCTGAGTTACGCGGACATCCGCATGATTGGCGCGACGCGGACTGAGGATGGAATGACCGTTGCGGCGCGCGTCAAGAATGCCTCGGATTTCCCGGCGGACGAGGTCGTTCAGGTGTACGTGAGAGACGAGGGAAGTCCGTTTGCACCGGAAAACCCCGCGCTCTGCGGATTTGAGCGCGTATCGCTGGCGGCGGGCGAGGAGAAGACGCTGGAAATCCGCCTGTCCGAACAGGCCTTCACCGTGGTCGACGATCGGGGTGAGCGCGTCCCGGGCAGCGGAAAGTATGCCGTCTGGTGCGGCTTTAACCAGCCCGATGCCCGGAGCGAAGCGCTGACGGGCAAAAAGTGCCTGAGGCTGTAACCGAATCGAGAAAGAGCCGCTCTCCGACTGCGGAGAGCGGCTCTTCTGCGCCTAATTCCAGTATTTGTCCACATGGGCGCGGGTGGATTCCGCGGCAGTGCGGACGTTCTCTTCCTGAGAGAGCTTGTAGTAATCCGGGCGGAAGACCTCCACGGTGCACACGCCGCCTTCGAAGCCGATCTTTTTCAGCGCATCGGCATAGCGCGCATGGTCGAGACAACCGCGGGAATCGCCGGGCCAAAGGCGCTTTTCGTCGGTGTTGTAGGCCGCGCCGCAGGGCACGTCCTCCATGTCGTTCAGGTGCCAGATGAAGATCTTTTTGCCGTCGGCCTGCTCCAGCGCATCCCAGCCGGAGGCCATGGCGTGGAAATGGTACTGGTCCAGCGTCACGCCCACCAGCGGCGAATCCACCGCCTGCACGATGGCGTAGGCGTCTTCGAAGCGGTTAATGGTCATTCCGGGACAGCCGCAGAACTCCAGCGACAGGCGGATGCCGTGGGGCTCCACGCGCTTGAGCATCTCCCGGAGCACCTCGACCGCGTCGGCGCGGATCTCGCTGCGGGTGGCGTGGACGGAGATGTTCTGCGTGGGCACGACCACGATCATGCTGCAGCCGAGAATGCCGCAGCGGCGGACGATCTCGTCCAGCTCGGCCAGCACGGCGTCCTTTTCGGCCTGGGTGGACTTCATGTTGAAGCCGCACAGCGCGTTGTAGGAGAGCATCTTCAGGCGATGGGTGCGGAACCATTCACCCAGCTGTTCCAGCGTGCACTTGCCCGCGGCCAGGTCGCGGTCCAGGCACTCGGACTGGATATCGATGTAGTCAAAGCCGTATTTTTCGCAGTACTCCAGGTCGTCCAATACGGTGTGATTCGCACAGTAGCGATCGCAGCCCTCGTTGAATCCGATTTTCATCACATTTCCTCCTGTAATCAGTGGGATGAATCCATTATATCACAGAAATCGGCGAATGGAAACAGAATCAGCGGATTTGAGGCGGCCGATCGGACTTTTCCGCAATCCGCATCCATTCCGCGCGGGTGATGGCGTAGGCCCTGGAGAGGGTATTGACCGGGTCGGCGTACTCGTCCACGAGCCTCATGCCGCAGTGAATCGCCACGGCGGCGGAGGCGGTGTTGGTGGATTTCATGTAAGAGAATATGCTGTTGAAGGGCGTGTTTTCAAAGATGTAGTCCCGGCATCTGCGCGCGGCCTCGGATGCATAGCCCCGGTTCTGATGATCCCTGCGGATGTGATAGCCGATCTCCGGCTTGATGGCACCGTTGATGTTCTGCATCGTCACGCCGCAGTCTCCGATGACCTCGCCGCTCGACTTGAGAACGACGGCCCAGAGTCCGAAGCCGAACACGCGGTAGTTTTCCAGATTCCACTGGATCCAGCCGCGCACGCGCGCCTCGTCGAAGGGCTTGGGGTAGAATTTCATGGCTTCCGGATCGGACAGAACGGTATACAGGGCTTCGAAATCGCTCTGCGCAAATTCTCTGAGGATCAGGCGATCGGTTTCCAGCTGCATTGTGGGCTCCTTTCGAAAGAATAAGGAGCTGTTTCGAATGGAAACAGCTCCTTATAAAACCTTGAATTACTTCGCCTCGGCTTCAACCTTGACGATCTCCTGACCGTCATAGTAGCCGCAGAACTTGCAAACGCGATGGC
>JBJEUD010000055.1:0-20321 GCA_051883655.1 Candidatus Faecivicinus sp. | reverse complement strand
ACGCCCTGAACGAAGATGATGGCCTTGACGTCGGGATCGCTGGCGAAAGCGATCAGCTTGGAAATGGTGGTCTCGACCTCGGAAGAGAAGTTGTCCGGGTAGGTGTCATGCAGCACCTGGCCGGGATGCTCCTCGGCCAGCTTGGAGGCCGCGGTGAATTCCTCTTCGCCCTGGGAGGTGGTGCCGGTCAGGATGGCGATCTTGTAGCTGGCAGCTTCTTCGGCGGTGGCGAAGGAAGCCATGGTCAGAACCATCAGGGCGGCCAGCAGCGTGCAAAGCAGCTTCTTCATTTGATGAGTCCTCCTTGTTATTTCGCTCTGTATCAGAAAAACTACGACGCAGACAGCCAAATGCAGCGTGCATCAACCTCGTTATAGGAATCACTGGAGTATAGTGCAGTTATTAAGGACTTAATAGCTGATCATATATGGAGTCAATACCTATTAATATGATAGTTTTCATGCTACAGAGTATCGTAATTATAATACGTGGATTTGCCGGTCATGTCAAGTAAAATTTGCTAATTATTCTGACCAAAATTGCAATTTTATGGATATCACGCCATGCTGAAGGGCGATTTTGCAGCTTGTGTGACAATCCGTTTTTACAGAACTTCGCCCATGGGGTCAGCGCAGACGAAGCGGTCGCCGCAATCGGCGCGCGTCAGGGGCACAGAAAACCGATCATGGAAGATTAATGCACGATGGCGGGAGGAGGGGGCACCATGGACAAGTCCGGCAGGACAGAGACACCTGTGAAATACGGCAGACAGTCTTCCTGAAAGAAGTGCGCCTGACGGCGCAGCTGCCGTTCCGTCAGGCGCATTTTGGATATGAATCAGCCGCGGGGCGCGAGAACTTCGTCCAGAGTGACGTTTCCGACGCGGTCGCGGGCAGCTACCTTCCAGAGGTCGACCAGCCTGCCCTGGGAGCAGACGTAGGTTGCATCGTAAAGATAGGTGGTGGGGCAGACGTGCGTGGGAATGACGTACTGAACCGAGCCGATCGGCGGGCGCTGATCGCGGCAGCCCGGATTCATCTCAAAGACCCAGTGCTCCTCGCTGCTGAGCACGGGCTTGCACCTGTCCTCGAAGCCCACGAGCACGCCTCTGGGATTTGGATCGGCGGACAGCGCCTTGTAGCCGCAGTCCAAGGTGAACAGGCCGTCGGCGGGGTGAGAGACGACGCGGGTCAGGATCGCGGCCGCGGGCGTCACGCCGATGTCCGGATAGGCGCTGTGATAGCCGGCGTCGGACACGAAAATGGTGCCCGGGGAGAGAAAGGCGTCGGCCACGCCGGCGTGGCAGGGGAAGGTGGGCGTACCGCCGAGGATGAGGATCTCCGCGTCGAAGCCCTCCTGGAGCAGGCGGCAGCGGATTCCTCCGGCAGTGCTGACGGTCTGGGCCGCATGGCGGAGCCGATCATCGAAGACAGAGTCGTGAATCTGCCCGTCATAGCAGTGCAGTCCGCGCAGCCGCACGCCGGGAAGCGATTTCGCCGCATGGTAAAAATCCTCTGCGGCCTCCGGGGCGATGCCGGTTCGATTCATGCCCACATTGACGTCCAGCAGCACGTTGACACAAAGGCCGCGGGCCGCTGCGGCATCGGAAAGGGCGCGCAGAGCGTCCGGATCATCCTCCAGCGCGTAGAATGTGCAGCTGGGGTATTGGGGGATCAGGGAGAGAAACTGAGGCACGCAGGGGCCAATGACGGGGTAGGCCCACAGGATGTGCTCTGCGCCGCATTCGGCGGCGAGATGCATTTCCGCGAGGGTGGCACATTTGAAGCGGCGAATGCCCATGCCCATCTGCATCCGGATCATTTGCCGCATCTTGTGGGTTTTGACGTGGGGCCACATGCGTCCCGCGTCTCCCGCGATGCGGATGGCTTCGGCGGTGTTGGCTTCGATCAGGTCGCGGTAGTAGATGAGCGCCGGAGAGGGAATTTGCTCTTCACACTGGAAATGATAGGAAAACATGATTTCACCTCAAATCTGAAAGATCAATGCGATCTCCACGGCGATGCCGCCGGGCGGTTCGTTGACGCCGATCGCTGAGCGCGCGCTGACGCCATTGTCCGCGCCGAAGACATTCCGAAGCAGGGCGAAGGCGCCGTCCGCGACAGGGTTGATGGCTGAACCCGGGTGCGCTGGCGGCAAAGCCCGGCGACTGAAGTCTCGCAGATACTTCCATTCGGCCTCCTTTCCGTCGGTCGTGATTCTTCATGCGGTATTCTCCGCATAATTATACTATAATCCTGAAAGAGGCGGGTGTCAAGATGCGGCGGCATTTTCAAAGGGAATGGCGCGGATTTTGAAAGAAACGCCCGTCGCATGTGCGGCGGGCGTTTTGTAGGTTTGGCTTTGCGGCCGGGACTCCGAATGAAACAGGGCGTCAGGAATGCTCCAGATCCTCGGCGATCCGCAGCAGGCGGTTGTATTTCGCCAGGCGCTCGGAGCGGGCAGGCGCGCCGGACTTGATGAAGTCCGCATTGACGGCCACGGCCAGATCTGCCAGCGCGGCGGACTCGGTATCGCCGCTTCGGTGGGAGAGAATGACCCGATAGCCGGCGCTGCGGGCCAGGCGAATCGTGTCCAGCGTTTCGGTGAGGGTGCCGATCTGGTTGGGCTTGATCAGTATGGCATTGCCGGCGCATTCCTCCATGCCGCGCAGCAGCCGGACGCTGTTGGTGGTGAAGAGGTCGTCGCCGACGATCATCATCTCGCTGCCCAGCCGCTCTGTGATCGTGCGGAAGCCCTCGAAGTCCTCCTCGTCCAGCGGATCCTCGATGGAGATCAGCGGGAACTCGGCGGCCAGACGGGCATAGTGTTCAATCAGGCTGTCGCGGGTGCGCTCCTCCTTCTTCTTCGGCAGGTAATAGCTGTCCTCGGTGCGCCATTCGCTGGCGGCGGCGTCGATGGCCAGCGCCACGTCGTCGCCCGGCGTCCAGCCCGCGCGCTCAATGGCGCGAACCAGAAAGCGCAGCGCCTGTTCGTCGCTGCCGAGGTTGGGCGCAAAGCCGCCCTCATCGCCGACCGATGTGGTCAGCTCCTTTTCGGAGAGCAGCGCCTTCAGGGCGTGATAGCACTCCGCGCCCATGCGCATGGCGTCGGCGAAGCTCTCTGCGCCGATGGGCACGAACATGAACTCCTGCACGTCGATGTCGTTGGCAGCATGCCGGCCGCCGTTGAGCACGTTCATCATGGGGCACGGAAGCTCCGCAGCCTGTATGCCGCCGAGCCATCTGTACAGCGGCAATTTGGCAGCGTTCGCGGCGGCGTCGGCGGTGGCGCAGGAAACGGCGATCAGCGCGTTGCCGCCCAGTCTGGACTTGTCCTGAGTGCCGTCGAGCTCGATCAGACGGCGGTCGACGGCCAGCTGATCGTCGGCGCGCATGCCCTTCAGCGCGGAGGAGATCTCCTCGTTGATGGCGCGCACTGCGGCCGTCACGCTCTTGCCGCGAAGGGCCTCGCCGTTGTCGCGCCGCTCGTGGGCCTCGTGACTGCCGGTGGACGCCCCGGAGGGCGCGCAGCCATGGCCGACGACGCCGTTTTCCAATCGCACCTCGGCCTCCACGGTGGGCATTCCGCGGGAATCGAAGATCTGCAGGGCATGAATGGATTCTATTTTCATGATTGATCACTCCCTTCCCAATCAGTTTCCGCAAAAGAGGAGAATTGCATTCATTCGGCGCAGTTTTTGGGTGAAAACTCTTCCGCTGCCGCGGCTTTTCTGCTATACTGGAAGGGAAAGAATTGCAAATGACAAGGGCAGCAAAGCACATGTATTACGAAGAATATGATGAAAAGAAAAAGCAGAAAAAAGCGCCGCGCAGACGCCGGGGCGGATGTCTGGGCGCGGTCGCGCGCTTCCTGGCGAAGCTGATTGTGCTGGCGCTGGTTGCGGCGATTGCGGCGGCGGGCGTACTGTATGTGCTGCCCACGGCGCTGTTCATGGTGGAGCCGGAGGCGGAGCTCTCGCTGACGGATGGGCTGCCGTCCAGGCCCTTCAATGTGCTGGTTCTGGGCGTGGACGTGCTGGACGAGGGCAGTCAGCGCAGCGACACGATGATGATCGCGTCCATTGGCGACGGGCCGCTGCGGCTGACGTCCATTCAGCGGGACATGGAGGTGGAGATCGCAGGCCACGGAACCAACAAGATCAACGCGGCCTATGCCTTCGGCGGGCCGGAGCTGGCGATGCGCACCGTGAATGAGGCGCTCGAGCTGAACGTCATGCGGTATGTGGTGGTGGACTTCACGGCGCTGGTTCAGATGGTGGACGCGCTGGGCGGCATCGACATGGACATCACGGAGGCAGAGATGAACCACATCAACCTCAACGTCTGGAAGTCGCGCAGGGTCTTCGCGCCGCTGGGCTATACGGCGGAACCGCTGGAGAAGTATGGCGAGGACGTGCACCTCAACGGTCTGCGCGCGCTGGCCTATGCGCGCATCCGCAAGCTGGACAGCGATTTTGTGCGCACCAGCCGGCAGCGCGCCGTGGTGAATGCCATGCTGGACCGCCTCCGGGCGCAGCTCTGGAATCCGGTGGTGCTGGAGCGCTTTCTCAGGGCGGGGCTGGGCGGCGTAGAGACGAATCTTTCGCCGGTGGAGCTGCTCTCCCTGGGGGAAAAGGCGCTGTTCTCCGGCGATATCCAGCAGCTGCGCCTGCCGGTGGACGGCAGCTTTGACGACAATGGATCGTCTCTGAAGGTCACCGACCGGAGCGTCAATGTGCAGGCGCTTTATGATTTTATCTATGGAGGGTGAGAAGGTTGAACGAGGTCATTCGGGAGCTGCACCGCAGAAAATCGGTGCGGGCGTTCACAGAACAGCCCATCGATCCGGAGCTGAAGCGCGCAATTCTGGAGGCGGCCATGGCTGCGCCCACGGCGGGAAATCAGCAGATGTACACCATTCTGGACATCACCGATCCCGCTCTGCGCCAGCGCCTGGCGGTCACCTGCGACAATCAGCCCTTCATCGCGCGGGCGCAGATGGTGCTGATCTTCTGCGCGGACTTTCAGAAGTGGTATGACGCGTTCGCGGAGGGCGGCTGCGCGCCGCGCCGGCCGGGCGTGGGCGATCTGGTGCTGGCGGTGACGGACGCTGCCATCGCGGCGCAGAATGCTGTGACGGCGGCGCAGAGCCTGGGAGTGGGTTCCTGCTATATCGGCGATATCATGGAAAACTGCGAGATTCACCGCGAGCTTCTGAACCTGCCGGAGTACGTGTTTCCGGCGGCAATGCTGGTCTTCGGCTATCCCACGCAGCAGCAGATTGAGCGCCCGAAGCCCGAGCGGTGCAGCCTGGAGGACATCGTCTGCGAAAATACCTATCGGCGGAAGAACGGCGCTGCGCTGCGTCGGATGTTTGCCGGAAAGCATCCTCAACTGACCTTCGAGGAGTGGAGCCGACGCTTCTGCAGCCGAAAGTACAATTCCGACTTTTCACGGGAGATGACGCGTTCTGTCGGCCAGTACTTGCAGCGCTACGCCAATCCTGCCGCGCGCTGGTGCGATGACGACGATCGCACCGAGTCGGTCATCACTGCGGCCCGGCAGGTGTGCAAGGAGGGCGAGAGGGTGGAGCCGCTCCCCGAAACGGCGCTGGTGTTTTTCATGGGCCGCGGACTGAAGCATCTGATTGAATGCGCGCCTTCCGAATATGAGGAGCGGCGGCTGCCGCGGTTTCTGAACGCAGCGCCGGTGTATGTGCGCGCGGGCGGGCGGCTGTGCCTTCTCCACGGCGGCTATGGCGCGCCGCAGGCTGCGGACACTGTGGAGACGCTGGCGGTAATGGGCGTGCGGCGCATTCTCTGCGTCGGCATGTGCGGCGGCTTTGGGGAGGGCGCGTCGCTGGGCGACATCATTCTGCCGGATCGCGCGTATGTCGAGGAGGGCACGAGCCTTCACTACTACGAGACGCTCGAGTATGCCGAGCCGGATGCGGAGCTGCTGGTGCGCGTGGAGGCACTGCTCCCGGAGGGCAGGCGGCGGACGATCGTCACCACGGATTCGCCCTATCGCCAGACCTTTGCCAAGGAGGCGCTTTGGCGTGACAAGGGCGCGGTTGGCGTGGAGATGGAGACCTCTGCGGCGTTCAGCGTCGGGCGGCGGAAGGGACTCAAGGTCGCGGCGATTCTCACGGTGTCGGATCGCCACCCGGCTTCGCCCGGGGCGCACGACAGCTGGGAGTGGCACATGCCCCGGGAGGCGCGGGAGCGCTTTGCCGAGCAATGCCTGGAGGTTGCCCTCAAGCTATAAAAGGAACCCGCCTTCAAATGCGTTTGAGGGCGGGCTCTTCCATAAAAGCCCCGGCGGCGGTCCAAGGACTGCAGCCGGGGCCTGTTCTTAGAGCTTCAGACCGGCCAACTCGATGCCGGCCTCGATCACGTGATCGGGCAGCTTGGAGAACATCTGATTGATGGAGTCGTGGCGATAGTAGCGCATGATGGTCTCGGCGAACATCGGCGCGACGGAGACGGTCTTGAACTTCTCCTGGCCAACGATATTGGGGTTGAACACAGTGTCGGTGGAGTAGATGGTCTGGATGGGGCTTGCATTGAGCTTCTGAACGCCGCGGGCGGAGATGATGTTGTGGCTGAGCATGGCGGTGATGTCCAGCGCACCGCGCTCCTTCAGACCCTCGGCCAGGTTCACCAGCGTGCCGCCGGAGATGGTGAAGTCGTCCACGATCAGGCAGTTCTTGCCCTTGACGTTGCCGATGATCTCCAGCACTTCGGCGTTCTCGCTGTGGTCGGAGCGATTCTTGTCGCCGATCGCGATGGGAAGGTTCAGGGCGGTGGCGAACTTGCGGGCCTGCTTGGCATAGCCGGCATCGGGGGAGACGACGACCATGTTTTCGGTGCCCACGCGGGCGATGACCTCCTTGAGCATCGGCTGCGCGTACAGGTGATCCATCGGGCGCTTGAAGAAGCCCTGAATCTGCTGCGCGTGCAGGTCCATGGTCACGAAGCGGTCGGCGCCGGCAAGCTCCATGCACTCCGCGCAGACGCGGGCGCGAATGGAAACTCGGGGCTCGTCCTTCTTGTCACCCTTGCCGTAGCCGAAATAGGGCATGACCAGCGTGACGGTGTGCGCGTTGGCGCGCTTGAAGGCGTCCATCCAGAAGAGGATCTCGACGAATTCGTCGTTGGAATGCATGCCGATCGGTTGAACCAAGAACACGTCGCAGTCGCGGACAGACTCGTTGATGCGAACGAAGGTGTTGCCCTCGGAGAAGGTGATCACCTCGGAAGAGCTGAGCTTCTTGCCCATATAAGAGCACATGCGCTCGGCAAATACCTGTCCGCCGCTGCCTGCGAAGATCTTAGCACTGTTAAACATACAAAACCCCACACTCCTTTATCATTTGCCTCCGGGAAACCGTTCATTGGATTCTGAGATGATTCCTTTAGATTCTGACGATTGCTTCCACTTCGATCAGCGCGCCCATGGGAAGCTTGGCGACCTCAACGCAGCTGCGCGCGGGATAGTTGGGCCCGAAATAGTCGGCGTACACGGCGTTGACAGCGCCGAAGGAAGAGAGATCCTGCAGGAACACGGTGGTCTTCAGCACGTCGTCCATGGAGCTGTTCAGCTCATCCAGAATGGTCTTCATGTTTTCAAACACCTGGCGGGCCTGGACGACGGCATCGCCCTCCACGAGCTTGCCGGTGGCGGGAACAACGGGGATCACGCCGGAGAGATAGCAGGTGTCGCCCTGGGTGACTGCAGTGGAATACGGTCCGATGGCGCGCGGGCCATTCTGGGTCAGGAAGCACTTCTTCAATGTGTTCAACTCCATTTCTTATTGTTCGGGCGCTTGCGCCGGTGAGGTGCTGGGCGCCAAGAGTTCAGCGGCACGGTCGTGCGTGCCGATATAGTAGACCGATGCGCCGGGACTGTATCTGTCCGCGGAGATCTGGGAGCGGGAGACCTCCTGTTTGGTCTCCCAGTCGTAGGCGACGATCCAGCCTTCGCTTTTGCAGCCGGGCTTGCCCTTGGATTCGAGCGCCGTTTCGTCGGTGTAGTAGACGTGCGTGCCCTCCGTGTCCTCGATGTAATTGATCTTGGTGGAGGCGATGTTTTCCTCGATGATGACGGATTCCAGCCGGTAGAAGTACTCGGGCTTGTGGCCATAGATGGTGACCGTCGCAGTCTTGTCGGTGACCGACGTGTAGATGTAGATGGGGTAGTCGGTGGCGTTGGTGAACTTCAGGTCCTTCTTCGGCCAGGACACGGCCGCGTCGAGACTGGGGTCCACATAGGATACGGTCATCGTGTGCTGCGAGCGCTCGGTGATGGTCATGCCGGCCATGATCAGCGCGTTGTACAGCGTGGTGGACGCCTGGCAGACGCCGCCGCCCACGCCCAGCGTGGTGGTATCGCCCGCATATTCCGTGGCCTTGCGGAAGCCGTTGGCCTCGGTGCGCTCGCCGACGATGTCGTTGAAGCTGCAGCTCTCGCCGGGCTGCACGGAGAGTCCGTTGAAGGCGTTCAGCGCAATGCGCACGTTGGTGCGGCTGTCGCCGTTTCGGAAGGAGACGCTCGTGGAGAACTGGGCGATGACCTGGAAGCTCAGGTCGTCGGAGTTGATCTCGGGGAAGACGGTTTCGACCGGCAGCGCGGTGTCCACCTCGTCGGTGGTCATCAGTGCGGTCATCTGCTCCAGCAGCTGATCGCGGTTGACCTTCAGGCCGGTCTGGGATTCGGTCAGCACCACGGGCTGGGTCACGTCCGGTACGACCACGGCGTCGACCGCTTCAACGTCGATGGCTGCACAGATTTCGTCGATGAACGCATTCAGCAGCGCTTCATCGTAGGTCGGCTCCACGGTGAGGTGGATGGGGTTCTTGGCGAACATTTCGATGTCGCGCTTGCGCTCGAAGATGTTGCCCACGTGCCCGAGGTTCCAGGCGTATTCCAGGCGGCTCGCATAGTCGATATCCGCGTTGACCATGGAGCGCGTGAAGCTCCAGGATTGGTCCAGATAGGAGAAGGTGTACACCGTGTTCAGCCATTCATCCTTCATTTCCTGGGCGGCGGCGAAGCCCTCCTCCCTGGTCATGCCGGCAAAGCTGATGTTGTTGACATAGACGTTTTTGATGAACGTCGGCTCTCCGATGCCCACCACCGAGAACAGGCGGATGGTGTAGACGGCGGCGATGACCACACAGGCGAGCACAACAAAAGCGAAGAGGCTGATTCTGGGCCTTCTTCGTGGCGTTTTATGCGGTGCGGGACGACGCGAATTGCCCGGGCGGACCGCCGGCTGAGCCGGACGGCGCGCGCTGCTGTGCTGGGAATGGGACTGCGCCGGGCGGCGTGCAGCTCCATTCTGCGGACGCGGAGAACCTCCGGTCCTTGGGCGCTGTGCCGGCCGACGCGCAGCATTGCCCTGAGGACGCTGCGCCGGGCAGGCGGATCTGCCCGGGCCGGATTGCGCCTGTGGCCGGCTCTGAGCGCCCTGTCTGGCGCGCGGAGTCGCCGGCTGGGAATTGCGTCGCGGAGCGCTGCCGGCAGGGCGGTACCCGCCGGTGCGCGCGCGATAGTTACGATTCTGCATGCTCACTGCTCCGTTGCGATCTATGGTGTTTGCCGCGCTGTGGCAGCTGCGCGAGGAGATGATGTGGCTATAAATGGTATGTCCACAATCAGTCGTTCATATTCAGGATACTTTGCGCGCACGATGAATATCGGAGTGCGGCTGCCGCATATATGCACAAATGTCCCCGAAGATGCATACAATATTATATCACAGATGCAGGCCGTTTTTAAGAGCGATTGTCTTGCTCCTGTGTAAAAAAACCATGAAATTCAGAGGCGCAGCCTGTTGAAAATGCAAAAGGTCCGGCTCTGAATGAACAGAGTCGGACCCATGGATGATTACGCCTCAGCACCGTCGTCGGAAGCCGCGGCGGGCATCTCGGGCTCCTCCGGGGAGGGCGCGGCCTCGTCCAGGGGCTTGCCCTGCATGAAGCACTCGAACTGCTCGCCGTCCAGCTTTTCGCGTTCGATGAGCAGCCTGGCCAGGTTGTCCAGCTGGTCGCGATGCTCGACGAGGATGTTTTCCGCGCGGTTGTATGCGCCCTGGATCAGCGCATGAACCTCGGCGTCGATGTCGGTGTTGACCCGCTCGGACAGGCCGGAGTTCTGCTGCGTGAAGGACTTTCCGAGGAAGACCTCGTGCTCGGAGCCCAGGAAGACCGGGCCGAGCTTGTCGCTCATGCCGTACTCGGTGACCATACCGCGGGCGATCTCGGTGGCGCGCTTGATGTCGCTGGAAGCGCCGGTGGAGATGTCCTTGAACACGATCGCCTCCGCCACGCGTCCGCCCATCAGGCTGGCCATTTCGGCGCGCAGGCGCGCGGTGGTGACGAAGTTGAACTCCTCCTGGGGCAGATACATGGTGTAGCCGCCGGCGGAGCCGCGGGGGATCGTGGTGATCTCATGCACCTTGTCGCACTCGGGAATGTAGTAGGAGACGATGGCGTGGCCGCCCTCGTGGTAGGCCACAAGGCGGCGGTCGGCGTCGGTGACGCGGCGGGACTTCTTTTCCGGGCCGGCCATCACGCGGGTGATCGCCTCCTCGATCATCGGCATGTCGATCTTCTCCGCGTCGCGGCGGGCGGCCAGCAGCGCGGCCTCGTTCATCACGTTCATCAGATCCGCGCCGGTGAAATAGGGTGTGCGGCGGGCGAGCACGGACAGGTCGACGTCGTCGGCCAGCGGCTTGTTGCGCGCGTGCACCTTGAGGATTTCCTCGCGGCCGTTCACGTCGGGATAGTTCACGGTGATGCGGCGGTCGAAGCGGCCGGGGCGCAGCAGCGCGGGGTCGAGGATGTCGGCGCGGTTGGTGGCCGCCATCACGATCACACCCTGGTTCTGGGTGAAGCCGTCCATCTCCACCAGCAGCTGGTTGAGGGTCTGCTCGCGCTCGTCGTGTCCGCCGCCCAGGCCGGCGCCGCGCTGGCGGCCGACCGCGTCGATTTCATCGATGAAGATGATCGAGGGCGAGGACTTCTTGGCCTGGTCAAACAGGTCGCGCACGCGGGAAGCGCCCACGCCGACGAACATCTCGACGAAGTCCGAGCCGGAGATGGTGAAGAAGGGCACGCCGGCCTCGCCGGCCACGGCGCGGGCCAGCAGCGTCTTGCCGGTGCCGGGCGGGCCCACCAGCAGCACGCCGGTGGGAATCTTTGCACCCAGCTTGGTGAACTTCTTGGGGTCCTTCAGGAACTGGACGATCTCCTTGAGCTCCTCCTTTTCCTCATCGGCGCCGGCCACATCGGAGAAGGTGACCTTGGCGCCGTTGGGGTCGGACAGGCGCGCGCGGGACTTGCCGAAGTTCATCATGCCCTTGCCGCCGCCGGACTGCTGGCGCATCAGGAAATACCACAGCAGGCCGAAAAGTGCGAACGTGATCAGATAGGGGATGAACTCCAGCCACCAGGGGCGGCCGGCGGGGAGCTGGGTCGTGACCTCGAAGCGATATTCCGTGGGGCTCACGGCGCGGCCAAGGACGCTGGCGTAGATGGTGTTGACGTCCGCATAGAACTGCTGCTCCGAGGGCAGGACGCACTTGAAGTCGTAATATGCGCCGAAGTCCGCGTCGGAGATGACGCTGTTCTCAGTGCGTCCGATCAGCGTGGTCTCCTGAATGATCACGCGGTCGATCGTCATGGCGCGCTGCGCATCGGTCACACTCTCGCCAATGTCGTTTCGCAGATCCGCTTCCACCCATTCGAGCAGCGAGGTATAGCTGAGGGTCTGGGGCGTGACCGGCGAGCTGGAGCCCAGCATCTGCACGACCAGCAGGATCACGGCCAGCAGCAGCAGGTACATCAGCGGCCCCTGCAAAATTCTGCGTATCGGTTTTTTATCCAATCTTGTAATCCTCTCTTTCTTCCCGTCGGAAGGGGTGCGCTACAATATTATAGTGCCGGACCGCGCCGCTTTTCACGGCGGTCAGGCGTTTTCATAGATCTCGGGCTTCAGAATGCCGATGTAGGGCAGGTTGCGATAGCGCTCGGAATAGTCCAGACCGTAGCCGACGACGAACTCGTTGCCCACCTCGAAGCCGGAATAGTCCGCCTTCAGTGTGACGCCCGGCGCGCGGCGGGAGGGCTTGTCCAGCAGCGTGCACAGCTTGATGGACGCAGCGCCGCGGGTTTGCAGCAGGCGGGTCAGATAGGTGAGGGTGAAGCCGGAATCTACGATGTCCTCCACGATGACCACGTGCTTGCCCTCGATGGAGGTAGACAGGTCCTTGCGGATCTCAACCTCGCCGCTGGACTTGGTGCGGTTGCCATAGCTGGACACGGCCATGAAGTCCATGCTCAGCGGGATCGGCATGGCGCGCAGCAGATCGGTGTAAAACATGATGGCGCCCTTCAGAATGCAGACCATCGTGGGGTTCTTGTCGCGATAATCCTGAGCCAGCTGCTGGCCCAGCTCACGGATGCGGGTCTGAAGCTGTTCCTCGGAAAGCAGTACTTTTGCGATGTCCTTTTCCATGATCGGTTCCCTCCATATTTTCTGACGTAAAAGCGTCTGAAGTTCATTTCATGCCGGCCTGCCATTCCAGCAGAACGGCGTCGTCGCTTTCGGACCGGAGCTTCGCCTCCTCGGCGATGCCCAGTCCGACGGCCCAGAGAACCCGGCTGCCGACGGCCACCAGCGGCAGAAAATCCCGCAGCGGGCGGTCGACCTTCCGGTCGGTGAGATAATCTGAAAGCGGCCTGTCCCCGCAGCCCAGCGGGCGGATGCGGTCGCCGTCGCGCCTTGTGCGCAGGACTGCGCCGGCGAGCGCGCTTCGCCGCAGCACCTGGCGGTTGGGGTCGTCCCGGATGGGGACGGCGGCACAGGGCCGAAGCTGAAGCGAGCCGAGTTCGCCGAATGCCGCCCGGCCTTCGGCGGGCAGCGGCGCGGCTTCGGGTAAAACGGGATGCTTCGGGAGAAAATAGAGTGCGCCCGGCGTGCGCTCTGCGAACAGATTGCCGGAGATTTCCATTCGGCCCCTCGACTGTCCGGAAAGTGCAGCCGCCTCAATCAGGCGCTCGTGCGGCAGCCCAGCGCCGCAGACTGCGCGGATGGCCCGGCGCAGGATCGCTTCGTCCGCCGTCTCAGGGGCGCGAATGCGCGCGCCGTAGGGACCGCGATCGAGGTTGGATTCCAGAAACGCGTCGACCAGCCGCTGCATGCACCGATCTTCGCATTGCGCAGCCTCGGCGTAGCGCGCAAGGGCTGTTGCCGCTGAAGGATAGGATTCCTTGAGCGCGGGCAGACCATGCAGCCGCAGCGCGTTGCGAGGGGTGCATGGTTCGAGGTTCGTTGAATCCACGCGCCACGCAACGCCGCGGGCGGCGAGCCATGACTCCAATGTGCGCTTGGGCGTGTTCAGCAGGGGGCGGTAGAGGTCCCCGGAGAGGATCTTCATCCCGCCGATGCCCTCGGGGCCGCAGCCGCGCAGCAGGTGCATCAGCACCGTCTCGGCCTGATCGTCCAGATGGTGGGCGAGGGCGATCCACTCCGCGCCGGCATCCTCCCGGATGCGCCGGAGCGCGGCATAGCGCAGCCGGCGGGCGGCCGTCTCCAGCCCTTCGCCGGATTGCGCGGCGATCGATGGAACATCGATTCTCTCCACGCAGATCGGAATGTCCAGCTCGCGGCAGAGCTGACGGCAGTATTCCGCGTCCGCCCGGCTGTCAGGGCGAATGCCGTGGTCGATGTGGGCGGCGTACAGCGTCAATCCGAGTGCTTCGCGGGCCTCCGCCAGCATGCAGGTCAGCGCGACAGAGTCCGCGCCGCCGGACAGCGCGACCAGCAGCCGCCGGCCCCGCGCGGCGGAGAAATCGGGCAAGACGGTGCGCTTCATGACATACCCCTCCACAATAATTTCAATTATATCCAAAAATGGCGGACAAGGCAACGGCATTTCCGAGAATTCAGTGTAAAACGTGGCATTTTTGCATAATATTGGATATGGATCTAGAGGACAAGCAGCCGTTCGCGCCCGCATGACTTTCCAGGCGGAGCCATCCATTCCCACGGCGCGGCTGATTTGCCAGCATATGCGGGGACTCCTTCGGAGAACTTAGCAAGGGGATCGAGGAGAGACCTGAAGAAGGAGGAAGGCATATGAAGGAAGAAAAAATGCGGCGACGGGTGGCGGCGCTCCTGGTGGCGGCAGCGGTGCTGGCCGTGCTGTCGCCGCAGATGGGCGCGATTGCAGGGCTGCCGGATGCAATGGTGCTCAATGTGGGAGACATGGCCAGCGTGCAGGTCTCGCTTCCATTGAGCGCTGAGGTGCTCCAGGGCGGCGAGGGAATCGCCAGCGTGGCCAGGGCGGAGGGCTCGCAGCTCAGCCTGATGGCCGGCGGGGAATCCGGAACGGCGCAGGTGGTCTTCCGGCTGCTGGGGCTGGTGCCGGTCAAGACCATGACGGTGACCGTGGAGGAGCCGCGCGTGCTGGTTCCCGGCGGGCGCTCGCTGGGTGTGGCGCTGAGAACGGAGGGCGTCGTGGTGGTCGGATCGTCCGACCTGGGTAACACGGCGAGCCCGGCCCGGACGGCGGGCATCCGGCCGGGAGACGTGATCCGGACGATAGACGGGGAGGCGGTCTATGACGCGCAGACGCTGTCCTCCAACCTGGCAGACGGCGACGCGGTGACCATCGGCGTGCTGCGCGGCGAGGAGGAGATGGACTTCGAGGTCGCGCCCGCGATGGATCCCCGGGACGGAGCCTACCGGCTGGGCGTCTGGGTGCGCGAAAGCACGGCGGGCGTGGGGACGCTCACTTATTATGACCCGGAATCCGGAGAATACGGCGCGCTGGGACATGCGATTACCGATGTGGATACCGGTGTCGTCTTTCCGGTGGGGGAAGGCGCGGTGTATGAAAACGAGGTCGTCCGCATCAGCCGTGGGGAGGAAAACGCGCCGGGTGAGCTGACGGGTGCGTTCTTCGAGGAGGAGATCGTGCTGGGAGAGATCGACCGGAACACGAACTTCGGCGTGTTCGGCAGCACGACCCAGGAGATGACGGAGGGCGGCCTCTATCCCGAGGGACTGCCGGTGGGAAAGCGGGGAGAGATTCACACCGGCGCGGCCCAGCTTCTGACCACGATTGATGGAGAGACCGTGCAGGCCTATGATTGCGAAATCGAGAAGCTGTACAGCCAGTCTGAACCGGAGACGCGGTCGATGGTGGTGCACATCACGGATCCCGAGCTGCTGGCGCGCACCGGCGGGATCGTGCAGGGCATGTCCGGCTCGCCGATCATTCAGGATGGCAAGCTCGTCGGCGCGGTGACGCACGTCTTCATCAGCGATCCCACCCGGGGCTACGGCGTGTATATCGAGTGGATGCTGGACGCGGCGGCATGAGCTGTGCCGGAGGCCTGCCTTCGGGCGGGCCTTTTGTAAAGAGAGAGTCCTTGCAAATCGCGGAAATTTGATGTAATATACAAAGGAAATGAAATTACAGGGATACAAGAGGTGAACGAAACTGAAAGTACAAGTGGAGAAGAGCCTGAAGCGTTGGATCGCGGCGATTGCCGCGGGATTGCTGGTTGCGGCGCTTCAGGTGTATGCGAGTGTTCAGCTGAAGGCGAGCCTGAGCAAGGCGGCGGTTTTTGCGCTGCCGCTGGGCGCGATGATGGCTGCGGCATTGGTTTTGCGTGCAGAGCTCAGATCCTGGTGGAGCATTCTGCTGCAGCAGATCGGCACGGCGGTTGCGGGCGTGTTTTTTCTGCACTATGTGCTGATGGACGGCATAAAGCCGCTGGTGCCGGTGATCATCAACAATGTGCTGCTGTCGCTGGCGCTGCAGCTGCTGCTCGTGGCCATCGTGGGAAGGCCGCGAGCAGTTGGTCTGGGATGGCTGATATTCTGCTGGGGATTCAGCATGGTGGACTGCGCGCTGGTGCAGTTCCGGGGGAGCGTCATCGTTTTGAACGACCTGTTCTCCCTGCAAACGGCGCTGAATGTGGCGGGAAGCTATCGCTTCGCCATCTGGCCGAGAATGATCACGTCGGCCTGCGTGTTTTTGATTGCCGCGGCGGTGATCGTGAGATGCCCCGTGCAGCGGGGACTGGGCAGCCGGTGGCGGTTCCGCGGGCTTGCGGTGCTGCTGTCGGTGCTGTCCGGCTTCTATCCGGTTTTGCAGCTGCGGGGCATGGAGGCGCACTATTGGGGAAAGGAATCGGTTTACTTCAACGGCGTGCTGATGGAGTATGCACTGGAGCTGCAGGATCTGCATGTTTCCAGGCCGGAGAACTATTCGGAGCAGCTGGAGGCGCTGACGGCCGCCTATCCCGTGGAAGCGGAGAACACCCAGGAAGAGGAGCCGCCCCATGTCATTGCCATCATGTTTGAGGCGCTCAGCGACTTGGCCGCGGTGAGCGACCTGGAGACGAGCGAGGATGTCATGCCATTCTGTCACGGCTTTGAGGAAGAAACGGTGCACGGCTATGCGCTGTCGTCGGTGCTCGGCGGCGGAACCGCCACTTCGGAGTGGGAGTTCCTGACGGGAAATACCAACGCGTTTCTGCCCGGCGGCTCCATCGCCTACCGGCAGTATGTGCGCGGCGAGGCGAATTCCATTGCGAAGGTGTTTCAGAGCAGCGGATATCAGTGCATCGCGGTGCATCCCTATCGTCCCAACGGATGGGACCGGGAGCGGGTCTATCCGCTGCTGGGCTTTGAGGAGTTCTATTCCCTGGACGATCTGGACTGGGACGAGACTGTGCGGAAGAAGGTGTCTGACGGCGCGTTTGTCCGGCAGATCATTGATCTGTTTGAAAACCGGGATCCGGAGAAGCCCATGTTCCTGTTTGGCGTCAGCATGCAGAACCACTCGAGCTACGCCTACGAGGACTTCGAATCAACGGTGCAGGTGAAAGGGATGGAGGGCGAATATCCCTGCGCGGAACAGTATCTGTCGCTGGTGCAGCTGACGGACGCGGCGATTGAGGAGCTGATCACCTACCTTCGGGACTGCGATGAGAAGGTTGTGGTTGTGATGTTCGGCGATCATCAGCCGCAGCTGGAGGACGGATTTGACGCGGCGGTGGGACTGTCGGCTGCGAACAAATACCTGGTGCCCTACTACATCTGGAAGAACTACGGGACGGAAAGCGCTGAAAACTCTCCGATCAGCCTGAACTATCTGCCCGCCATGCTGCTGGACGCCGTCGGGCTGCAAAAGCCGCCCTATTATCAGTTCCTGAGCGATGTGCAGCAGGTGGTTCCTGCGATTTCGGCTGTGGGCTGCGTCACTGCAGACGGCGGAAACACCGCGCTGAAGGAGGTCGATGGAGCGGCGCTGGAGGCGCTGAATCAGTATCGCGTCCTTCAGCATGCCAACCTGTTTGACGGCGATGCAGACGACGCGTTCTTCATCGGCGCCGCCGGTTCAATCGAGTGACATTTTGAGAAATCCCCGTCCGGAGCGCGCCGGCCGGGGATTCTCCATTCCGGCATCCTCCGCGTTAACTTCACAAAAAGTATAGTGCTACGCAGGAATTTGGTGCGGTATTGTAGAATGTATAAGGTTGGAATGGAGGAATCAGACGATGTGTGCATCCCGCAGCCGCGCGATTGTCGCCACAGCCCTGCCGGGCGAGGCCGAAGCGCTGTGCGCGATGCTGTCTGATCTGGGCTGTTCCAAAACCGTATGCGTTTCAGATGGACTGAGCGCAGTGGCTCAGGCGCAGCGCCTGCAGACGGATTGGATTGTGGCGGACGCGGTCTTGCCCGTGCTGGACGGCGCGTCGATTGAGGCGAGGCTTTGGAAACTCCCGCTCACGGTCTATCCGGGCGTCGTGCTGCTGACGCTGCCGGGGATGTGCCCGAGGGGCGTCGGCTGTGCGATTCAAAAGCCGGTCAGCCGCGACAAGCTGCGCGAAGCGCAGGAAATGTGCGCGCCGCTGCGGCGCAGGGCGCCGGAACAGAAGCGCGAGCGGGCCGAACGGGCGCTGGATTCCATCGGCATTCCCGATCACTTCGGCAAAAAATATCTGCTGCGGGCGATCGAAATGGCCTATCTGGACGTGCGGATGCTGAAATCATTGACCACGAAGCTGTATCCGGCCGTCGCCGCGGAATTCGGAACGGACGGGCGGCGCGTGGAGCGCGCCATGCGCCATGCCATTGATGTGGCTTGGCGCAGCGGCGAACTGGAGGCGCAATACGAACTTTTTGGAGATACCATCGACGCGAGGCGCGGAAGTCCCACCTGCGGTGAAATGATTGCGCAAATCGCGGATATACTACGTTGGGAGGGAAGAGCATGAAAAAGATGAAGCGTGTGGTTCTGGTCGTTCTGGACGGCGCGGGCGCGGGCTGGCAGCACGATGCGGACAAGTATGGAGACGTGGGCGCAAATACCCTCGGTCACGTCATCGAACAAATGCACCCTGATATTCCAAATCTCACCGAGCTGGGCCTGCTGAAAACCATCGGCATGCATCCTGCAGATGAGGACGAGCCCTTTGGCTGCTACGGCACCATGCTGGAGCGCGCGGCGGGCAAGGATACCACCACCGGCCACTGGGAGCTTGCGGGCCTGACGCTGGACAAGCCTTTCCCGACCTATCCCAACGGCTTTCCGGAGGATCTGATTGCGGCCTTCGAACAGGAGACCGGCATGGGCGTGATCGGAAACAAGGTGGCCTCGGGCACGGCGATTATCGAGGAACTGGGCCCCCAGCACATTCAGACGGGCAAGCTGATCGTCTATACCTCGGCGGACAGCGTCTTCCAGGTCGCGGCCCACGAGGCCATCGTGCCGCCGACGGAGCTGTGGCACATCTGCCGCACGGCGCGCCGCCTGCTCAAGGGCGAACACAATGTTGGCCGCGTGATCGCGCGCCCGTTCATCGGCAATCCGGGCTCCTTTACCCGCACCGGCAACCGCCGCGATTTCTCGGTGGATCCCGTGGGCAAGACCCTGCTGGACGTGCTGAAGGGCGAGGGCATGGACGTGCTCGGCGTCGGCAAGATTGAGGATATCTTCAATCACCGCGGACTGACCCAGTCCAATCACGCCGCAGGCAACGAGGCGTGCACCGACGCCATCGTGGAGTATATGAAGAAGGACGGCTGGCGCGGCCTGCTGTTTGCCAATCTGGTGGATACCGACATGCTCTACGGCCATCGCAACGATGTGGCCGGCTTTGCCCGCGCGCTGGAGGATTTCGACCGTCGGCTGCCCGAAATCATGCGCCTGCTGGGCGACGACGGCATGCTGATCGTCACCGCCGACCACGGCTGCGATCCCGCCTATCCCACCACCGACCACACCCGCGAGCGCGTGCCGCTGCTGGTGTGGGGACTGGGCCTGGAGGAGGGCGTTGCCCTGGGCGAGCGCAAGACCTTCGCGGATGTCTCCGCCACCATCCTGGAGGCGCTGGGCAGCCGCCAGAAGCTGGACGGCACGTCGTTCTATCCGGAAATCGCCCTGCTCTGAGACGCCGTTTGTTACAGACGTATGGCGCATATTTTACGAAAAAAACACTTGTCATTCCCTCGACGATGGGGTACAATAATTGTGTAATCTGGGATATTTAAGGAACTCTTTAAGCATCCCAAATGAATTTTAGGAGGTAATTCCAATGGCTGTTAAGGTTGCAATTAACGGTTTCGGCCGCATTGGTCGTCTTGCTTTCCGTCAGATGTTCGGCGCTGAGGGCTATGAAGTCGTCGCTATCAACGACCTGACCTCTCCCAAGATGCTGGCTCACCTGCTGAAGTACGACTCCACCCAGGGCAATTATGCCGCTCAGGGCCACGTCGTCGAGGCCGGCGAGGATTCCATCACCGTTGACGGCAAGAAGATCACCATCTATGCGAAGGCCAACGCAGCCGAGCTGCCGTGGGGCGAGCTGGGTGTTGACGTCGTGCTGGAGTGCACCGGCTTCTATACCAGCAAGGCCAAGGCTCAGGCGCACATCGACGCCGGCGCCCGCAAGGTTGTTATCTCTGCGCCCGCAGGCAACGATCTGCCCACCATCGTTTACAACGTCAACCACAAGACCCTGAAGGCGGATGACACCATCATTTCCGCCGCTTCCTGCACCACCAACTGCCTGGCGCCCATGGCGAAGGCTCTGAATGACCTGGCTCCCATCGAGTCCGGCATTATGTGCACCATTCACGCCTACACCGGCGATCAGATGATCCTGGACGGCCCGCAGCGCAAGGGCGACCTGCGCCGCTCCCGCGCCGGCGCGATCAACATCGTTCCCAACAGCACCGGTGCTGCCAAGGCCATCGGCCTGGTCATCCCCGAGCTGAACGGCAAGCTGATCGGCG
>JBJEUD010000054.1:2551-20329 GCA_051883655.1 Candidatus Faecivicinus sp. | reverse complement strand
CCCATGCCCACGAACATCTCCACGAATTCCGAGCCGGACATGGAGAAGAAGGGCACGTTGGCTTCACCTGCGACGGCCTTAGCCAGCATGGTCTTGCCGGTTCCGGGAGGGCCGACCAGCAGGATACCCTTCGGCATGGATGCGCCGACTTCCTTATACTTCTCCGGGTTGTGCAGGTAATCCACGACCTCCGCAAGATTCTCCTTCGCCTCGTCCTCGCCGGCCACATCCGTAAACTTGATGCCGTTGGTGGACTGCACATAGACCTTGGCGTTGCTCTTGCCCATGTTGAACATCATGGAATTCGCGCCGCCGCCCATCTTGTCCATCATCTTCTTGGACAGGAACTGGCCCAGCGCGACGAAGATCACCAGCGGCAGCACCCATGTCAGCAGTATGGACAGCAGCGGCGACATCTCCTCGATGATCTCGCTGGAGAAGGTCGCGCCCGCATCATACAGGCGCTGCACCAGATCCTGATCGTCCATCAAGCCGGTCTTATAGACCTTGCCGTCTTCGTCGGTGAACAGGATGCGGTTGTCTTGAATTTCCACCAGATCGATTTTCTGCTCCTCGGTCATCTTCATGAAGGTGCCGTAGTCCACCACGCGGATCTGCCGGTTGACGATGTTCGGAATCAGCAACGAATTGAGCAGGAAGATGACCAGCAACACGATCAGATAGTAGTATATGAGGGGCTTTTTCGGTTTCTTGACCTCGTTCATGATCACTTATCCTTTCTTTTGTCCTTACAGCTGCGCGTCCGGAAGGCCGCAGAAGCTGTCGATGGGATCGCTTCCGGTGAAGGCCTGCGCACCCTCAGCCAGCTTGTCCAGCAGCACGTCCAGCGTCTCGCTCTTCGCATCGTAGGTGTTGATGTAGGTGCGCGCCTGAGGGATGTCGGCCAGCATCGTGGGCGACTGCACGCCCAGCACGATGGTGGGCACCTCGAACACGTACCAGGGAATCTCGCCGCCGCCCTTGGACAGCCCGAAGCAGGGCCGTCCCGAGGCCACGTCGCACACGGTGAGCACCAGATCCATCCGAGCGGTGAAGTCCGCGATGGCGCTCTTGCCTGCGAAGAATTCGTTCACGTCCACCTTCTCACCGGCCTGAATCTTGTGCAGCATCTGCTCCACGGGGTTTTCGTAGACGAACACCTCGAAGCCCCGCGCCTCCAGCTTTTTGCGCAGCGCCTCCACCGGACTTCCGCCCGCCATGCCCACGGCCCGCATCAGCGCCGTCATGCCGCTCTCTGCGCCCCTGACGTGCACCAGCATGATGCGTTTGTAGCGCTGCGGCGTGACGGGCAGCACCTCCGCGTCCCGGTACTTGACCAGCGTGATGCCCCGTTCGCTGATCTCCCGCTGGAGTCTGCGGCACAGCTGCCTGCGCGCAGCCGTCGCCGCCGCGTCCTCGGGGGGAACCAGCTGTTCCGCCGACTTGCCGATCAGCCCCATGTGCATTTTCAGCCCCAGAATCCGCCGCAGCGCATCCCGCAGTCGCTCCTCGGAAATGGTTCCGCTCCTGTATGCCTCCAGAACGGTGGCAAAGTCCTCGTCCGGGTCGTTGAAGAACAGCAGCATGTCGCAGCCCGCATTGACGGAGCGCACCAGCATCTCCGCGCGCTTCATGCGGCAGGTCATGCCCACCATGTGGGTCGCGTCGGTGATGACCAGGCCGTTGAAGCCCAGGCGTTCCCGCAGCAGACCGGTGATGATTTCCGGGCTCAGCGTGGCGGGCAGCATCTCCTCCTCCACCGACAGCTTCGGATTGATCGCGCGCGCGTAGGCGGGCAGCATGATGTGCCCCGCCATGACCGCCTCCAGACCGCCGTCGATCAGATTGCGATAGACCTTGCCGTAGGTCTCGTCCCAGTTGCGGGGAAACAGGGGATTGATGTTGTTGGACAGGTGCGCGTCGCGGAAGTCCGTGCCGTTGCCGGGGAAGTGCTTGGCAGCGCAGGCGAAGCTCTGCAATTCATGCGCGCCGTCCAGATAGGCCCGGCTCATCCGCGCCACCTGCTCCGCGTCCCGGCCGAAGGCGCGGGAGATGACCTCGGTGTTCTGCCAGTTGTAGGAGATGTCGCACACCGGCGCAAAGGCCATGTTGCAGCCCAGCGCGGCGGCCTCCTCGTTGGCCAGACGGCCCAGCGCGCGGGCGTAGTCCGCACAGCCCGTCGCGCCGATCTTGACGCCGCTGCCAATGGACTCGCCGTCGGAACAGGCATTGTCGCCGCCGGACTCCGTGTTCACTGCGATGAACAGCGGGATCTTCGAGGCGCGCTGCAGCGCCAGGTTGTGGGCGCGAACGGTGTGCGAAGCCGCGGTGTTGTAGCGGCAGCCGCCCAGGTGGTAGCGCTCCACCATGCGCGTGAGCTCCGCAGGGTCATAGGAGGCGGACAGGCCGAAGAAGATCTGGCCCACCCGCTCCTCGTCGCTCATTTGATCGATGAGCTCCTCTACCCGGCGGCAGTCCGCATCCGAGAGGCAGAAGGGCGCTTTTTTCAGATCGACCATCATTCAGACCCCTCCCGCGCAAACAGCGCCGCCAGCAGGTCGATCACGGCCTCGACGATGAGGAAGATCGCCGTGAAGGTCCACAGCACCGCAGTGCTGGCAAAGGGATTCCACAGCACGATGCACGCAAACGCCAGCGTCAGCGCCGCGCTGATCGCAGGCCAGTACCACTTCTTCAGGTGCGCGCGCAGCATGTCCGCCGTCCACTGAATCTTGACCGTGCCCACGACCAGCATCAGCAGGCCGTAGAGCACCGTCAGCAGCGGAAATACTTGCGTCAGCCAGCGCTTCTTCAGGAAGAACAGCACGCCCAGCGCGACCTCCAGCAGACCTACGGCGAGATTGCGCTCCAGCGCCGCCTTGACCGGTTCCTCGCGGAAGTACTTCACGATGCTGATCGCGCCGAGGACGCACAGCAGTATGCCCAGCGCGGTCACGATGCCGTAAGTGAACTCCTCCGGCCTGATCAGCAGCAGGATGCCCACCGCCACCTCGCACAGCGACAGCACCACGTTCGCCGCCCGCGTTCCAAGCCTCTTCCTGTCCTTCTTCTCCTTCATAACAGTCCAGCCTCCCTTGTTTTTCTTGACGGATTTCCATGAAAATATTATAATGGACACATGCCCAGTCCGCAACAAACAGTCTGTTTTGCGATGTTGCGAGAAGGTCATTTTTGGCCGGAGTGTCGATTTCGGAGGAAAAAATTATGAATGGCAAGGAGAACCAGCGGGTCGCGCTGACCCGGCGACTTCTGAAGGAGGCGCTTACGGAGCTGTTGCAGAAGAAGAGCATCCGCAGGATCACGGTGGTGGAGCTGTGCGAGCGCGCCGGAATCAACCGCAGTACGTTTTACACGCACTACGGCTGCGCGCAGGACGTGCTGCGGGAGATGGAGGACGACCTCATCGGGGAGCTGGAGGCGATCTGGCAGCGGGAGCGCGGCAAGCAGGCGAAGTCCCATGCGTGGAGAAGCGAGCAGCTCTGCATCTATCTGAAGGAGCATGCGGAGACAGCGCGCATCATTCTTGGCGTCAACGGCGTGGACTCGGAGTTTGCCGGAAAGCTGATTCACTCCTGTTTCGTGCGGGAAGTCTTTCAGGAGTTCACTTCCACTCGCTTCGACGTGCGGGAGGCCGACATGCTGTTCTGCTTCTTGACCCGAGGCCAGTACAGCATGATCCGCCACTGGCTGCTGGAGGACGACAGCCTCACGCCGCAGGAGATGAGCCGCCTGGTCAACGACGTGGGCCTGCACGGCTGGATGAAGGCGGAGGAAAGCGAAGGATAGAATAAGCGGCGGACGCGCTGAAAACAGGCGCGTCCGCCGCTTTGTAACAGAGGATTCCGTTCAGTTCCGATCAGAGGGTACGGGCGGAATCCGGGTATAATCCCAGCCCTGAATCTGCACCTGGCAGACCAGCGCGGCGATCTCCGCCGGGGACTTCGGCATGCCGTCCAGCAGCCACTGCCGGATCATGTGGTAGCTGCCGTAGCACAGAAAGGTCGTCAGCAGTCGCAGGCTCTCGGCGTCGTACTGGGCGATGTAATCGGCATAGCGGTCGCCCATCTGCTCCAGCAGCCGCGAGGCAAAGCGCGGAACCTCCATCGTGTTGTGGTTGCGGATCAGCAGCCGCACGGTGTCCGCGTGGGTCTGAATGAAGCGGCACATCTCTTCCACGTCGCCCTCAAAGGAGCGCTCCCTGCTGTGGATCTGCGCGGAGAGCTGTTCAAACAGCCGCTCCGCGAGGTCGTCGAGCACGTCGGTGGGACTGCCGTAGTGCTTGTAGAAGGTGGATCGATTGATGCCCGCCTCCGCACAGAGCTGGCTTACGTTGACGCTGCGGATGTCCTTCTCCCGCAATAGGCGGAGCAGGCCCTCCTGCAAGAGCCGCTTGGTCAGGGCCGTCCGGGGATTGTCCTGCATGGGCGTGCCTCCCTTCGTGAAATCATCGGATTGAATGGACGCTTTGCGCGGATTTGTCGGTTTCGCGCCGACTTGCGTGAAACTGTTTGTTGCAAAGCAGACATATGTAGATTATACTGTATAATGAGTGCAAAGTCAAGCGGCGGGCCATGGGGAGCAAGAAGAGTGCATATGAAGAAGCAGGCGCGCGCCAATCGAATCTCGGAAAGGAACGTTTGCGATATGAACGTCTTTGTGACGCTGGACAGGAACTATCTGAATCCGCTGCGGGTGATGCTCGGCTCCATGTTTTTGAACAATCCCGGCGAATGCTTTGACGTGTACATCGCGGCGGACGGGATTGCGACTGAGGATTTGCGTGGGCTGGAGGCGCTCTGCCTGCGCGGCGATGTGCGCTACCACTTCCTCGAGATCCGGGACGAATGGTTTGCGGACGCGCCGACCGTGCGCTACTACTCCCGCGCCATGTACTACCGCCTGCTGGCGGCGCAGCTGCTGCCGGAATCCATCGACCGGATCCTCTACCTGGATCCGGACATTCTGGTCATCGGCAGCCTGCGGCCACTGTACGAGCTGGAGCTGGGAGACCGGCTGTACGCGGCTGCGATGCACCGGGGACTCATCGGCATCTCGGCCCCCATGAGCCGCCTGCGCCTGCCGGACTATGAGGCGGACAGTTACTTCAATTCCGGCGTGCTGCTGATGAATCTTCCGCAGATTCGCAGGGAGGTGCGCCCGCAGGACGTGTTTGACTATGTGGAAAAGAACCGCGCGGCGCTGATCCTGCCGGATCAGGACGTGCTCAACGGGCTCTATGGCGCGCGCATCCTTCCCGTGGACGAGAGCATCTGGAACTACGACGCGCGCAAGTATCAGACCTACCTCATGGGAAGCCAGCGCCGCATGAACATGGACTGGATCATGCGGAACACGGCGATTCTGCACTTCTGCGGCAAGGACAAGCCCTGGAATCCCAGCTGCCGCAACCGCTTTTCCGTGCTGTACAGGCACTATCAGTCCCTGATCGCGCGCATTTGCGCAGATTCGGGGTGTGCGAAGGGAGAAATATGAACAGGATCAAACTGCTTGCAATCGATATGGACGGAACCTGCCTCAATTCCCGCAAGCGCGTGTCGCCCGGGACGCTGCGTGCGCTGAATGCGGCCCACCGGCGTGGAATCGAGGTCGTGCCCACCACGGGCCGCGCGCTGCGCTGCCTGCCCCATCAGATCGAGGGCTGGGGCTTCCACCGCTACGTCATCAGCTCCAACGGCGCGAGGGTGACGAACGTGCGCAGCGGCGAGGCGCTCTTTGAGCGACTGATGGATCGGGAGCAGGCGCTTACGCTGCTGGAGCGCTGCGACCTGAGCGCCGTGGGCGCGTCCGCCCACATCGACGACGAATTTCTGCTGCAGGGGCGACCGCTCTGGCAGCTGGGGCGCATCGTGTACGGCCGTCAGGACGCATCGAAGGCCCGGGCGGTGCACAGCCTGAAGAAGCTTGTGCAGAATTGCGCCGGCGTGGAGGAGCTTCAGTTCTTCTTCTTTTCCGCCAAGGCGCGGTCGCGGGTGGAGGCAGCGCTGGCGGACGTGCAGGGCCTTGCGATGGCCTACGGCGGCAACTACGTGGAGATCTGCGACGCGGGCGCGACCAAGGGCGCGGCGCTGGCGGTGCTGGCGCGGCAGCTGGGCATTTCCCATGATGAGATCGCCTGCATCGGCGACAGCGAGAACGACCTGAGCATGTTCGACGCGGCCGGACTGCGCTTCGCCGTGGGCAACGCGGTGCCGGAGCTGAAGGCGCGGGCGGACGTGGTGCTGCCGGACAACGATCACGACGGCGTTGCGGAGGCCATCGGGCAGCTTCTGCTGCCGGAACAGCGCGAGGGCGAAAGCGCCTGACAGGAGGGAAAATATGCGTTTCAATCAGTGGCTCGACCGGATGGAGCGGAAATTCGGAAAGTATGCCATCTCCAATCTGATGATGTACATCGTATCGGCCATGGCGGTGGTCTTTGTGCTGGACATGCTGATGCCGGTGAACCTGACGGGCTATCTCGTGTTCAATAAGGCGGCGATCCTGCGGGGCCAGCTCTGGCGGCTGGTGACCTTCCTGTTCCTGCCGCCGGATTCCAGCATCGTGTGGATTCTGTTTTCACTGTACTTCTACTGGATGATCGGCAGCGCGCTGGAGAACCAGTGGGGCTCATTCAGGTTCAACATGTACTACCTCTTCGGCATGCTGGGCACGATCATTTCCGGCATGATCACCGGCTACGCCACGAACAGCTATCTGAACCTGTCGCTGTTCCTGGGCTTCGCGCTGCTGTACCCGGACTTCCAGGTGAACCTGTTCTTCTTCCTGCCGGTCAGGGTGAAGTACCTGGCGCTGATCGACGCGGCGGGACTGCTCGTGAGCTTCGTGATGGGAAACGCCTCCTCGCGCATCGCTCTTGTGATGGCGCTTGTAAACATGCTGCTGTTCTTCGGCGGGAACCTGATTCAGCGCGTCAAGAGCGCATACCGTCGCTACAAATGGAAGAAGTCATTCCGGGATTGAATGGAACGACGCATGCAGGGCCACTTCGATGCATCGAAGCGGCCCTGTCTGTTCTGTCTGGGTTCACTTTCCGTTGAAGCACGGCACGTAATGCCGCTCCTTGGATGTGCTGGCCGCATTCTGGGGCGCCAGCTGCCTCTTTTTTTCGCGCTCGGCGAGAACCTTTTCGTATTCGTCGTAGATCTGCGCGATTTCCCTCGAACTGCTCTTGCACATCAGCTGCCCATAGGAGATGTCGAGCTCGTTGCACTTCCAGGTGAGCGCCTGGAGTTTTTCATTTTGGGATAGCATATTTTCCTTTCTACTGTGGTTTCGTAAATGGGTGCAGCGCCCTTTTCTCCGCACGCTTCAGCGATTGTCGCCCCAATAGCTGAGGGCGAGCATGCCGGGGCCGGTGTGCGCGCCAATGACGGGGCCGATCTCCGCCGTATGAATCTGAGCTTCGGGAAAGCGGTCAGCGACGGCCTCGCAAAGCATATGCGCCGCTTTGGGGTCGTCTGCATGTCCGACGACCACCTCCCTGCCAAGGGATGGCTGCCATCCCTCCGCCATGCGCGATACCAACGCACGTATGGCGCGGCGGCGGCCCCTGTCGACCTGCACGAGCTTCAGCTGGCCCGACGGATCGACGTGCAGCAGCGGCTTGACGTCGAGCAGCCCGCCCACCACCGCCGTCGCGCCCGAAATCCGGCCGCCGTGCCTGAGATGCTCGAGGCCGTCCACCGTGAACCAGTGGCAGGCCTGAAGGCGGTGGTCGTCGATCCACGCGGAGAGCGCTTCCACATCCATGCCCTGCCGCCACATATCTTCTGCGCGGCGCACGAGCAGGCCCTCGCCCACCGACGCCGCAAGCGTATCCTTGCAGATCAGCCTGCGCCCGGGATATTCCGCCCGAAGCTCCTCTGCGCACAGGCTGGCACTCGCAAGCGTGCTGGACATGCCCGACGAAAAGCCGAGGTACAACACGTCCAGCCCGCTGCGCAGCGCCGGTTCAAGGAACGCCCTGTAGGAAGCCGGGTTAATCTGCGAGGTTCTGGCGAACCTTCCCGCGCGCTGCATCGCGTAGAACGAGCGGACGGACAGATCGCCGGACGGCCCATAGGAGAAGCGGTTCTCATCGATGACGATCTCCATGGGCAAAACCGTTGCACCCTGCCCCACTCCCGGCGACGCCGGCGCGAGGTCGGCGGTCGCATCGGTGAAGAGGACGTAGCCTGGGGCGGATGCGGGCGCGCTCATTGCTCCGCGCCCCCTCCGCAGCCCTTGCACTTGCCGCAGGCCTGCCAGAGCTCGTCAGCCTTGGGCTGCCAGGCCTCGGCGTAGGACTCGGTCTTGTCGCAGAGGTGGTCGGCGCTCTCGGGGCTCTCGTAGTCGGTGCTCACCGCGCCGGTCTCCTTCACCATCGCGCGCAGCTTCTCGGGATTCTCCAGCATCGGACAGGGGCGCAGCATGTTGTCGTTGAAGGGCTGGTTGTCGTGGTAGGCCATGAACAGCGGGCTCCGCAGCGCATCCAGCAGAGAGGTCTCGTGAATGTTGCAGTTGGAGTAGTGGATAAACACGCAGGGCTCCACGTCGCCCTTTGCGTTGATGTGCAGGTAGTTGCGCCCGCCTGCGATGCAGCCGCCCACGTACTCCGCGTCGTTCTGGAAGTCCAGGGTAAAGAGGGACTTTGTGCTGCGGAAGGCGCGGATCTGTCGGTAGACGGCTTCGCGCTGATCCGGCGAGGGCAGCAGCTCCGTGACGGCGTCGTTGCCCACGGGCATGTAGTGGAAGAACCAGCAGAAGAACGCGCCGGAATCGATCATGTAGTCAAAGAATTCCTCGCTGGTGATGTCGGCATAGTTCCGGCTGGTGTAGCAGGCGGAAATGCCGAAGGGGAGCTTGTTCGCCTTCAGCAGCTCCATCGCGCGCTGCACCTTTTCATAGCTGCCCGCGCCGCGACGACTGTCGTTGGCCTCCTCGAAGCCCTCCAGCGAGATGGCAGGAATGAAGTTCTTCACCCGCAGCATCTCCTGGCAGAACGCCTCGTCGATCAGCGTGCCGTTGGTGAAGGAGAGGAACTCGCAGTCGGGGTGCATCTCGCAGAGCCGGATCAGGTCGGCCTTGCGCACCAGCGGCTCGCCGCCGGTGTAGATGTACATGTAGGTGCCCAGCTCCTTGCCCTGGCGAATGATGGAATCGATGGTCTCCAGGCTCAGGTTCAGGCGGTTGCCGTACTCCGCCGCCCAGCAGCCGGTGCAGTGCAGGTTGCAGGCGGAGGTGGGGTCCAGAAGAATGGCCCAGGGAATGTTGCAGCCATATTTTTCCTTCATTTCATCCTGCGTGGCGCTGCCCTTCAGGCTGGCGTTGAACAGGAAGTTCTGGAAGAAGGCCTTGCGCACGCCGGGATCCAGCTCGTATACCTTCATGATGAGCTGATACCAGTTGCCCTTTTCCGCGATGACCTTGCGCACCGCATCGCGCTGGCCCACATACCAGCCCTCCGGGGAATACTTGTCCACCAAGGCCATCAGCTTCGGGATGTTTTCCTCAGGATTGCCTTCAATGTACTTGAGCGCCTGGTTGATCGCAAAGTTCTGCATCGTATTTTTGATCGTGCCCATAAGTTTGATTCCTTTCTATCGGGTATTCATGTTCCCAGGGGAAACATCTTAAGTCGATTATAAAGTATTCGCGCGTGAAGTCATTGGACAGGGTTTGCCCCCAGTCAAAATTTTAGACAGAAAGCGCTTTCTGTTACATTTTTAGACAAAACCTGCCCTCGTGTCCATTGCCCTCCTCCCCTGCACAGCTTATGCTTCAAGATGATAAGGAAAGAGGGATGTCGGATGATCCAGAATTTCTCCCGCGCGCTCATTGAAGCCATCGTCAGAAAGACAATCAAGGACATTCGGGACACGCCGCAGCGGAGTACCCGGAATCTGGTTGAGATGGGCCTGCATGCTGTGGATGGGCGGTTTCAGAGTCAGTTCCTTCGTATCGCGCAGGCGATGCTGGAAGACGAGGACAGCGCCTACTACAGGTTGATTGCGGATGCGGCCGCCACGGTGGATACGGACAGGCTCGTGACCTTTGCCATGAACCTGGGCTACAACAGCTGCACCTTCGGCGCCAGGGAAATCCGCAAGCTGGAGAAAAGGAATTCCTTCAACATCCCCTGGGCCATCTCGCTGGCGATTCGCGGCAGCAGCTTTCCCGGACAGGCGGCCGCCTATCGCTCCGTGCTGGAGCAGGGCCGGTCCCTGGGAATCTATACCTGGATGCTCTTTGCGCTGGATGGAGCGGAATGCCTTCCGGTGCTTGCCCGCCATGAGCCGGACGGCGCGTTTGTGATCTTCTGCCGTCCCGAGGACGTTACAGCCGCATTTCTGGACGAGGCTGAGACCGCAAACAACATCATGCCCGTCATCCTCCACACGGACGGCGTGGAGGACGCGTGTCAGCTTCTCCGAACCAGGCGCCTTTTGTATTCCGTGTATTACGAATACGGAGAGATGGATGTACCGGCCATCCTGGGCGATGAACTGCTGAACGACACGGAAGATCTGCATCCGGTTTTCACAGCGCTTCTTGCCAAACCGGACTGCCCCGCGCCCGCGCAGCAGCGCGTCTATCAATATGTGAACGAAACAAGAAAGGGTCAGAGGACGCCGACCATCCTCTGGGATTGCATCAACGACGGGCTCTTTGTGGACAGCATCATCTCGGATGATCCCTGCTCCGCAGGCTTTGACGCTTTTGGCAATCTCCATGTCGCCCGGAAAATGCCGGCAGAACAGAGGCACAACCTGTTTGTGCAGCCCCTTCGGGAGATCTTTCAAGAGGTCTTTCCCAAGGAGGCCCGGGAGCGGGATTGAAAATGCGGATCGGGATTGTCACCGGCGCATCCAGCGGACTTGGAAGGGAATTCGTCCGTCAGATCACCGCGCAGATGCCGGAAATACGGGAAATCTGGGCAATTGCCAGGCGAAGGGAGAGACTTGATGCACTGAAAGCGGAGCTGGGAGACGCCGTCCGTCCCCTGGCGCTGGATCTCACGGACGAAAGCAGCATTCAGACCCTTGAGGGCTTGCTGGCGATGGAAAATCCGGACATCGCAATTCTGGTGAACGCCGCAGGCGTTGGAAGGATTGGCAGCTGTTCTGCAATCCGCAGACAGGATCTGGATGAAATGATCAATCTCAACTGCCGGGCAGCCGTGGACGTGACGGCAATCTGCATTCCCCACATGAAGCCCGGAGCCAGAATCCTTGAAATCTGTTCGACGGCGGCGTTTCAGCCATTTCAGCATCTGAATGTGTACGCTGCCTCGAAGGCGTTTCTGTATCGCTATTCCCGCGCGCTGTATACGGAGCTCTTCACCTCCGGCATACGGGTAACAGCGGTTTGTCCATATTGGGTAAGGGACACGGAATTCATTCCGATTGCGAAAAACGCGGCTGCACCCGCATCAATTCGCCACTTCCCGCTTGCCTCCCGTTCACGTCGCGTGGTCAGGCGTGCGCTCAGGGACAGCCGGATTGGAATTCCCGTTTCCACGCCAGGCCCGGCATGCTTCCTTCACCGGATCGTTGCAAAGCTCGTTCCATCCCAGTTCATGATGGGACTATGGGCAATCCTGAGAAGGATCTAGCTATAAGGGCGCAGCTCCGCAGCAGATCGGGAAACAGAATATTGAGTGCAAATCCAATCCCGGTTTGAAGAAAGTCGGCAAAAATTCATAAGCTTTTCATTCGCCGTTCTCCCGCAGCCATTCGTCGTAGCAGAAGGAGATATAGCGCATGCTCAGCCTGAGCTGCTTCAAAAACTCCTCCGGAGGACAGCAGTCCGCATCCAGAATCCAGCGCTGAAAGGCCATCGTGACCCCATCCGTCAGGAAACAGAGCTGAAACCGGCTGACCTGTTCCTCCTGGAACTGACTGCTGATCCTGGAGCGCAGCGCCGCGGCCATCAGATCCCAGAAGTGCTCCTGAAAGGAATTCTGCCCGGAAACCCGGAGCACCCTTCGATAGAACTCGCGGTTCTCGTAAAAATAGTTGCTCAGCAGCGAGACAATCTCCCTTGTGCCATAATCCGTCACATCCTTCGCATCCTTCGCATCCTTCGCATCCTTCGTAATTCTGATGATTTCCGTGTCGAAGATCCAATTCACCAGATCGTATTTATCCTTGAAGTGATAATAGAAGCTCTTCCGGTTCATATTGCACTTTTCGCATATGCCCGCGACATTGATCTTGGAAAAGCTCTTTTCATTCAGCAGCTCCTTCAGGGCATGCGCGAATGCCTGCTTCGTAATGTTTGCTTCGGACAAGCGTTTTCACCCCACTTCATCATCGCCGCCACGGGGCAAAGCATTCCCCGGAATTGGATGCTCCGACACATTCAACAGCCCAAAATCGCGTTCAAGGCCGCTTTCCCAGAGCGTCCGATTTGACAAAGCACTTCCCCATATATTATAATGGACATATGTAGTATTTACAACGAACAGATGATTTTGAAATGCTGCGAGCTCAACAGCGGGTGGCGAAAATGTCGCGTTTCGCAAAAAGGAGGAGCACATACGCATGAAAAAGAAGGAAAACCAGCGGATTGCATTGACAAAGCGGCTTTTGAGGGAGAGCCTGCTCCGGCTCATGTCCGACAAGGGCATCCAAAGCATTACGGTGACGGAGCTGTGCGAGGATGCAGGCATCAATCGCTCCACGTTCTACAACCATTTCGGCAGCCCTGCGGATGTGCTGACGGACATTGAAGAGGGCGTGTTCGCAGATCTGGAATACATCTGGGAAAACAATTCGGGCGGGAAAAGCATCCCCGTCAACAAACGCGTAGAAGCGCTGTGCCTCTATTTGCAGGAGCATCGCGCTCTGGCCAAGCTGCTGTTCCGGAACAGCGACACGAATTCCGGATTTGCGGCGAAAATCATCAATGCTTCCAACGTCCGCCTGGCGTATGAGCAGGATCTTTCCTACATTCAAAGTCAGGACAAACTCCAGCTTGCGATCACGTTTTTAACAAATGGAATCTACTATGCGATCCGGCAATGGCTTCTGGACGATATCCCCATTGCTCCAAAGGAAATGGGAGAGCTGGCCTGCCTGCTTGTCACGAAGGGCTGGTATCAATCGGTAATCGTCCCGGCCGAAAAACCGAAGACCGCGCGTGACGGGATTGTTGTCCCATAAATGCAGAAGCTGCCATGATATTCCTCTTCAGCCCGAACAGTTGAAGAGGTATTTTTGCAAATTCCACAAATGCCGCGTGGGCTGTCGTGCTTGCATCAAATTGAAGCATACTGTTTGTTGCAAACGCGACGTATGTAGAATATAATGTCCTCAAATCCTTCTCATTACCGGCAAGCCGGATCAATCGAGCAGTACGGGAAAAAATACAGGGTACCACCGGAAAGGAAGAGCGGATATGTTCTTTTTTGCGCCTCTCACAGCAGCCCCGATCTTTTACCTGACGACAATCTATATTCTGGCGGCGATCGTGCCGGCATATCTGCTCATGCGATATGTCAACAAGCAGGATCACATTGAAAAGGAGCCCCCGGCGCTGCTCGGGAGTCTGGTGGTCTGCGGCGTGCTTGCGGCGCTGGTATCCATCCTCCTTGAAACCGTTGGAAGAAGCGTCCTGAACTCCCTCGTGTCGCCGGACAACCCGAAATACATCGTTCTCTTTGCCTTCCTGGTCGTGGGTCTGGTGGAGGAAGGCACGAAGTTCTTCTTCCTGTACGGAAGAACCTGGCGCGAGCCCGACTTTAACTATCGCTACGACGCCATCATCTATGCCGTGTTCGTCTCGCTGGGCTTTGCTGCGTTCGAGAACATCAAGTACATCTTCAATTACGGCCTGTCGGTGGCGCTGCCCCGGGCGATCCTCGCCATTCCGGGACACATGGGCTTTGCGGTGTTCATGGGAATCTTCTATGGAAGGGCAAAGCTCCGCTCCAATCGCGGCGACCGCACCGGCTGCGTGCTCAATCTGATTTTGGGTGTTCTCGCCGCCACATTCCTGCACGGCGTCTACGACACCTGCTGCATGAGCGGAACCACGCAGTCCACGCTGGTGTTCGTCGCCTTCGTACTGGCGATGTACCTGGCCGTGTTCCTCCTGATCAGGCACGAATCCAGGACAGACGCGCCGCTGTGAGCCGCACGGCTCTCCAAAAATGAAAGGAGATTGCAACATGAAAGCGATGAATCGGGATACGGGCTTGCGGAAGCTCGTGAATCTGAACTCCGACTGGGCGTTTTCCATGGACGCCACGCGCCCGTCCGCAGCGTTTCCGGAGGACTGGCAGCGCGTTGATCTGCCGCACACCTGGAACGCCGTTGACGGTCAGGACGGCGGAGGCGACTACCATCGCGGCACCTGCCATTACGCAAAGCGAATCCGAAAGGCCGAATTGCCCGATTCCGAGCGCTATTATCTGGAGATTCTGGGCGCAAATTCCTCCGCGGATGTGTATCTGAACGGCAAGCGCTGCGGCCATCACGACGGCGGTTATTCCACCTGGCGCGTCGACCTCACGGAGCTGATGCAGGAGGACAACCTGCTGGTGATCGCCGTGGACAACGGCGTCAACGAAGCGGTCTATCCGCAGTTCGCGGACTTTACCTTCTACGGCGGCCTCTACCGGGACGTGAATCTGATCTGCGTCGGCGCGTCGCATTTTGATCTGATGCACGGCGTGGCGGGAATGCGCGTGACGCCCATGCTCCACGACGGCAACGCCACGGTGGAGGTGGTGACGTCGCTGTCGAATTTCCGTCCGGGACAGAGCCTCCGCTTCCGCATCGCCGACGCCTCCGGCGAGGTCGTCGCGCAGTGGAGCGGTGAGAATGCGACCGCACTGCTGGAGATCCACAACGTCCATCTGTGGAACGGCCGCAGGGATCCCTACCTCTACAGATGTACGGCGGAGCTGATGCAGGGCGGCGCTGTGCTGGATCAGATTTCCACCCGCTTTGGCTGCCGCAGCTTTGTCATCGATCCTCAGGAGGGCTTCCTTCTGAACGGGGAGCCCTATCCGCTCCGGGGCGTGTCCCGGCATCAGGACTGGAGGGGCATCGGAAATGCGCTGCTGCCCGAGCATCATCTTGCGGACATGGATCTGATCTGCGAGATGGGTGCGAACAGCATCCGCCTCGCCCACTACCAGCACGACCCGTACTTCTACGACCTCTGCGACGAGCGGGGCATGATCGTCTGGGCGGAGATTCCGTACATCTCCCGGCACATGCCCGGCGGACGGAAGAACACGCTGTCCCAGCTGACGGAGCTGATTGTGCAGAACTACAACCACCCCTCCATCGTCGTCTGGGGCCTCTCCAATGAAATCTCCATGAAGGGCGCGGACGATCCGGATCTGATCGAAAACCACCGGATTCTGAATGCGCTGGCCCACGAGCTGGATCGGACGCGGCCCACGACCCTCGCCGCGCTCTCCACCTGCCCCATCGACAGCGAATACATCCACATCCCGGACGCCGTATGCTACAACCATTACTTTGGCTGGTACGGCGGACAGCTCGAGATGTACGGCCCCTGGTTCGACGCGTTCCACGCCAGATACCCCGACCTGCCCATCGGCTGCTCCGAGTACGGCTGCGAGGCCCTGAACTGGCACAGCTCCGATCCCCAGCCCGGCGATTACAGCGAGGAGTATCAGGCCCACTATCACGAGGAGCTCATCCGGCAGCTGTTTCCCCGGAAATATCTGTGGGCGACCTACGTCTGGAACATGTTCGACTTCGGTGCCGATTCCCGCAGCGAGGGCGGCGAGAACGGCCTGAATCACAAGGGTCTGGTGACCATGGACCGGAAGTACAAAAAGGACGCCTTCTATGCCTACAAGGCCTGGCTGTCGGACGAGCCCTTCGTGCACATCTGCGGAAAGCGATACGTCGACCGCACGGAGGAGGTCACAAAAATCACCGTCTACTCCAATCAGCCCGTGGTGGAGCTGCTGGCGGACGGCAGGAGCCTTGGCAAAGTGAGTGCGCCGGATCACTTTTTCTATTTTGATGTTCCCAACGTTGGAGAGACGACGCTTACGGCGATCGCGGGGGATCAGCGGGACGAAAGCAGGATCCGCAAGGTGGACAGCTTCAACGAGGCCTACCGCCTGAAGGAACAGAACGCGGTATTGAACTGGTTTGATGTTTCGATGCCGGAGGGACGCCTGTCCATCAACGACAAGCTCAGGGATATTCTCTCTGTGCCTGAGGGAAAGCAATTCTTCATTTCGCTTTTGCAGCAGCGGCTTCCGGAGGGTACCCTGGACGGCAACACGCTCGACACCATGCTGACGCAGCTGGACGGCTTTACGCTCCTGCGCCTGCTGGGGATGCTCTCCACCGTGGACGTCCATCTCAGCAAGGTGGAGCTGCTTCAGATCAATGCGGAGCTCAACCAAATCCGGAGAAAGGAATAGAAGGTTTTTTCTGAAATCGGACGGGGCGCGGGATCTGTGTCGGAAGCAGATCCCGCGCCCATTGTCGCAGGGGAAAAGGGATGCATCCCTCCCCCTGCCCTGCCGTGACTGGATCAACGAAGCGCCAAATCATTCTCGATTGATCTCATGGCTCTTTGCACGGGCCGATTCGCTTGCGTCGGGCAAAGACGCGCAGGGTTCACAGAAGCAGATGGAGATCAACGATTTCATTGTCCGTTCCCAGCCGCATTGGGAGTCGGAAATATCCTGTTCCGGCCGAGATGACGCTGTGCGTCTGGCCATGCTTCTGATAACCATAGAAGTATTCCTTCCCGTTCGCCAGCTTTGTCAGATATGTCATGGGAAAGAATTGACCGCGATGCGTATGTCCGCACAAAACAAGATCCACATGCTGAGCCATTGCTTCACGGATACCCTGTGGGTCGTGATCCAGAACTACGACCGGCTTTGACGGGTTGGTGTGCGAAAGTATCCGATCCAGAGGAATCCGAATCTCTTTCATGTGGCAGATGCCGGCTCTGCCAACCAGATTGATCTTCTCCAGTTCGATTTCATCATTGTAGAGCAGACCAATTCCTGCTTCCTTGAGAAACAGTTGAAAACGCTCCTCTGCAAATTCAGGATCATGATTCCCCAGAACTGCCCACACGCCGTCCTTTGCCTGAATTGTGCGCAGGATCTGCGCAATTGCGCGCGCCCGATCCTGATCCTCAAGAATCTCATGATCGGAGTCAATGATGTCTCCGGCGATTAGGACGAGATCTGCCTGGAGCGCATTGAGCTTTTCCACAACCATGTTCATATGCTGAGCTCCAACAAATATCCCCAGATGCAGGTCGCTCAGCAATGCAATCCGGTACTCCTGTCCGCGCGCACGCAGCCGAACAGAATAATGCTGAACCTTCAAACGATGCGTTCGTGCGAATCCGATCCCTACCAGCACAAGCGCCGATATCCCGGCAGCATGAACCGCCGCTGCCCAGAGCTGTCCATTCGGCTGTGCCAGAGCAAGAACCAACCCTACGGGCAGCAAAATAAAAACGTAATATAGAAACCAGCATGAATAAAGAGAGATAAACCTGCGAAATGCAAGGTGCCCTTTTCTTGGAATCCGTCCTTCTGACTCTGTCAGCACAACCACTCCCATGCACATAAAGAGCAGTATGCATCCATGAATTGGCGTATTCAGCGTCAGGCTCAACGCCCGGTTTGTCATTGATCCGGCAAATACCGCCATTGCAATCTCCAACAGAAGAAACAGTCCATACGAATAGCGGCTCTCCAGCAAGCGCCCGAATCGTGTCTGCATGGAT
>JBJEUD010000054.1:0-2451 GCA_051883655.1 Candidatus Faecivicinus sp. | reverse complement strand
TCGCGCCTTCGGTGGATGTAATCCCTCGACAGCTGATAGAGCACCGCAAAAATGGGCACAAACAACAGCATACCCCATACGCCCGCAATGCCGCTGCCCAGCGTAAAGGCGACCAGCACCCACAGGGACGGAAGGCCCACGCGCTTTCCCATGACCTTCGGGTAGACCAGATTCCCCTCGATCTGCTGAAGGATGATGATCATCAGCACGAAGCCCAGCGCCTTGCCGACGCCGTCCGTCGCAAGGATCAGGATCGCGCCGATGATCGCGGACAGCCACGCGCCGATGATCGGAAGAAACGCCATCAGCATCACCAGCGCGCTGATGGCAAGCGCATGCGGGAATCTGAAGACGAGCATTCCGACAAACACCATGGAGCCAAGGATAAATGCCTCCAGCACCTGTCCGGAGATGAAATTGGTGAAAATGGAGGCAATTCGCCGGAGGAGAGCGCTGATATGATCCGCCTTCGACGCGCTTACGAGCGCATACAGCACGGTATTTGCCTGCCGCGCAAGGCGCTCCTTCTGGTAGACTGCGCTGATTGCGATGATCAGCGCCAGAGCAATGCTGAACATCTTTCCGAACACGGAGGTTGCAACGGAGATTGCCGTCTGCAGCATCTGATTGGAATCGTCCGACAGGAAGGAGACCAGCTTTGCCTCAAGGCCGTTCCAATCGATGGTGAGCCCCTCAATCCAGCGCACCAGCTCGGGGGCCGTCGCTTCAAGCGGCTTCACCGCAGCCTTCAGTTCATCAAACAGGCCGGGAAGCTGCAAAAACAGCGCGTGCAGGCTCTCAACAAGATTCGGGAGGATCGTATAGAGGATGAAGGCGACGATTGCCACGATCAGCACGATGCTCAGAACGATGCTGAGCGGGCGCTGCATGCGCCGCTGCAGCTTCAACGCCCGCGTTCCATGCGGCCGGATCAGATGCTTCTCCAGTGCGTTGACGGGAATTGACAGCAGAAACGCAAATACAAACCCCAGCGCAACCGGCATGATCAGACCGAAGAAGTGCCCGATTGACCTTCCGACGACATTCAGATGGTTCACAGCAGCGTTGGCGCACACCGCAAACAGAATCAGCAGCACCGCCGTGCGAACCGGCTTTTTGACTTGCTTCATGGTTTATTCTCCCTTGGACGTACAGCCCGGTCCGTCGGATGTACTGCCTTTCAGCTTCCGCTTATTTGCCTTGTACCCGGCAAGGGCTACGACAAGCGCTGCGATGGCGTCGACGATCAGATCCTCCATGGTATCGAGCAGAGCTACCCTGCCGACGAGCGCCGTCCCATCGGCCGCATAGGCCTTCTGCATGTTCAGTCCAAGGAGCCAGTCCGCGCTGAACTCGTAGATCTCCCAGATTGCCCCCAGCGCCAGGGCAAAGCAGAATGCAAAGACCGATTCAAAGAACGGGCTGAGCGACACGCGGACGTCCTTGTTCTGATTGAACAGATCGACCAGAATAAAGCCCAGCGCGCTCAGCATTGCGCCCGAAAATGCGTGGAGAATGACGTCCCAGTGCGGAACGACATAGTAAAAATCGAATACTTCGCCTAGGAAAATCGCACAGAACAGGAAGATGTAGTAGAGAATGTAGATGTTGCGCGGGATCGGCATGCTCCATTTGCGATTGACGACGGACGGCAGGAACATGACAAGCACGCCGAGCACGCATTGGGTGAGCATCAGCAGATAGTCGCTTTTGACCTTGACGTATTCTTCTCCCTCGGCGGAGGTTTCAGGCGCGTTCAGAAAATGCACGAACGCATATGCAATCGAAAGAACCAGCGAAATCAGCAGGATTGCTCCCATAATTCGCTGGAGTGTCAGTTTTCTCTCCCGTTTCATCGCAAGTACACAATCCCCCACGAAATACATCTCATCGTGAGTATAATGAAAGCTATGTCGATTGTCATGGGACAGATTCAAAAAATGTCAAAATTTTATACGGGAACGCGCGACTGTTACCTTTTTGGACAAGACACGAAATATGTCCCTTGTTGAAGCAGTCCTTCGGGAATAGGATAGAATCTATGACAAATGAACGCAATCTGCCGGAACCACATAAAGCGCGGCAGAGGACATAATGAAATGATATTACAACTTTATTTCGTCTTATGAATTAACACGCTTGTGCAGGTTTCAATGGGCACTATCATACTGCGAAGAGTAATGCTTGAGACTCTGTTAACGTAAGGAACAAACACCCAGTGTACGGTATGAAAAGCCTACTTCCTGATTATTGAGTTTTTCTATCGCTTTTAAAAAAGCATGTGACCTGACATGAGTCTCTATCGAATATGATAAGAAATCCATGCTCGGCAAAACTCATTTTAAAAGGTTTTTCATGACAACACAAAGAGGTAGAATACAATGCCTGAAAAGGAATTTATCGCATTTCTCTTTCAAACACTTTTGAAAGAAGAGTTCGGTTCAAAACGGG
>JBJEUD010000053.1:0-21027 GCA_051883655.1 Candidatus Faecivicinus sp. | reverse complement strand
TTCGGAAGTGCGCCGCCGCCTTTCGGAGGGCTCTTTCTATGCCGGCTCCGGTCTTCCCCTTCTATCGACGCGCAGGATCGGGCGAAGCGGAGGTTAAGCCGCAGCGGCTGCAAGGTTAAGTGTTCATAGGATGTATTGACGAGGCATTTTCAGAATGATATAATAGAACAGTATGGCGAACCCAGGTGGAAAGTCGAGGATTGAGCGGAGGAGCTATGGGATACAAGCGTTTGGTGTCGGCAGTTCTGCTGCTGATGATGATGTTCTGTTCTGCGGGCGTGGCGGAGGATTACGTCGACCTGAACGAGCGGTTCAGCGACGTGGTCACCTTTGAATACGAGGATCAAACCTACTATCTGAAGGAGCGCGTCACCACCGTGCTGGCGGCGTGCATCAACGCGGATCCCCAGGAAGGCAGCACGCTGGAGCTGCTGCTCCTGCTGGCCGTCAACGACAACGCGAAGACGGCGGCGCTTCTGCAGCTGGACGGCGCGATGCCGGCGGACTGGCTGGAAGGCGAGAGCAGGAGCCTGAACGAGATCTTCAGCGCGGAGGACGGGCTGGACGCCGGCTGCGAGCGCATGGTATCGGTGCTCAACGGGCTGTTCCCCACGGAGATCGTCAGCAGCTATGTCGCGCTGGATGAGGCCGGACTGCCGCTGCTGGACGGAATCGAGAACGACGATGAAAACGTGTCGGGCGACGCGCTGGTCGAGCGCCTGCGCGCCATCAAGAACGGCGCGTCGGACGCCTCCACGAGCGAGCTGAACGACATGCTGGCCTCGCTGGGCGACTACATCATCACCGACATGAAGAGCGGCGCGCTGATGAAGATCGTGGACAAGATGGACCGCTACGACGTGGGCCACAGAATCCCGATGCCCGTCGAGGGCGCAGAGGAGCCGCAGGCGCAGAGCGGAGAGGCCCCGGAGAAGCCGGACGCCGACGCGGAGCCGCCGGTGCTGGATGCGGACGCCTTTGAGGCGCTGATGATCGAGGTTTACTTTGACGATGAGCCGATGTGGTAAGAAATATGGAAGTGGAGAACAGGCGAATGAACGAGATCGAACAGAAGAACCGCGGAGCGGTGGAAGACGCCAGGCTGGAAGAGACAGAGGGAGAAATCGACCTGCTCGAGGTCCTTTACAGACTGCTCGAGCACTGGAAATGGATCGCGGCGGGCGCCATTGTGGGCGTGCTGGTCATGTTCGTATACAGCTATATGCTGGCGACGCCCATCTATGAGGCCACCAGCAAGCTGTACGTGGTCAATTCCAGCGATTCCGCGCTGAACCTGTCGGATCTGCAGATTGGCTCGTACCTGGCGGCGGACTATATCGAGGTGTTTGACACCTGGGAAATTCACGAAATGGTGCGGCAGAACCTGCAGCTGAGTTATACGAACGACCAGATGCGGAACATGCTGACCATCGGCAATCCCAGCAACACCCGCATCCTCTATCTCACCGTTCGCAGCAGCAGCCCGCAGGAGGCGGCCGCCGTTGCGAATGAATACGCGGCGGTCGGCAAGCGCTATATTTCGTCCACCATGCAGACCGACGAGCCGAGCGTGCTCTCCGAAGCGCAGGTGCCCACCCGCACCGTGAGCCCCAGGAAGCTGCGAAACATGGCGCTGGGCATGATCCTTGGAATCATCGCCGTCTGCGCGGTGATCGTCGTTCAGTTCCTGCTCGACGACAAGGTCAAGACCGAGGAGGACATCCGCAAGAGCACCGGTCTGCCCACGCTCGCCGTTGTTCCCGACGATGGCGAGGCCGCAAAGGATCCCCGTGAGCGGGCGATCGCCGGGAAACCCGGCAAGAAAACGAGCCGGAGGAGCAAATGATGAACACGCTTGAGCTGAACCGTTTCAAGCCTCTGACTTATGCCTGTACAGAGGCGATCAATACGCTTTGCACCAACCTGACCTTCGCGGGCGAGGACATGAAGGTGATCATGTTCACCAGCTGCCAGGCCTCGGAGGGCAAGTCGTTCATGACGATGAACGTGATGCGCACGTTCGCCAGCCTCGGCCACAAGGTCGTGCTGGTGGACGCGGACCTGCGCCGCAGCCAGATTGCGTCCCGATACGGCGTGAAGATCACCAGCGGCCAGGGAATGGGCCTGACCCACTATCTGGCGGGCATGTGCGATGCGGGCGAGGTGCTCTATCAGACGAACCTCCCCAATGCCTATATGGTGCCGCTGGGAAGAGAGGTCTCCAACTCCCTTTCGCTGCTGAGCAACAATCGCCTTCCGCGGCTGCTGAAGATGCTGCGGGAGCGGTTTGACTATGTGATCGTGGACGCGCCGCCCGTGGGCGTGATCATCGACGCCGCGGAGATCGCGAAGTTCTGCGACGGCACGGTCATCGCCGTGAAGTACAACAGCGTCAGCCGGCGCGAGCTCACCGGCGTCAAGAACCAGATCGAGCGCACCGGATGCCCGATTCTCGGCGTGGCGCTCAACAGCGTGTCGTTCGACTCGCTCAGCAGCAAGCACTATTATCACAAGTCCTATTATACGCATTACGAATCCGACTATTACAAGCCGACGACCCAGAAGAAGGCGTCGGGGAGCTCGAAGAAATGACACCCAGGTTTGTGGATATCCATCATCACCTCGCCTACGGCGTTGACGATGGGCCTTCGAACCGGAAGGCCATGTACCGCATGCTGGAGCGCGCGGCGAAGGAAGGAATTTGCACAACGATTGCCACATCCCATGCCACCCCCGGCGTGCAGCGGTTTGATCTGGAGGCCTACCGCAGTGCGCTGAAGGACGCGCGGGCGTACTGCCGGTCCCGGGGGCTGGATCTGACGATCCTCGAGGGCTGCGAAATTCTCTACACCAACCAGGCGGTCCGGATGCTCCAGGAGGGCGCGATCCCCACGCTGGCCGGAACGGATTTTGTGCTGGTGGAGTTTTCGCCGGATGTGAAGTACGCGCGCCTGCGCGAAGCCCTGCAGCGGCTGGTGAGCGGAGGATACCGGCCCGTGGTCGCCCACGTGGAGCGGTACGACTGCATCACGGTCTGGCCCTGGAGGGTGGCAAAGCTGAAGGAGGAAATGGAGGTCTTCTTTCAGATCAACTGCTCGTCGGTCACCGAGAAAAAGGGCCTTCGCGTCCGCTTTTTCGTGAAATGGATGCTGAAGAACCGAATGGTGGATGCCCTGGGGACCGATGCACACAATACGTCGTTCCGTCCTGCCAACATGAAAAAGGCGTGGCGAACCGTCAGAGGCCTGTGCGGCAAAAAGACTGCGCGCGCGCTGACCACCGCGGCCTTCATGGGCGAGGATTTGCTACGAATTATAGATGAATCGAGGAGAGAAGAGGAATGAAGAAGGCAATTTCGATGCTGCTGGTGCTCCTGCTGCTGTTCAGCGCAGCGGCCTTTGCAGAGGGAACCGAGGAGGAGTGGTGGAACATCCTGCTCATGGGCGGAGACTCCCGCAGCCTGACCGGATACGAAAGAACGGATTCGATGATCATCCTGTCCCTCAACCGCGACAGCGGCGAGATGAAGATGACCAGCATCATGCGCGATACCTGGGTGAAGTACCCCGACCGGAACCAGAGCAACCGAATCAACGCCGCGAACGTGTTCGGCGGCCCCGAGCTGTCGATGGCCACGGTGAATTCGTGCTTTGGCACGGACATCGAGGATTACGTGCTGATCAACATGACCGGCCTGATCAAGATCATCGACCTGGTGGGCGGAGTCGACATGGAGATCAGCGAGAGCGAGCGCAAGTACGCCAATCAGTATGCAAGAAGCTATCTGAGCGCGACGGCGAGCTATGACGGCGAAACCTCCCTGTCCAGCTCCGGCCTGGTGCACATGAACGGCCTGCTCGCCATGTCGTATGCGCGCAACCGCTACACGGACAGCGATTACGGCCGCGTCATGCGCCAGCAGAAGCTCCTCATGGCTCTGGCGGAGAAGGCGCAGGACACGGAGGTCGACGAGCTGATGAACATGGCCGGCGAGGTCTCCGATTACATGCAGACGAACATGACCAACGATGAGCTTCGCGAGGTCGCGACCGCCGCGCTGGTGATCGAGACCCAGGATGTGGGCCAGTTCCGCATCCCCGTGGACGGCACCTTCGATTCCGGCATTCTCAACGGAATGTGGACCATCCGCCCGGACTTCGAGAAGAACACCGAGCTGCTGCACGAGTTTATCTACGGCGAATAAGGCGTCCGACGGCGAGCCGCCGGCGACATGCGTGCCCGAAGCGATGCGCTTCGGGCACTGTTTCTAGGGACTTCCGGGCGAGAAGGGGGCCGGCGCTGGATGGTGAAAATGGTTGACCGCGAGGGGCGCGCGGCGCGCCTGGTGGCCTGCGGCGCAATCGCGGCGGACCGGCAGGCCCCGGACTTCGGCCCGGCGCTTGGGCGGCGGCTGGAGGGCATCCGGCATCCCGAGCGGCGGAAGGCGTCGGTCAGCGCGTGGCGGCTGCTGGCGCGGCTGCTGCGCGATCAGGGCATCCAGGAGTTGCCGGAGGTGGCCTTCGGGGAGCGCGGCAAGCCGTACTTCCTGAACTGTCCGCTGCACTTCAGCATCTCCCACAGCGGACTGCTGTGCGCGGTTTCGCTGGCGGAGGTTCCCACCGGCGTCGACGTGGAGCGCGTGCGGCCCGAATACGCCCCGGCGCTGGTGGAGCGCACGCTCAGCGATGCGGAGCGGGCGGCCTACGACGGCGACTTTCCCCGGCTGTGGTGCCGGAAGGAGAGCGTCGCCAAGCTGACGGGCCGGGGCATGGGCGCGCATCCCGCGCGAATCGACACGCTGGACCCGGGCATCTGCTTCGCCGAGTGCGCGCCCATCGACGCGCTCGGCGCGAAGTACAGGCTTGCGGCGGCGTTTCTCGGCGCGCCCGGCGAGGTGCGCATTCTCATGGATCAGGAGGAAGAATGGCATGAGCGGTAAACTGATTGTCATCGAGGGGCTGGACGGCAGCGGCAAGGCGACGCAGTCCGGGCGGCTGGCCGAGGCGCTGGCCGGGGAGGGCGCGCGCGTGCGCCAGATCTCCTTTCCGAACTACGACAGCCCGTCCTCGGCGCTGGTGAAGATGTATCTCGGCGGCGCATTCGGCAGCGACCCGGACGCGGTCAATGCCTATGCGGCGTCGTCGTTCTATGCGGTGGACCGCTACGCGGGCTACAAGGCGGACTGGGGCGGGTTCTATCGCGGCGGCGGGATCGTCATCGCCGACCGCTACACCACCGCCAACGCCATCCATCAGTGCTGCAAGCTGCCCGAGGCCCAGTGGGACGGGTTCCTGGACTGGCTGTTCCGGTTTGAATACGAGCAGCTGGGCATTCCCGCGCCCGCGCTGGTGGTCTATCTGCGCATGGACGTGGACGCGAGCCAGGCGCTGATGATGAACCGCTACCACGGCGACGCGGGCAAAAAGGACATCCACGAGAGCAATCTCGACTATCTCCGCCGCGCGCAGCGCGCCGCGGAGTACTGCGCCGACCGCTTCGGCTGGACGGTGATTCCCTGCTTCGAGGCGAACGCGCTCAGGTCCATCGAGGATATCCACCGGGACGTCGTCCGCGCCGTCGGGCGCGCGATTCAGGAGAAATAAACGACAGAGCCCCCTCCGCAGTCATTGTGGACCGCGGAGGGGGCTCTTTGCATGTTCAAAAAGACTTTTTGACACTTTCAATGCAAATCTGAGGATTTTCATTGAGCAGGAGGCGGCTCTTTATGGAAGGCGTTGATCCGGCAGACGGCCGGAACGCAGGAATTCCAACCGCATGAGAAGCTGCGGTTGGAATTCTTGCTTGCTGCGCCGGCGGCAGATCGCGCTCATCCGGGCAAGTCTCGGCCTGTTGCGTTTATCTGGCCGAGGCGCGGAAGGCGCGCAGCTCGTAGGGGTCGAAGGCGGCCTCCGCCGCGTCGCTCCAGACCTCGCTCAGCGGGCGGCCCAGCAGGTCGACGGCCTCGAAGCGGCAGCCGTCCCGGCGGATGCTTCCCTGAACCGGCGCGGCCTCGCAGCTCTGCACGCGGAGAATCCAGCCGTCGCCGTCGCGGTCGATGCCGGTCAGCCGCAGGCCGTCGGACAGCGCGAAGGGGATCTCCACCGGCGCGAGCCCGTCGGGGTTTTCCGCCAGCGCCGACGCGCGGGCGTACAGCGCGCCCAGGCCGCCGGGGGCCTCCGGCAGCACGTCGAACTCAAAGGCGAAGTCGCCCTCGATCCACTGAGGGAAGTTGGTGCCCCACATGTTGTTGAACAGGCAGAAGCGCAGCTCGGGGGCGTGGGGCACGTAGTCGCTGCGGAACACATGCACGCCGTTTTCGCCCAGGCTGACCAGCGGCGCGTCGTGGCTGACCACGCCCACCAGGGCGCGGCCGTCCTCCGCGGCGGCGAAGTGCTCCAGCGCGTAGAAGGCGTGGTTGGCGTTGCGCGCGATGTCGCGGGAGGGATCCAGCACGGAGCCGGTCTTGTTGATCAAATAGCGGGGATTGTCGGCGGCCAGCGGGAAGCACAGCGCGCCGCTCTCCACATAGGGCGTGGCGCGCTTGCCCTTCAGCTCCGCGCGCACGCGCACGGGATCGTCGCCGCCGGGCAGCGTCACGGTGAGGATCACCTCGTCCGCGTCGCCGAAGCGCTCGCCGGGGGCGGCGGCATAGCGGAAGCGGACTGTGCCGCCGTCCTGCTCGCAGGAGACGAAGTCGGGTGTGCGGGTGACGTGATCGCACTCGGGATACTGGATGCGGCCGTTGTCGGCCAGGCCCCAGTCGGAGAAGCGGTGGGCGTAGGCGCGCAGGTACTCGGTCATGTCGTCCGCGCCGTAGCGGTCGTAGCGGTAGGAGAACACCCCCGCGCCGTCCCGCTCGCGCAGCAGCCAGCAGTCCCGCCGGAGATCGTACAGGCCGTGGATGACGCCGGTGTCGGCGGAGAAGTCCAGGCGATAGCGGCCCCGGGTCAGCGACTGCTCGCCGCGAAGCGCCGCCTTCGGCGCGAAGGCCGGTCTGGCGGGGGACTCCAGGCCCAGCGCGGCCTCGGCCCGGGCACAGGCGGCCTCGGCTTCGGCCACGCGGTCGCGCTGCTCCTGCCAGGATTCCTCCATCTTGCGGCAGGCGTCGGAATCGCGATAGGAATCGAACTGCTCATAGTCGGGGATGGGTCCCAGCCATTTCTTCACGTCCAGGCCCCAGGTGTGCTCGGCGAACAGCGCCATGCGGTCCAGCGCCAGCGATAGATCGCCGGAGACGTCGGCCGCGCCGGGGCGGGTCATGGCCCGCTCCACCCGGGCGATGCGGCCCCGCAGGCGGCGCACGGCGGCGGACTCCTTCGGATAGCTGGCCACGCCGTGGATCCAGGTGTCGGCCAGGTCGGCGCGCACCACGGGCAGGCTGTCCAGATCCTCGGCGCTCAGCGCCTCCCAGACGTCCTCCAGCGTGCCGCAGATCACCTCGGCGTCGGGGTGCTTTTCGCGGATCTTGTCCACGATGGCGCTCACCAGCCCGGCGGTCTGGGGGCCGGAGTTGTCCTGGGTGTTCATGATGGCGGGCCAGGCGGAGAAGGGCCAGTCCTCCGGCGGGCAGACGGCGGTGCCGTAGCCGCTGTTGTACATGGTCAGCACCCGCTTTCCGGAGGGCGCTTCCCACCAGAACACGCTGGGCACGTCGGCGGGCATGGCGAACTCGTTGCAGCCCAGGTGGAGGAAGCGGATGCCCGCGCCGGCCAGCAGCTCCGGCAGGAAGCGGCCGTAGCCGGGCACGTCGGTCATCTTGGCGGCGCGGCGCAGGGGCTCGCGGTACTGTTCGGAGAGCTCTTTGGCGTAGCGCAGGCCGTGGACGGCGTCCTCCACGCCGCAGAAATCGTAGTGGGAGGTGAAGGGCAGCGCGTGCCAGGTCAGCTGGCGGCGGGCGATCAGGTCGTCCACCAGGGCGGCGCGGCGGCCGTCGCAGCGCGCGCGCATCTCCTTCAGCGGCCAGGAGGGCATGGTCCACACGTAGCGCAGGTCGCCCATGTCCTTCGTGGCGTCGCAGGTCTCGGCCACGCGGTCCAGCATGTCCCCGGCGTAGTAGTCCAGGATGTCCCGGGAGAGCTGGGTGAAGCCGATGTCGAAGTGGGTCTTGAATACGATGATAACTTTGCGGATCTGCATGTCAATCCTCCGTTGCGAAGTAGAGCGGATTGGAGACCAGCACGCGCGCCGGCGGCAGGCCCCGGAACAGCGTGCGGACCACCTCATAGCGCACGAAGCGCTCGCCGCTGGGGCGGAAGGTCAGCGTCATGGCGCGGCCCTGGGGCGGGCAGACGCGCTCCTCCGCGCCGCGGTCGGTGATCTGCCGGATCGTGTCGCCGGCGCGCAGGCCGGTGAACTCGGCGGTGACGGCGGCGTCCGCGGGGGCGCAGTCGCCCATCAGCGCGTCGCCGGCGCGCACATCCACGTCCGGCGCGTCGGGATCCATCTTCACATAGCTGTGGCCGCGCTTCAGCGCGTCGATCAGGTCCTCCGGGCAGCGGGACATGGCGTAGACGCAGGTGCAGGGAATGCCGGGCAGGCTCAGCGGGCGGGAGCGGTGGAAGTCGCTGCCGCCGGTGACCGGGATGCGGCGGCCCTTCACCAGCTCGCCGTGCCACCAGTCCAGACAGGCGGTGTTTTCGTTGTCTAGCATCATCGCGCCGTTCCAGACCTCCACGGCGTCGTAGGGCGCCAGGTCGAAGCCCCATTTCCAGCCGCACTCGGGCGCGCAGAAGGGGTGGTTGATCACAATCATCGCGCCGTTGGCCCGGGCCTCGTCGATGCAGGCGCGGGCCTCCTCCGGCGCGTTGACGCAGAAGGGCGTGCGGTAGGGGCGCTGGATCCCCAGGAAGCCGGCGTGACCGTTGTAGTGGGTCCACTCGGTGCCGGGCAGCACGGTCATGTCCGACGGGCGGGGCAGGCAGAAGTTTTCGGAGTAGTTGTTGTGGTTGGTGATGAACACGTAGTCCAGGTGCTGCTGGCGGCAGAGCTCCACCAGCGCCTCGGAGGACAGCTCGCCGTCCGAGCCCTTGGTGTGGGTGTGGGTGTCGCCCCGGAAGCGGCGCAGCGCCTTCTCGGTCAGCTCGATGGTGTACTCCACGGTCACGCCCTCGTCGGCGATCTTGTACGCGCCGACGATGATCTCCCACGTGCCGGGCACCACGGGCATGGGCGCGTAGCCCTGGGAGCTCTCATAGGCGGAGATGGCGATGTGGGTGCGGTCGGAGCCGGACGCGCCCACGTATTCGCCGTTGCCGGCGGTGAGGGCCAGGTCGATGATGTTGATCTCGTCGGAGTAGGTCACGCCGTCCTCGGTGCGGGAGGCGTGGCGGGGATATTTGTAGTAGATGTCCATGCGCTCGATGTTCTCCGGCACGTCGAAGGGCAGCGTGAAGTACAGCCGCTCCTCGTTCTTGCGGATGAAGCGCTCAAAGCGGATCGTCTTCATGGGGATCACTCCTTCGTTGCGCCGAGGTTCAGGCCGGACAGCAGGAACTTCTGGGCGAACACGTAGATCAGCAGAAGCGGCGCGGCGGTGATGATGATGGCGGCCATGATGGCGTTGTCGGGGATCTGGGCCGTGCCGGAGGTGGAGTTGGTGGAGAGGATCATGGCCTTCAGCTTCAGCGGCAGGGTGTACATGGCCTCGTTGGTCAGGATGGCGGCGGGGATGGTGATGCTGTTCCAGCGGGCGACGTACTCCATGAAGAACACGGTGGCCAGGCCCGGCAGGGAGATCGGCAGGAAGATGCCCGCGAAGATGCGCATTTCGGACGCGCCGTCGATGCGCGCGGACTCCGCCAGCGTAAACGAGATGGATTCGAAGTAGTTGCGCATCAGCAGGATGCTGAAGCCGGAGATCAGGCCGTTGAGGATCAGGCCGGTGTAGGTGTTCAGCAGGCCCAGATCGCGGTTGAGCTGATAGATGGAGATCATCGTCAGGTCGCCGGGGATCATCATGGTCAGCATGACGAAGCTGGTGATGAAGCCCTTGAAGGGCAGGTCGCGCTGGATCAGCACGTAGCCGGCGATGCTGGACAGCAGCACCTGGATGACCGTGCCCACGGTGGTGACGAACAGGGAGTTCAGGAACGGCTTGGACAGCTTGGAGACCTCGAACACGTATTTGAAGCCTTCGATGCTGAATTCATGCCACCACAGCACCACGCCGCTGCGGGAGGATTCCAGCGTGCTGGACGTGGACACCACGATGACGTTCCACATGGGCAGAGCCATGAGCACGGCCACCACCAGCAGGAACAGCCACATCACGCCCTTCTGAACCGGGTTGAGCTCGTTGCGATGGCGAACGCCGACGGCATTCTTTTTCATGGATGGTTCCTCCTTCCTTTAGCCGATCTGATCGTACTTGATGAGCTTGCGCACGGTGAAGCTGATGACCATGGTGGCCAGCAGCACCACGCAGGCCGCCGCGGACGCGGGGCCGATCTTGAACTGCACAATGCCCTCGTTGTAGATCAGATACAGCAGGTTGCGCACCTTGTCCATGATGTTGGAGTTGGCCATCACGAAGATCTGGTCGAAGTTGCGCAGCATGCCCATCACGCCCAGCATGGTGACCACCTTGATCGTGGGCACCACGGCGGGAATGGTGATGCAGAACATCTGCTGGAAGCGGCTCGCGCCGTCGATGGACGCGGCCTCATACAGCGTGGGGTTGATGGAGATGATCGCCGCCAGGAACAGCGCCGCGAAGTAGCCCGCGCCCTTCCACGCGCCGGTGAAGATCATGATGCCCCGGGCGTAGCTGCGCTCGGACATGAACACGATCTTGCGGAAGCTCTCGCCCTGAACCACCTGCAGCAGGCCGTTGATCAGGCCGCTGGGGGACAGCAGCGTGATCCAGATGGAGCCGACCACGGCCCAGGACAGCAGATAGGGGATGTAGGTGATGGTCTGGAAGAACGAGCGCGTCGCCTTGCGGCGGATCTCGTTTAAGCACAGCGCCAGCAGCAGGCCCCAGACGAACTGGAGCACGAAGGTGCCCGCGCCCACGATCAGCGTGTTCACAAAGGCCTGGGAGTAGACGGGGCTGGACAGGATGGTCTGGTAGTTCTTCCAGCCCACGAACGCCGCGCCGCCCAGCAGCCGGATCTCCCGGAAGCTGTTCACCACGCCCAACAGCATCGGATAATAGGAAAATACGAGGAAATACACGACGACCGGAATCAGCATCAAATAGATGAAGCGATAGCGCTTCAGCTTCATCATCAGCTTCTTGCCCTTGTTTTCCTCGCGGATCTTCTGCGGATTCAACGTTTTCTCTGCCATGACGCGAACCTCCTGTGGCGGGTCTGGTTGAACAGCCATTCCGGGCGTCGGCGAACGCGCCCCGCCGTCCGGAACGGCTGTTGAACCGGTGCATTTCAGCCTCTTTGCTGAAAAAAAGGCGAAAGGCGGCAGGATGCCGCCTCCCGCCTTTCGCAAGGAATGATTTTTTGGAAATTACTTGTCGCAAACGCCCATGGTGACGAGCTCGTTGCGCATGCTCTCCAGACCGGAGGTCACGTCCACCTCGCCCTTGACGATGCTGATGCCCCACTTGCCGACGATCTCCTTATAGGTGCCCTCGTTGGGGATGATCTTCTCGATGGTGGCGTCGTCCAGGTACTCCATGGCCGCATCCAGGCCCAGGTTCAGGCCGATGGGGTTGACGAAGTCCTTGTAGATCGGAACGGGCGCGCCGTGGTCCATGGCGTGGCTGGCGCCGATCTCGGTCAGGGTGTAGGTGCCGTCGTCGGACACGGTGTAGTCGTTGCCCTCGACGCCCAGGGTCAGCAGCAGGCCGCCCTCCTGGGTGGCGAAGTACTCCAGAACCTTCACAGCGCCCTCCACGTTGGTGGCGTTCACGGGAACCGCGAACAGGCTGGCGCTGCCCTTGTGGATGATGTAATCGCCGTCGGGGGTCTTGCAGCCGGGCAGGGTGACGATCTCGTACTCGTCGGTGGTCACGCCGTCGGCCGCCGCGTTGGCGTTCTGCAGGCCGGCCCAGGCAGCCCAGTCAACGTCGACCGCGGTCTGCTTGGAGGCGGCGCCCAGCTTGTTGCGCATGTCCTTGGTGGCGTCCACGAAGGAAGCGGGATCGAGCAGCTCCTCGTCGTACAGCTTCTTCAGCCACTCCCAGACGGGGGCCGCCGCGTCGGTGGCGTAGGGGACGTAGGTCTGGCCGTCTTCATCGACCACGACGCCGCCCTTCAGGCCGACGGAGGCCATCCAGGGCTGCAGGTCCCAGTTCTGGCTCAGGATGGTGTTGAAGGGATAGAAGTCCGTGGAGGGATTGGCCTCGCGCAGGGCCTTGAACACCTCGTAGTAGCCGTCCAGGGTGGGCTCAATCTGGGTGTAGTCGATGCCGGCGGCCTCGAGCATCACCTTGTTCAGGCCGACCATGATGTGCAGCTCGCGCTTGTTGAAGCCGGCGTAGATGCGGCCGTCCACCTTCAGGTCCTCCCACTCGCTGGCGGGAACGTTGTTGGACAGGATTTCGGAGGCGTCGATGTAGTCGGTCAGATCGGTCAGCGCACCCTGCTGAACCAGGTTCAGATACTGGCTGGCGCTGATGTAGATCAGGTCGTAGGACTCGCCGGCGCTGAGCTTCTGCATCAGGATGTTGTCGTAGTCGGAAGCGGGCTTCTCAACGATCACGTTCAGGCCGGTGGCCTCGCTGAGCGCCTCGGCCCAGAGGGTGTTCTCCTCCTCGTCCTTGCCGCCGGTCACGGCCGCGAGCATGCGCACGGTGCCGGCCTCGGTCTCTTCCGCCGCCGCCATGGCCGCAAACGCGCCCATCGCCAGCATGAGAACCAGGATCATGGAAAGCAGTTTCTTCATGGATGTTTCCTCCTCGTGTATTTTGCGGCTTTCGCCCCGCTGGGAACAATGTACCACATAATAATCAACATGTCAATATATATTTTATGATTATCTTCGAATTTAATTTGATTCGTATATATATCATGGCTTTATTGCGAATAAATGACGAAAATATAGCGCCGGTCGGGAAAATCACGTGGATTTTCACAGAGCCTGACCGGCGCTTGATTTTTGAAAAATATATTTATATATCAGGTGGTGGCGCCCATCCGGAACAGCGCGGGCACCCGGAAGTCATTGCGGCCGGCGTAGCTGCCGTCCAGCAGGCCCAGCAGCACCTCCACCGCCTTGTCGGCGACGGCGATCTCGTCCTGGCGCATGTGGGTGAAGCGGAATCCGCCCATGGCGAGGTAGTCCTCGTCGATGCAGCAGGCCCTGAAGTCGCGGCCCACCTCCAGCCCGCGGGCCCGGGCGGCGGCATACAGGGAGCGGGCGATGGCAAATTCGGTGCAGACGAAGCTCTCCGGCAGGGAATCGAGCCGGTCCAGCACCTCGCCGACGGCGCTCTGGTATTCTGGCTCCGCGGACCGGACCGGGTCGGAGTCGAAGGGCTGGATGGGCGCGGTGCGACGGGGCAGGATGAACTCGCCGGCGCAGGTCATGCCGGTCTCCTCCACGCCGCGGCGGAAGCCGTCCATGCGGTCGCCCAGCGAGGTGGCGCTGGAGGGCTCGATGGTCAGCGCGGCGACGTTTCTGCAGCCGCGCTCCTTCAGGTGGTGGATCAGCAGGCGGATGGCCTCGCGGCCGTCGGTGCACACGGTGTTCACCGGCAGGCCGTCCATGCGCTTGTCCACCAGCACCACGGGGAAGGACTCCAGGATCAGCTTCATGATGGACAGGCTGTAATAGGAATCGTGGCAGGGCATGATGATCAGCCCGCAGATGCCCAGCGCCAGCAGGCTGCTGATCTCCTCGGCCTCCTTTTCGGCGCTGCCGTAGGTGAAGCGGATGCACAGCTTGTAGCCGCGCTCGTCCAGCCGGCGGCTGATCTGATACATCATGTCCAGGCCGAAGGGCGTGGCCACGTGCTCCAGAACCAGGCCGATCAGCTTCTGCCGGCCGGGGGCGGCGGCGGGCCGGGGCTCGGCGGCGTCCGGCCGGGCCACGAAGGTTCCCTTGCCCTGCACGCGGCGGATCAGGCCCTCCTCCTTGAGCATGTCCATGGCGCGCTTGATGGTGATTTTGCTCACGGAAAAGGTCTCGGAGAGCTCGTCCTCCGAGGGCAGCCGTTCGCCCTGGGTCAGCTCGCCGGCTTCGATCTGCTTTTTCAGCGCCTGATAGATTTCACGGTAGAGGAATTTTTCGCTTCGCATGCCACGATCTCCAATTTATATATTTATTGATGCACTTTTCTATATTATACATCCTTTTCCCCCATAGCGGAAGAGAATTTGCAAAAAAAACCGGCATATTCCGCACCTGAAAGAAAATTCCGAACAAAAAACCGATTTCCCTTCGGAAAGTTTACACACAAGCCCATCAGGCGAAATAAAACCGTGCTATAATGATTGTCGTTCCCGCCTTGGCGGGAGCGACAATCATAAACACAGCGGTTCGGCAATCTGCCGCGACCAAACTGGCATCAAGCAAAGGAGATTGAGCGATGGGCGGTTTCTTTGGAGTGGCTTCTAAGAGCGATTGCGTGTTCGACCTGTTTTTCGGCACGGACTATCATTCCCACCTGGGAACGAAGCGCGGCGGCATGGCGGTGTACGATGCGCAGCGGGGCTTCCAGCGCGCGATTCACAATATCGAAAATTCCCCCTTCAGAACGAAGTTCGAGCGCGATGTGGACGAGATGAAGGGCAACCTGGGCATCGGCTGCATCTCGGACACCGAGCCCCAGCCGCTGATCGTGCGCTCCCATCTGGGCACGTTCGCCATCACCACCGTGGGCCGCATCAACAACGTGGAGGCCCTGGTGCGCAAGGTGTTCGCCGAGGGCACGCCCCACTTCCTGGAGATGAGCGGCGGCAACATCAACCCCACCGAGCTGATGGCCGTGCTGATCAACCGCCGCGCCACCATCGCCGACGGCATTCAGTATGCCCAGAGGCTGATCGACGGCTCCATGTCCATGCTGATCATGACCCAGGACGGCATCTACGCCGCCCGCGACCGCCTCGGCCGCACGCCGGTGATCATCGGCCGCAAGGAGGACGCCTACTGCGCCACCTTCGAAACCTCCGCCTATCTGAACCTGGGCTACGACTTCTATCGCGAGCTCGGCCCCGGCGAGGTCGACTTCGTCACCCCCGACGGCGTCGAGGTGTTCGTGGAGCCGAAGGAGGAGATGAAGATCTGCACCTTCCTGTGGGTCTACTTCGGCTATCCCACCTCGTGCTACGAGGGCATGAACGTGGAGGCCATGCGCTGCCGCTGCGGCGACATGCTCGCCCGGCGCGACGACGTGACCGCCGACACCGTGGCCGGCGTGCCCGACTCCGGCACCGCCCACGCCATCGGCTACGCGAACCGCTCCGGCATTCCCTTCTCCCGCCCGTTCATCAAATACACGCCCACCTGGCCGCGCTCCTTCATGCCGCCGAACCAGACCCGGCGCAATCTGATCGCCCACATGAAGCTCATCCCCGTGGACGCGCTGATCCGCGGCAAGAGCCTGGTGATGATCGACGATTCCATCGTCCGCGGCACCCAGCTGCGGGAGACCACGGAGTTCCTCTATCACAGCGGCGCGAAGGAAGTGCACATCCGCCCCGCCTGCCCGCCGATTCTGTACGGCTGCAAGTATCTGAACTTCTCCCGCTCCACCTCGGACATGGACCTGATCGCCCGCCGCACCATCGCGAAGTTCGAGGGCGAGGTCGCGCCGAAGAACCTCGACCGCTACGCCGACCCCGATTCACCGGAGTACGCGCGCATGGTGGAGGACATCCGCCAGCAGCTGAAGTTCACCACACTGAAGTATCAGCGCCTGGACGACATGATGGCGGCCACCGGCGTCTCCCCCTGCAAGCTGTGCACCTACTGCTGGAACGGCAAAGAATGATCTTCAAAGGGAGCGGCCCCGCGCGGGGCCGCTCCCTTTTTGACACTCAAAAAGTATTTTTTGATACTTTCAATGAAAATCTGAGGATTTTCATTGAGCAGAAGGAGAACTGCGGAAATCTGAAAATCTCACGATTTTCCGGGCGATTTCCTGACGGAAGGTGTTCTTTTTCCGCCGCTGACGCTTGCGGAAAAAGACGGGCGCGCCGTACACGCCGCCGCGCCCGATTTTACAGGCGGTTCTGTACAGGTTTTTCGACAGTCTGAAGGCTGCGGCAGGTTCCGGTTGACCTTCCCGCCGCCTTCTGATATAATGAAGAAAAAATGCGAACCGGGAAATGGGCGCGGAAGGAGGCGGCGCAATGGGCCTTTTCAACGATGAAAACGAGCGCATTCGCAAGCAGAAGCTGAAGGAGCTGGAGGACAAGCGGCTGCGCTTTGCGGAGTCGATGCAGCGCGAGGGCTTCGCGCCGGAGCGGATGCTGCTGCTGTCCACCGAGCGCGGCGGCTTCGTGGGCTTCTGCCGGGACGGCAAAGAGGTGTGCCTGATCGTCGGCCCCGACTTCGGGAGCGACGGCGATTTTGTGCTGGAGCGCTATGACGCCCTCGTCACCCGCCGGGAGGACTTCTTCCAGCCCGCCGAGGGCCTGGGCGGCGCGTTCGGCGTCGGCCGGAAGGGCGCCGTCGGCTTTCATCTGATCGTCGACCGGGGCGGCGCTGAGCTGGCCGTGCCCTTCATCGTCAACCAGAACAGCGCCATGATCTGCGACAGGCGCAACCCGCTGTTGTCCACCAAGCGCCGCCGCGGCGACGCAAACCTCGTCTGGGACATGCAGCCCATGGACAAGCGCCTGCTGGAGAAGGCGGAGCGGGAGCTCCGGGCGATCCTGGAGGACCCGGGCCGCTGAAGGGCGGCATCGTAAATATGCATGAAAAAACCAGCCGGATGCGGTTCCGGCTGGTTTTTTTGTGTCTGCAGGGGCCGCTCAGCGGGCGGCTGAGATCTGCTGGGCGTCCTTCTGGCCGTTGTGCTTGATCTCGCTCCAGCCCCGGACCGGAACGAACAGCGCCAGAATCTGAAGGGGGATCCAGGAGGCCATGAACAGCGGGAACAGCGCGATGGCGGAGCGCATGCGCCGCACGGGATACCCGCCCAGTCTGCACAGCACCACGGCCAGCAGCGTCATGGCGATCCACGCCAGCGCCAGGCCCGCGCCGCACAGCGCCCACATGACCGGCGGCTGAAAGGCCATCAGCGCCAGGCCCAGCAGGCCGGCGATGGGCGCGGAGTGGGAGATGATGAACAGCATGCCGAAGTCCCGGGCCATGCCCCTTTTGGGACAGCTGCGGCTGAACATGGAGAGGGTCATCCGCCGGGCGGACTGCACCATGCCGTAGCACCAGCGGCGGCGCTGGCGCAGGGACACGCCGAATCTGGCGACCTGCTCGTCGTAGCTCAGCGCGTCGTGAACCCAGGCCACGCGATAGCCCAGCCGGGTGGTCTGGGCGGCGAACTCGGTGTCCTCGCAGAGGGTGGTGGTGTTCCATCCGCCCAGGGCCTCCATCACCTCGCGGTGCGCCACGAAGGCGGTGCCCACCAGGTTGGAGGAGAAGCCCGCAGCGGAGTGGGGGCGGCTGTAGGTCCACTCCATCAGCGCGTGATAGAGACCGTAGCCGCCGGAGACCCAGCTTTCGAAGGCGTTTCCGGCCTTGAGCCGGCCCTTGCACACGCGCTCGCCCGCGGCCAGCGCGTCGTTCATGCGGCGCATGAAGGCGCGGTCGGGGATGTTGTCGGCGTCGAAGACGGCGAAGGCGTCGTAGTCCATGGGCAGCAGCGCGGCGAAGGCCTGGTGCAGCACGTCGCCCTTGCAGGTGATTTTGCCCTCGCAGTGCAGAATCTGCGCGCCGGCGGCGCGGGAGACGGCCTCGGTGTCGTCGGTGCAGTTGTTCACGGCCACGTAGATATCGATATTCTCAGCGGGGTAGTCCTGGCGGCGGAGCGCGTCGATCAGGTTCCGGATCACGCCGGACTCGTTGCGCGCGGGGATGATCACCGCGAAGCGGGCGCGGGTCGCCGCGTCGGGATAGGGCTTGCGGCGCTTGAAGGTGAAGAGGAACATCGCGCCCAGATAGACGGAAATCAGGTTGAGCAGCGTGGAAAGGGAGAGCAGTATGATCTGTGCGGTTTGTTGAGCGGTCAGCATGAAAATCCTCCGTCCGGCGCTGAGCATCGCCGGCGTTGCGTGGTTTTCAGAGCGCGCGATGGGGCGCGTCTGCTGGAATATTATCGCATTTTTGCGTAAAGCTGTCAACCATATTTGTCATTTCTAATCAAAACGCCGCATTCGAGGGGGGAAGGCGCGCATAGAATGCAGCGGAGGTGGAGATCATGCAGAAGCGTGTGCGGGTGCGCCGCGACCGGCCCAGCGCACTGTCTTGGGCGCTGGCGCTGGCGGTGACGATGCTGGCGGTCTATCTGATCACGCTCGGCGTGCCGCAGCCGGACGACGCGGAGGAGACCGCCGCGCCGGGAGCGCGGGTCACGCGGGAGATGGATCTGGAGGGTGTGACGGTCTACTTTGCCGATCTCGGCGTCTGGCCGGACGCGCTTTCGGCCCGGCTGTCGGCGGCGGGCTACGCGGGCCGCGGCGCGGCGGCGGTGGTGTATCCGGCGGAGGACGGCTTTCACGTGCTCGGCGCGGGCTACTCGCTCCAGGCGGACGCGGAGCGCATTGCCCGGCGGCTGGCCAGTCAGGAGGGCGCGGAGACCGGCGTGATCGCGCGGTCCGCCCCCGCGGCGTCGCTGCGGATCACGGCCTCGGAGGCGGACGCGGAGGCGATCGCCGCCGCGGACCGCGCCCTTCGCGTTCAGCTGGATCAGGCGGCGGCCATGGCCCTGCAGATCGACCGGGGCGAGCTGCCCGCCTCGTCGGCGCGGACGCTGGCGAGGGTGGCGGCCTCGGAGGCGCGGAGGGCGGAATCGGCGCTGGCGGCGGTGGCGGGCGCGGCAGAGCAGCCGGTGTGCGCGGGACTGATCGGCCAGCTGGAGTCGCTGGCGGCGGAACTGGAGGCGCTGGCCGAAAACGGCGAGACCGGCGCGGCGCTCTCGGGCCGGCTGAGGAGCTGCCATGTGTCCGGCATGCTGCGCCTGATCGAATTTCTGAACAGCCTGGCGCGGTGACGGGAAACCGGGGTCCGGCGCCCATTTGTTAATTTCTTATTTTGTCTTGACGAATGTTAAAAATGCGGATATGATAAAGGGGAGGGAGCGCTGCTCCCGCCCGTTTTTATTTTTCCAATATGGTTTTGGGAGGTGGCAAAGCATGGACGACGGCGGAAGATGTATGTCGGCTGATGGCGTGCCTCGAGGCGTCGGTTCATCGCTGCGCTGCTGACAGGCAAGCCTTCATCTTCACACACATCCGAGCGTCAGACGAGGGGCACATTGCACCCGTCGGCGGGCAGCCTGCGCGATTGCGGTCGCGGAGGCGTTCGTCGTTGGGTTCAGAATTGGCATGTGTCTGTTTTTCTGCGTAAAAAACAAATTTTCGGAAGGAGGATGAAGACCATGGATTTCGAAAGAATCAAGGGCAGGCTGGACGCGCTGCTGGAGGCCGGCAAGAAGGCGGAGCTTCGCGGCGCGCTGAACATGCTCAATGAAGTGGATATCGCGGAATACATGGAGACCCTGGACAACGAGAAGGTGCTGATGGTATTCCGCCTGCTGCCCAAGGACGTCTCCGCGGATGTCTTCGCCTACATGGACAACGACCAGCGCACGCGCATCATGGAGGCGCTGGGCGACGAAGAGGCCATGCGCATCATCGACGACATGTTCATCGACGACGCGGTGGACTTTCTGGAGGAGCTGCCCGCCGGCGTGGTCAAGCGCATGCTGGCGAACTGCGACCAGAAGCGCCGCGACCTGATCAACCAGTTCCTGCGCTATCCGGAGAACAGCGCGGGCCGGATCATGACCATTGAGTACATGGAGTTCCACGTGGGCACCACGGTGGGACAGGCCATGACGGAGATCCGCCGCACCGCGCCCGACAAGGAGACCATCAACACGCTGTATATTCTGGACGACCGGCGCGAGCTGCTGGGCACCGTGGCGCTGCGCAAGCTGCTGCTGGCCAATGACGATCTGATGGTCGAGGACCTGATGAACACCCAGGTGATCTCCGTGCGCACCACCGACGACCAGGAGCTGGTGGCCGACACCGTGCGCAAGTACGACCTGCTGTCCATCCCGGTGGTGGACCACGAGAACCGCCTGGTGGGCATCGTCACCGTCGACGATATCGTGGACGTCATCGAAGAGGAGAACACCGAGGACTTTGAAAAGATGGCCGCCATGCTGCCGTCCGACGACGAGTACCTCAAGACCAGCGTGCTGACGCTGGCGAAGAACCGCCTGCCGTGGCTGCTGATCCTGATGATTTCTGCCACGTTCACGGGCATGATCATCACCCACTTTGAAAACGTGCTGGCCAGCGCGCAGGGCATCGGCGTGGCGCTGGTGGCGTGCATTCCGATGCTGATGGACACCGGCGGCAACTGCGGCGCGCAGGCGTCCACGCTGGCGATCCGCGGTCTGGCCCTGGGCGAGATCGAGCTGAAGGACATCGGCCGGATTCTCTGGAAGGAAATTCGCGTGGCGCTGATGCTGGGCGTGGTGCTGGCGCTGATCAACTTCCTGCGCATCTGGTTCTTCACGCCCTACGACAAGGACGTGGCCTTCGTGGTTTCCCTGGCGATGTTCTTCACGATCATCATCGCCAAGTCGATCGGCTGCACGCTGCCGCTTCTGGCGAAGGCGATCCATCTCGACCCGGCTCTGATGGCGAGCCCCCTGATCACGACGATGGTGGACGCGGCCTCTCTGTTCATCCTCTTCACCATCGCCACCCAGGTCTTCCACTTGGCAGCCTGAGGCGGGCAGTGCCCGCAGCCAGTTGCTGCCGCGCGGGCAGTGCCCGCGGCCAACTGCTGCCGCGCTGATAAAGACGGAGCCTGCGCGGCGGTGGTCGCCGCTTGTCTCCTGTGCTGCGTTTCTTGCAGGGAATATTGCAGATTTGACGTCCCTGTCGGCCATAGATCCGAGCCGACAGGGACTTCGTTTGTTTTCGG